>NZ_JACHEZ010000003.1 GCF_014201675.1 Oceanithermus desulfurans | reverse complement strand
GACTAAACCTGTGGGGGGGGGTTTAGGGCCGACACAATCTCCCCCTTGTGGGGTCGGCCATCCACTCACCCCCCCCCCCCCCCCCCCCCCCCCCCCCCCGGGGGGGGGGGGGGGCGCCCCCCCCCCCCCCCCCCACGCCCCACTTTCCAGAGCTCACAAACATGACCGCATACATCCTACGCCGCTTTCTGCACCTGATCCCCACCTTTCTGGGGGCTACTTTTTTGGCTTTCCTGGTGATCCAGCTGGCTCCCGGCGACTTCATTACCCGGCTCGAGCTGGACCCCTCGTACGACCGCGCACAAATCGAGAACTTCCGCCGCCTCTTCGGCCTGGACCAGCCGTTCACGGTCCAGTACGCCAAGTGGCTGTCGGGTTTTATGAAGGGCTACCTGGGCCTTTCGCTCAGCTATCAAACCGACGTTTGGCACGTGCTCAAACCGCGCATCCTCAACTCCATGGTGCTCGTCGTCTCCTCGATCGTCTTCATCTACGTCGTCTCCATACCGATCGGGATCTATTCGGCCCTCAGGCAGTACTCCTGGGGCGACCGCTTCTGGACCAGCTTCGCCTTCTTCGGCCTGGCGGTCCCCAACTTCTTCTTCGCCCTTCTCATGCTCTACTTCGCCCTCTGGCTCAAGGACACCTTCGGCCACGAGATCTTCCCCATCGGGGGGATGCGTTCGCTCTACATCGACGGCGTCGACTTCTTTCAGGCGCCCAAGTGGCGCCAGTGGCTCGACGTGATGTGGCACGCGGTGCTGCCCGTCATCGTCGCCGGGACCGCCGGAACCGCAGGCCTTACGCGCGTGATGCGCACCCAGATGCTCGAGACCAAGATGCAGGACTACGTGCGCACCGCGCGCGCCAAGGGGCTGTCGGAGCGCGTGGTCATCTACAAACACATCCTGCGCAACGCGGTGATCCCCATCATCGCCTCGATCGGCTTCCTGCTTCCCGAGCTCTTCGGGGGCGCCGGCTTCGTGGAGGTGGTGATGGCCTGGCCCGGGCTGACGCCCATGATCCTCGACGCCATCTTCAGCATCGACGTTTACATTCTCATGGGCAGCATCTCGATCTCGGTGGTGCTGCTGATGATCGGTAACCTGCTCTCCGACCTCTTGCTCGCTTGGGTGGATCCGCGGATCCGCTACAGCTAGGAGCCACGATGTCCGACATCCACGACACCAACCTCCGCGAAGGCTTAGGCGAGCACAGCCAGAGCTACTGGCAGAAAGCGTGGATGCGCTTCCGGCGCCACCCCTTCGCCCGCTGGGCGAGCGTGGTGCTGCTGGTGCTCTACTCCCTCGCCCTCTTTGCCGACTTCGTCGGGCCCTACCCCGAGGCCAAGAGCTTCCGCAAGCTGCAGTTCGTGCCGCCCACCAAGGTCTACTTCAAGACCGAGGACGGCCGCTGGACCCGGCCCTACGTCTGCAAGGTCGAGCGTTCGCGCAACCTCCGCACCTTCAAGCTCGAGTTCAAGGAGAACTGCGAGGAGAAGTACCCCATCTACTTCTTCGTGAAGGGCTACCCCTACAAGTTCCTGGGCTTCATCCCCATGGACCTGCACCTGATGGGCGGTCCCTGGCTGGTCGAGGAGAAGGCCTACCTCTTCCTCTGGGGCACCGACGACTTCGGACGCGACATGTTCAGCCGCATCTGGTTCGGCGCGCGCATCAGCCTGACGATCGGGATCCTGGCGACGATCGTCGCCCTCTTGATCGGCATCACCATGGGCGGCATCTCCGGCTACTACGCGGGCAGCCGGGTGCACATCGTCCGCGGCCTCTTCCGGCCGCCGCAGAAGCGCCACGCGGCTCCCGGTGAAGAAGACGCGGCCCAGCAGAACGGCTTCTTCAGCGGCGGCGCCCTGGCCGAGGGCTGGCGCGAGGCCGTGCACGAGCGGCGGGTACCCGTCTTCCTGGTCGGCCTGGTGCTGCAGTACGCTTTCTGGGGTGCGGCCACTGCGGTGCTCTACACCACGATGCAGGGCTTCCTCTCGATCAGCGAGGGTTTGGAGCGGTACCTGGCCATGCTCGTCTTCGGCGGGCTCTTGGGGACCATGGTCTGGATGTTCCTCTTCGGGCGGCTGGCCGTCGACGTGGACGACCTGATCATGCGCACCACCGAGATCCTCGCGGCGATTCCCGGCCTCTTCCTGCTGATCATCCTCTCGGGCATGCTGGCGCAGTACGACATGCCCTCCTCGACGCGCTTCCTGCTCGTGCTCACCATCCTGGCCTTCGTGGGCTGAGGCGGCCTGGCGCGCAACATCCGCGGCTTCGTGCTGCAGCTGCGGGAGATGGAGTACGCCCAGGCGGCCAAGGCCCTGGGCGCGGGCGACACGCGCATCCTCTTCCGCCACATCATCCCGGGCACGCTCGGCTACCTGATCGTCGTCGCTTCGCTGGCCATCCCCGGCTACATCCTCGCGGAGTCGGGGCTTTCGTTCCTTGGCCTGGGCATCCAGGAACCCTCCTCTTCGTGGGGGCTCCTGCTCTCGAAGGCCCAGCAGATCGGCATCAGCGCCATCAAGGAGCGGCCATGGCTGTTTATCCCCGGGTTCTTTATCTTTGTTAGCATATTGACGTATAACTATCTAGGAGATGCCTTGCGCGACGCGCTCGATCCCCGCGCAGAGCACTAGCGACCAAAGGAGCTTAGATGAACGACAAGCGTCTATTAGAGGTCAAGGGCCTGAAGGTGCACTTCAAGACCGACGAAGGCATCGTCAAGGCCGTTGACGGCGTTTCCTATCACATCGATAAGGGTGAAACGCTCGCCGTCGTAGGGGAGTCGGGTTCGGGTAAATCGGTTTCGGCGCTGGCGATGATGCGCCTGATCCCCATGCCTCCCGGGATGATCGCGGGCGGCGAAATCCACTTCCGCGGCAAGGATGGCGAGGTCAAGGAGCTGCTCTCGCTGCCCGAACACGAGATGCGCCGCATTCGCGGCAACGACATCGCCATGATCTTCCAGGAACCGATGACCTCGCTCAACCCCGTCTACACCGTGGGCGACCAGATCGCCGAGGCCATCGTGCTGCACCAGGGCAAGAGCAAGAAGGAGGCGCTGGAGCTGGCCGCCGACATGCTCGATCTGGTGGGCATTCCCGAACCCCACAAACGCCTGAAGAACTACCCGCACCAGATGTCGGGCGGGATGCGCCAGCGCGTGATGATCGCGATGGCGCTTTCCTGCAACCCCAGCCTGCTCATCGCCGACGAGCCCACCACCGCCCTCGACGTCACCATTCAGGCGCAGATCCTGGAGCTGATGAAAAAGCTGCAGGAAGAGATCGGCATGTCGATCATGTTCATCACCCACGACCTGGGCGTGGTCGCCGAGATGGCCGACCGCGTCGTGGTGATGTACGCGGGCCGGGCGGTCGAAGAGGCCGACGTGGTCAACACCTACAAAGACCCGTTGCACCCCTACACCATGGGCCTCTTGAACTCGGTGCCGCGCGTCGACGAGAGCGCCGTCAACCAGCAGCGGCTTGAGGCCATCCCCGGAAACGTGCCCAACCCGCTCTTCCTGCCGCCCGGGTGCGCCTTCCACCCGCGCTGCAAGTACGCGGTCCCCGGGGTGTGCGACCAGGAGATCCCGCCCCTGGAGGACGCCGGTAACGGCCACATGGTGCGCTGCGTGCGCTGGCGGGAGATCAGGGAGGAGGCCCACGCATGACCAGGGACGCCACGCCCCTCATGGAAGTCAACCACCTCAGGAAGTGGTTCCCGATCCGCGGCGGTATCCTCTCGCGCACCGTGGGGCACGTCAAGGCGGTGAACGACGTCAGCTTCTACGTCAACCGCGGCGAGGTGCTCGGCCTCGTGGGCGAGTCGGGTTCGGGCAAGACGACGGTCGGCCGCACCATCCTGCGCCTCATCGAGCCCACCGACGGCGAGGTCATCTTCGACGGCACCGACGTGGTGGGGCTGTCCAAGCCCGAGCTGCGGCCCTTCCGCCGCCGCATGCAGATCATCTTCCAGGACCCCTTCGCCTCGCTGAACCCGCGGATGACCGTGGGCGACATCATCGCCGAGCCGCTGATCATCCACCGCCTCGTCAAGACGGCCCAGGAGCGCACCGACCGGGTGGCCGAGTTGCTCAAGCTCGTGGGCCTCTCCCCGGACCACATGCGCCGCTACCCCCACGAGTTCTCCGGCGGGCAGCGCCAGCGCATCGGCATCGCCCGCGCCCTCGCGGTGGACCCCGAGTTCATCGTCGCCGACGAGCCCGTATCCGCGCTCGACGTTTCCATTCAGGCGCAGGTCGTCAACCTGCTCCAGGACCTCAAGGACGAACTGGGGCTGACGCTGCTCTTCATCGCCCACGACCTTGCGGTTGTCGAATACGTCTCCGACCGCATCGCGGTGATGTACCTGGGCAAGATTATGGAGATGGCCCCGGCCAAGGAGCTCTACACCAACCCCAAGCACCCCTACTCCGAGGCCCTGCTCTCGGCCGTGCCGGTGCCCGACCCCACGATCAAGCGCGAGCGCATCGTGCTCGAGGGCGACATCCCCAGCCCCATCAACCCGCCTTCGGGCTGCGTCTTCCGCACCCGCTGCCGCTACGCCATCCCCGAGTGCGCCGAGACGGTTCCCGAGCTGCGCGAGGTCTCCCCGGGGCACTACAAGGCCTGCATCCGCGACGACATCTTCTGATCTTCGCGCTCTGCCGCACCCGCCCGTGAGCGCCTCTCATGGGCGGGTGCGTTAGTCTGGTCCTATGAAAACCAAAAGTTGGACGGTCCTCCTGGCGGTGTTGGGGCTGGGCTTCGCGGCGGCCCAGCAGGCCTTCGTCTACAACGGGTTCGCCGAGATTCACGAACCCGTCCGGCTTCCCGCTGCGAGCTGGACTTGGTTCCCCGACGCCGAGCTGTCCGGCTCGCTGGTGGACGGGACGGTGCGGCTGCTCGGGGTGGAGGAGACCCGGCGCGTCTGGCGTGGCGGCGCCGTGACCTTCTTCTATGAGGGCGCGGGAGCGGCGCAGCTCGCCTACCTGACCCGCAACCTGGGGTACAGCCTCTACTACGAGCTGGACGCCGACCGGGGGCGCTTCGTGGGCTGGAGCAAGGTGGAGAACCGTCTGGGGCGGCCGCTGGCGTTCGAGCGGCTGACCTTCGTGGCCGGGGAGGTGCCGCTGCGTTCGGGCGGCGCTCCGGTCATGGCCAAGTCGGCGCGAGGCCTGGCCATGGAGGCCGTCGCCGAGGCGGCGCCGATGCCGAGCTACGGGGGCAGCGGCGGCGGGGTCTACCGCTACGTCCTCGACAACCCCCCGACGCTGGAGGCCGGGGTCAACGAGCTGCCTTTCCTGAAGGCCGACCTCGATCCCGTCTACACCTGGCGCTACCAGGGGAGCTTCGCCCCCATCGAGCGCATCGCCTTCACCCGTGGGTACACCTTCACCGCGCCCGCGGCCCTGGCGGGGGGGCTGGTGAACGTACGCGCGGACGGCATCCTGCTGGGCCAGGCCTTCATGCAGGACGCCGCCAAGGGGAGCCGGGTCCAGGTCTGGCTGGGCGCCGACCCCGAGGGGCGCGCCGAGCGCCGTGTCGAGGTGTTGAAGGACGAGCGAAAGGAAAAGGCCTACCGCGTCCGCACCACGCTTCGCAACCCCCGCAGCCAGCCCGTGCGGGTGGAGCTCGCTGAGGGCTTCAGCGCCCGCGAGCTGGTGCTCAAGCTGCCGCCGGGGGCCGAGCGCACGCCCCAGGGCTACCGCTACGTGGTCACCCTCAAGCCGGGAGAGGTGCGCGAGTTCGTTTACACGGTGACCTTGCGCTACTGACCCGCGGGTCAGTAGCATGGGGCATGCCCGATCCTAACCCGCAAGACTTCTACCGGCTGCGCTTCCTCTCGGACCTCACACCCGGTCCCGGAGGGGGCGCGCTCTTCTTGGAGACGTCCATCGAAGCGCCGGAGCAGGAGGGGGAACCGCCCCGCTACCGGTCCCGGCTCTGGCTGCAGCGCGACGGCCAGCGCCGCGCACTCACCCAGGAGGACACGACTAGCCCTCGCTGGGACGGGGGGCGATACGTTTACTTTCTGCGCAAGCGCGACAAGGTCAAGCAGCTCTTCCGGCTCGACCTCGCGGGGGGTGAGGCCGAGCCGCTGACCTCGTTCAAGGCCGGGGTGGAGGGCTACGTACTGGGCCCCGAGGGGGCGCTGGCGGTCCTGACCCGGGGCGACGAGGAGCCGGCGAAGCCGGACGCGCCGCGCGTTTTCGACCGGTTGCCCTTCAAGTTCGACGGGGTCGGGTTGCTTCCCGAGCGGAGCCTCCAGGTGCGGGTGCGGCACCCGGACGGCGAGTGGAGCGCGCCCAGTGAGCTGCCCACCGACGTGGACGCGGTCGCCTGGGACGACCGGACGGGCGAGCTCGTGCTGGTCGCGAGCGCGGACTTCGAGGAGCGCCGCCGTTGGATTCAGCGGCTGTACCGCTGGCGGCCGGGCGGGGAAGCGGTCGAGATCGGGGGCGGCTTCGGACCCGTGAGCGACCCCGTCTTCTCCGAGGACGGCGGCTGGGTCTACTTCGTGGGCTACGACTGGGCCGCGGGCATCGGCGCGAGCCCGGGCGTGTGGCGGCTGCCCCGGTCGGGCGGCGAAGCCGAGCGCCTGACGCCCGAGACGCTTTACGTGGGGCTCTCGCTCGTCTCCGACGTGCACTACGGTGGCTACGGACGGGCGCTCGAGCCCGACGGTGAGGGCGGTTTCTGGTTCAGCGTCACCGAGGCGGGCGAGGGACGGCTCTACCGCCTGCGTCCGGACGGTCGGGTCGAGGGTCCGCTGGAGCTGCCGGGCAGCCTTGCGGCCTTCGCGGTGAGCGAGGGGGAGGTGCGCCACACCCTGCTCGAGGACCACCACCACCCGCCGGTCCTCTACACCGGCGACGAGCCGGTGTACGACCCCAACGCCGACCTGCTGGAGGGGTGGCCCCGGCCCGAGACCTTCCGCTGGTGCGCCCCCGAGGGGCACGACGTCCAGGGCTGGGTGCTCCTGCCCGCAGGCGACGGTCCCCACCCTGCCGTCCTGTACGTTCACGGCGGCCCCCACGCCGCCTACGGCCGGGCGATGCTCTTCGAGTTCTACCTGCTGCGCGCCCGCGGGCTCGCGGTGGTCTACGCCAATCCGCGCGGCTCGGTGGGCTACGGACAGGACTACGCTCAGATCAAGGGCCGCTGGGGCGAGGCCGACGCCGCCGATCTGCTGGGCTTCCTGGACGCCGCGGTGGACCGCTTCGGCCTCGACGCGGGGCGCCTGGGCGTGGCGGGCGGCTCCTACGGCGGCTTCATGACCAACTGGCTGACCGCGCGCCACCCCGACAAGTTCAAGGCCGCGGCCACCCAGCGCTCGATCTGCAACTGGACGAGCTTCTGGGGCGCTTCGGACATCGGGATCCGCTTCGCCGAGCTCGAGCTGGGTGCCGGCCTGTGGGAAGACCCCTCCCGTTACTGGCAGCAGAGCCCGCTCGCCCACGCCCACGCCCTCAAGACCCCCACCCTCGTCGTCCACGCCGAGCAGGACCACCGCTGCCCCATCGACCAGGGCGAGACCTGGTTCGCCGCCCTGGTAAGCCGCGGCGTGCCGGCGCGGTTCCTGCGGGTGCCCGAGGAGGGCCACGAACTCTCCCGCTCCGGCCGCCCCGACCGGCGGGTGAAGCGCCTGGAAGAAATCCTCGACTGGTTCACGCAGCGCCTCTAGCCATGAGCCAACGCCACAACCGTGCGGTGCGCACGGTTGTGGCGACCCGTTCTTGAATCAACAGTTGGAGTTGCAGTTGCTGTTACATCCGATGTTGGGCACAAACCTCACGAAGCCCTCTTCCTCCTCGATCGCTTGAGCTTCAGCGAGCGCTTCAGCCAAATGAGGATCGTTGATCAAGAGCGTGCCGTCGGGCTGGACGTGGATGACGTCGCTGTCGTTCTCGATGATGATTGTGTTTTCTTCCGGCATGCGCAAGCCTCCTCTACAGGACGATCGGGCACAGAAAGTCCATGCTGGCGGGCTCCGCGTTTTCGATGCCGCTTTCCGCCGCAGAAAGACTTTCAGCAATGTGCTTGGCCAACTCTTCGTTGTGGATCAGCACCTTGCCGTCGCTGGTGACCGTGTAGTCCTCGGGCCTAATTTGGATACGCTTCCTTGCCTCTTTCCCCATGGTTACCTCCTCGCGTTCAGGATAGAGAGCATTAGGTTGCTTCAGGGTTGTGAGAATAATGAACTATGCGTCAACCTTCATCCAACGCATCTGGCCCTAATAAGTACGTATGAGCAGGAAGCCCCAACCCTACCTAGTCAAAGTCAAGAACTCGGATAACGGTGAACCGCGTTTCTTCGATACCTTGAAGGGTCGTTGGGTGGCCACAACGAATACCGATGAAGTTGCTTCGTTTGAGGATGCTCTACATCAAGCACGTCTGCAACATCTCGCGCGCCATTTTCGCAACGACTATTTGCAACTCATTCTTCTTCCCACAGAAGATTGCAACCTTCGCTGCGTGTATTGCTACGAGGACTTCCAACTTGGCCGCATGCATCCGGACGTTCAACAAGGCATTCGTAGGCTGGTCCAAAAGCGCGCTCTAGGTCTGAAGTCGCTTGAAATCGGATGGTTCGGAGGGGAGCCGCTGACCGCCTACGACATCGTTCTTGACTTGACGCGGTATTTTGTCCGCACGGCCCAAGAGCACGATGTGTTGCTCCTGCAACACATGACCACCAACGGCTACCTGTTAACACCCGATCGCTTCGTAGAGTTACATGAGCTGGGTTTACGGAACTTTCAGATTACGTTGGATGGCAACGAGGAGGAGCACGACCGTAAGCGAATCGGAAAAGAAGGGTTCCGCACGTTTGATACCATTTGGAACAACCTGGAATCCATGAAGGACGGCCGACGAGATTTTGTTGTCACCGTCCGCGTAAACATTGATCAGGAAAACCTTTCGGGCATACCAGCATTCGTAGAACATCTAGCTGCTGCCTTCGCCGGCGATCGACGCTTCCGGCTTCACCTGCACAAGGTCGGGCGCTGGGGAGGCGCGAACGATGCTAACCTTAAGATTTTCGACGACGAACGAGCGCTGCTGCGTTTGTACCGCTTGGCGAGGGATGAGGGCTTGCAGCTCGACCTAAACATGAACTCGGGTAGCAAGGTTTGTTATGCGGCGTTGCCTTACTCCTTCGTTGTGCGCGCGGATGGGAGGATCAACAAGTGCACGGTCGCGCTCGAAGCAGCCGAGAACCAGGTCGGGCGGTTACTGCCTGACGGCTCCTTATTGCTCAACAACGAGCGCCTGCAGCCGTGGATACTGGGTGGATCGCTCACCGACTCGGTTTGCCAGACCTGTGCGATCCGACCGCTATGCGAGGGAAACGCATGTCCGTGGGTGCGTATTCGCGACAGCAAGCGTCCGTGTCCACCGCTAAGGGGGCGGGAACAGGCCTACCTTGAACTTCAGGCTTCGGAGGCAAAGGTATAGGGTTCTGCAGCGTGGTGTAAAGGGGGTGTTGCAGTTATGAACAGGCCGTGGCGGTGGGTGTTCGTACTAACTACATTGGTGCTCAGTAATGCCTTGGCTAATGACCACGATGACGGGCAACTAGTCAAGCCCGTAGTCCCTCTGCAGGCGTCGCACCTGCGCCTCGGCAATCACTTTGCGCGAATCGCCGGGCAGCAGGCGGTCGCGAGCGGCTTCCCATACCTCCAGATCGTCCCGCAGGCGCTCGGCCAGGTTGAAGACCAGAGGACCGTCCCCGCGGTCCAGCACCGCGGCCCTTAGCGTTTCTTCGACCACCGTCCTGTATTCTTCGACACCCGGAGACGCGCTTCCCGGAAGAAGGGGGCCCTGGTACAGCTCCAAGGCCTGGGCCACCATCCCGGAGCGCACGAGTTCCACGAGACGTACGAAGTCGGCCGTCCATTCGGCGGCGATGCGGTAAGGCTTGGAAGCCAACGGGACGATTTCGCGAAGCCGCGACAGGGTTGACTTAACGGTGCTCAAGCTTACCGAATCGCGGTAGTGCGCCGCCAGCTCGCCCAGGCTGAGGCCGTTTGGGTGCAAGGCCAGTAGGGCGAGGATTTCCGCATAACTAAGCCGCAGCTCAAGGGGCGCACCCTCCAAAAGGGCATGGCAGCCGCCAAGAAAGGTAAGGGTCAGCCTGGTACCCCGGCCGATCAGCGGCAGAGCCTCGGGCGGCATAAAGAGCTGCAAGACGCTTTCGTGCAACGCACTCAAAAGCGGCGATGCTTCGCGCAGGATGCTCAGCGCTTCCTCGTTTCGCCCCAGGGTGTGCAGTACAGCGGCGAGGTAAAACATTAGCTTATGCGGAGGTTCGATCGATAGACTCGAAAAAGCACTACGCGCACCTTCCAAGTGCCCAAGCGATGCCTCGTCCTGTTTTCCAAACAGTGCGATGCCCAGGGCCGCTTCGGCTTGGGCGCGCGCGAACGTGCCACCCTCGTACGAAAAGGTAAGGGCTTCGCGGGCCAGGTCCAAAGCCCGCTGGGGCTCGCCCCAGCTACGCAGAGCATGCGCGGCGAACGGCGCGAGCAATGGGCGGTCCCTTCGTGGAGTTCTGCTCCAAAGCTGCTCCAGCATGCTCCGAGCCCTTTCGAGGTCGCCTCTTGTCCATGAATACTCGATCAGCGTGGTCATGGCGGCGCGCCACCAGCTGCCCAGGGTGTGCTGGCCCGTGAAAGCCGTCAGTTCTTCGAAAAGCGCCGGTTCGGGGTTCCCCAGCAACAGCCCCGAGTAAAGGTAGCTGTTCGTCGTCGTGAGACGGGCGATCGGGTCGACCACGCGCTCGCTTTGCAAGAGCGTGTAAGCGTACCGCTTGTAATGATGGGCTTCGAGTAGCTGGCCTTTCCGGGAGTACGCAACGCCAAGTGCGTTGGCGTTGCGTATCGCGGCATACGTATCTCCCGCTTTTTCCGCCAGGCGCAGTGCCTTGAGGAGTATATCGCTATCTTGCAGCTCCCTACCCAAGAAGTAGAGTGTCAGCTCGTCTTCCCGCGCTGCGGCAGCTCGACGTGCTTCTTTTAGCCTGAGCTCATGCGGTGCCAGCGACCCTGCATACACCGCGCGCAAGCGAGGCGCCTCATGCTCTGAAAGGTAGGTTTCTACAGTAGCGCATAAGCTTTCGTGCTTTCCCAGACGCTGCGCAGCACCGACGAGCCACAACAGGGTTTCTTCGTCAACGTGACTACTATGAACTACATTCAGCAAAATTTTATACAATTCAGATGCGTTGCCCCGCCCAATAAAGTGGTAGCCTGCACCTTTGGCAAGCACATCGCCCACCCTTTCCTGAGCAGCCGAGGCAGCAAGCTCGAGCGCCTCCTTCCAGAAGCCCTTCTCGATGAGGTGCGAAAGAGCCCCTTCTGTACTTAGGACCACGGGTTGGGGAGTCAGCAGCCGCGGTCCTCGCGGGCTCGGTCGCATGGGCTCGGGTGCGACGCCTTCCCGATGCAACCGGATAAGAAGCTGCTCGAAAGCGCCTTGTGACTCCTTTATTGCCCGAGTCAAGGCCTTCTGTCCAGCCGCTTCGACGAACGATGGAGAAAAGTCCTTTTCACTCAGACGCAGATCGTCGACCTGTAAAATGAGTTCCGCTTCGTACGAATCGAGCTTAGTTAGGTTTTCTCCAGTCAAGAACCAGCGGTCCTCTTCCGATGAAAGCTCCAAAAGACGTTGAACAAATTTTGGGGCGTGGTCGGCGCCCGTGACTGCGACGGACATTGGTTGAAATAGGTGCGCTTGTTTAGCCCAAAGCGCGGTTAAAACTCCCCATTCCATACCGGAGGGAAGAAGCAGCCCCAGCGCAGTGTACATTGCATCGGAAAAAGCGTTACCGACGGCTACGGGGTTTTCCAAGGCTTCCCTACGAAGTTCAATCCAGATGCGTTGATGATCTTCTGGGGCAAGCTCAAGAAACGCTTCGGCCAGATGAGCTGTGCCGTAGTCCCTGGGCGCTTCGACCCATATCATGGGCGCATCCTCGAGTAGATGCGCCTTTGGATGCTCCATGTTGGATACATTATGCTCAACACGACAACCCCCGGTCAACCTTAAGCGCTGCAACATGTTCTTGTGGAACAGTACACGGCTGGATACCTCAGCAACGGGGTGGGCTACCTCCTGGCCCCTCGTACCAATGCCCATGTCACGCACGTGGACGTTTTTCTACGCGCCGGGCCTAGATACGAAAGCAAGGCGCTTAACGGCGTTACTCATTTCCTTGAGCACCTGCTCGTCAATCCGGCTTACTTTCGCGGAAAAGTCAAACGACTCTGGAGCGCGCTTGAAGCCCGTGGTGCTACCCTGGGCGCGTGGACCAGTAAAGAGTTCTTGATGTTGAGGGTCGTGGTCCCTGCTGAAGTAACCGAAACAGCATTGGATTTCGCAAGGGCAATGCTTGACCCCGTGCGCATACGAAAGGCCGATGTAGAAGCTGAGCGCCCGGTGATCCTCGATGAGCTTATGCGCCGGCGGTATTCCGCGCAGCAAGCATTTCTCATCGTCGAAGAGGCGCTGTTCAGCGGCGGGTACGGGCAGCCCGTTCTAGGCAAGGAGGCCACTGTACGCGAAATGACCTATAGGGAGATCAAAACCTGGGCTGAGCGCGCAACCGCCGCCGACTCCGTGCGCGTGGTTGTATCGGGGAACGTGGAAGAGGCAACCATGGCTGGGATAGAGCGCTTCGGGGACCTGGAACGAGGGGAACCGCTGTATGACGAGGGTTACGTGGAAGTTGCGCCCAGGTTTGTTGCGATCCCGGGTAATTCGCCCAGAGTACGTTTGCTTCTTGCCTTTCCCGGTCCCGGAATGAACCGGGAGGATCGCTACGCAAGTGAAGTGCTCGCTTACCTTTCCGGTGCCGGGCTGAGATCGCGCATATTCCAGGACCTGCGGCAAAAGAGCGGCTTGGCGTACGAGGCGTTTGGAGGGTCCATGCACTACGAAAACGCAGGCCTCCTTTTTTTCAATGTCGAGCTTGCGAGGGAGCGTTTATTTGATGGTTTTCGGGCCCTTATTGACAGCGTGCGCTCCATCGCCGAGCTGCGCTTGAGTAGCGAAGATACGAAACGTGCCGTTGAAGGGTTGGTAATGAACCTTCTTCAGCAAACCGAAGCTGCCCAGGTGTCGCGAAAGCTCGGAATGAGCTGGCTGCTGGACAATTTATTTTTCCCATCACGCGAGGCCATGCGCTACCGGCGCGTAACCCCCGCGGATGTGCGTGGCATTGCCGATAAGTATCTGAAAACCGAGACCATGGCCATGGCGGTCGTTGGTGTTGGAGCGAAGGAGTTAACAAGAATGATGGAGGCGATACAATGACGAGCGCTTTAGGTGCGATCGGAAGGACGAGTTGGCCAGTGATCCGCGCTTTGCTGGAGACGCCTGCAACCGTGCGTGAACTGTCAGCGCGTACGCGCCTGCCCATGGCGTTGATCCACGAAGAGCTCGAACATCTGCATCGACACGGCCTTCTCGAGGAGGTCGGGGTACGCCACATCGGAGGCTACCGGGAGCGCGTCTACAGGCTAGCCGATGAAGCGGCGTCGCTTTCTGCGACAGGGTTGAAAGGAGCGCTGGAGACGGTCGAACAAGGGATGCTAAAGGTAGCGGCTACAAAAGGGCAGGGCTTCTTTACGCTGGTGATGAAGCGAACGAGCCGTGAGATGGCCGACGAGGCGTACAGGAGCCTAGTGGACCTCCGGACCCGCTTAAACAAGATTCCCGAAGCCAAGGAACAGGAAGACGGCGTACTGCTCTACGTCGCCTTAAGTCCATGGGTAGAAGACCCGGAGGACGTTCCATGAGCCACCCATTCAAGAATCCCAACTTCCGCACCTACCTCATCGCCCGTCTGTTTGGCGCGCTGGGATCGTACATGATGGAAGTAGCTTTGATGTGGTGGGCGCTTGAAGCCACCGGCCAAAACGATTCGGTGGCCTGGGTGGCGCTCACCATGTCCGTTGTCGGTACGCTGGCGTCCCCCTTTGGGGGCGTGCTGGCCGATCGCGCCAATAAAGTGGGGCTGGCCTCGGTAGGCTATGCGCTCAGTATGGTTGCGCCCGCTGCCGCGGCGGCTCTGCTGCTGTCAGGTCACCTCAGTTTCGGATTGGTGATGGCGATTGTGGCAATAGACAACCTGATTTCGTCGTTCTTCGCTCCCGCCAACAATGCCCTGGGCCCGCTCTTGCTGACCACAGAGCAATACTCGCAGGGTGCGGCGATGACCCAGGGCATGTCCAAGCTGTTGCGGATGGCTTCGATGCCGCTTGGGGGCTTGCTGGTCGCTGGGCTGGGTGTAGCCGCTACGCTGCTCGTCACGGTGTCCGTGTACCTTGTCGCTGCATCGATGGTTCGGTTTGTCGAAGAACCTCGAGCGGGCCATGCTGTATCGGATTCAGGCAGAGGGAGCGAGCAAGACACCGCCTCCGGCTATGGGGCGGTCGAAGCGGAAGCTCGGATGTCGCTACGGGAGCAGTGGATTGATCCAATGGTCGCGACGGTGAGAATGCTTTTTTCGGTGCCTCTGCTTGCTGCGGCTTTGTTCATGGTGGGACTGCTTAACTTTATTCTCTCCCCTATAGGTGTCATGATGGCCCCGTACGCCAAATCGTTGGGGGGTGGTGCAGAGGGATACGGGTTGCTCCTGGCTGGGATCACCGCTGGTGAACTGCTAGGCTACGCTATATTCACAACGTTCCGCAGCTCTCGATCGCTCCCGTTTATTTTTGGGGGAAGTCTGGTGATGGGTTTGTCCATTGGGGCGCTGGCTTGGGCGGCAAACCTTCTACCCGCCATTATCGCGCTGGGTCTAGCGGGCTTTGGAGCGGTGGCGGTGGGCGTGCACCTCGATGCACTAGCGATTAAAGTAATTCCTAAGGAATTCATGGGGCGGGCGTTAAGCATGATCGGCGTCCTGCTGAACGGGTTGGGCCCCCTGGGCCTCGTCGCCGCCGGAATTGCCCTTAGGACGCTGTCGTTCTCCACAATATTCATCACTATTTCTGGCTTTCTCGTAGTTGCTTCGTTGTTATGGCTATGGCCCTCGATAGCGCGGGCTGTAAGAGCTGCCGAACTGGTCCTGGAAACAGGCGACGCTGCGGAAACGGCCGCAGCGAAAACAGCTTAACGGTACAGCTCGCGGCCGATGACGATCTTCTGGATCTCCGAGGTTCCCTCGTAGATCTCGGTGATCTTGGCGTCGCGGTAGTAGCGCTCCACCCGGTAGTCCACCGCGTAGCCGTTGCCGCCGAGGATCTGCACCGCCTCGCGCGTCACGTCCACCGCGGTGCGGCTGGCCATCAGCTTGGCCATGCTGGCCTCACGGGTGAAGCGCTCGCCGGCCTGCTTCTTCACGGCCCCGTTCAGGACCAGCAGCCGGCTCGCCTCGATGGCCGTGGCCATCTCCGCCAGTTTGAACGAGACCCCCTGGAACTCGCGAATCTTGCGCCCGAATTGTTCGCGCTCGTCCGCGTAGTCGCGGGCGATCTCGAAGGCGGCGCGGGCGATGCCCACCGCCTGCGCGGCGATGCCCAGCCGCCCGGAATCGAGGCCGGCGAGGGCGTAGTGGAGCCCCTTGCCTTCCTCGCCCAGGCGGTCCGCTTCGGGCACGAAGACGCCGTCCATGCGCACCTCGGTGGTGTGGGCGGCGTGGAGGCCCATCTTTTCCTCGGGCTCGCCGAACGAAAGCCCCTCGGCTTCGGCGGGCACCAGGAAGGCCGTGATGCCCTCGGGCGCTCGGGCCATGATCACGTAGAGCTGCGCCTGACCGCCGGAGGTGATCCAGCTCTTCACCCCGCTGAGCCGGTAGCCGCCGTCCACCCGCTCGGCGACGCTCTTGAGCCCTTTGGGGTCGGAGCCCGCCGAAGCCTCGGTGAGCGCGAAGGCGCCGATCCAGCGGCCCTCGGCCAGGGGGCGCAGGTACTTCTCCTTCTGCTCGTCGCTGCCGAACCTGAGCAGCATGTACTGGGGCAGGCCCGAGGTCACCGAAAAGATCACGGCCACCGAGGGGTCGGCGGCGGCGATCTCCTCCATGACGAGCGCCCAGGTGACCGCGTCGAGTCCGGTGCCGCCCCAGGCCTCCGGAGTGTTCATGCCCAGGAGGCCCAGTTCGCCCATCTTGCGCAGCTGGGGCCAGGGGTACTCACCGCGCTTGTCGTACTCGGGGGCCCGTTCCGCCAGCTCCTCGCGGGCGAAGCGCCGCACCATCTCCAGCACCATCGTCTGTTCGTCGTTCAGGGCGATCATCACCGCCAGCGTATCACGGAAACGCCGCCATGCGACGAAAAAACGTAGGGTGAACGGCGGCCGGATCGGCGGCCGCGGCCGCTTCCCGGCGGTGCGCGGTGCGTGGTGTACGATGGTGCTGGTGAAAGCGCCGGTGCTCCTCAAGTACAAACTCAGCTACGCCGGACGCGAAGCGGGGGAGCAGCAGCTCCGCTACGAGCGCACCCGCGCGGGTTCGCGCATGACCCTGACCGCCGACGTGGCCCTGCCGCTACCGCGCACCAAGCAGCGCTGGGTCAGCGAGATGGACGCCCGCGGCGTGCCCCTGAAGTTCAGCGAGCGCGTCGAGGGCCGCCAGAACAAGGTCTACGAGGTGGAGTTCCTGCGCGAGGACGGCGTCGTCGTCACCCGGGGCGAGCCGGAGTTCGTGCTGCCCTACACGGTCGACTACCACGATCCGCTCTCGCTCATCCTGGCGCTCGGGCACGCCGAGGAGGCGGTGCTGACGCTGCCCCTCCTGGGCGGCCGGGTGCACGCCGAGCGCGTGGGCGAGGAGGTGCTGACGCTGCCCTGGGGCGAGGTGCAGGCGCGCGCCTGGCGGCTTCGCCCGGGCGTGAGTCTGATCTACTACGACCCCGAGGGCTACCCGCTGCGGTTCTCGCAGCAGGTGGGCGGGCACGTCTTCGAGGCCGAGCTCACCGAGGTCGTGCACGAGCCCGAACCCGAAGAACGCCCCGAGAAGAAAAAGAAGTCGCGCCGCCGCGGCGGTCGCCGCCGGCGCCGCCGGAGGTGAACGTGGAGATTCCCAGGTACGAGGCCAAGGAGGTGCGCGGCCGCTTTGCGGCCCGCCGGCTGCAGTTCGCCCTCAGCGAGCGGGTGCGGGCGGGCATCCGGAGCGTCTTCGGCGAAGAGCTTACGGCCGAGGAGGCCGTGCGCCGCATCGTCGCCGACGTGGCCGCGGGCGGGCAGCAGGCGCTCGACGAATGGAGCCTGAAGCTCGACCGGCACGCCACCTACGAGGTGCCCAAGCGCGAGTGGCGCGAGGCCTACGACGACCTGAGCACCGAGCTGCGCGAAGCCCTGGGCATCGCCCGCGAACGCCTGGAGAAGTTTCACCGCAAGGAGCCCAAGGGGGGCTTCCTCGCCGCCACCTCGAGCGGCATGCTGGCGCAGATCGTCCGCCCCATCCGCCGCGTGGGCGCCTACGTGCCCGGCGGCAGCGCGCCGTTGCTCTCGACGGTGCTCCACACCGTGGTCCTCGCCCGCGTGGCGGGGGTGCAGGAGGTGATCGTGGCGACGCCGCCCCCGGTGCACCCCGGGGTGATGGCCGCGGCCTGGGCGGCGGGCGCCGACCGCCTCTTCGCCATGGGCGGGGCGCAGGCCGTCGCCGCGCTGGCCTACGGGACCGAGCAGGTGCCGCGGGTGGACAAGATCGTGGGACCGGGCAACCTCTTCGTCACGCTCGCCAAGAAGGAGGTCTACGGGGTCGTCGGCATCGACGGGCTGGCCGGACCCACCGAGACCCTGATCGTCGCCGACGCCGGCGCCGACCCCGCCACCGTGGCCGCGGACCTGCTGGCCCAGGCCGAGCACGATCCCGCGGCCGAACCCTGGCTGCTCTCGCCGGACCCCGGGCTGCTCGACGCGGTCGCGGCGGAGCTCGAGCGCCAGCTCGCCACCCTCCCGCGCGCGGAGATCGCGCGCGCGGCCCTGCAGAACGGCGGGCTGGTGCGGGTGCGCGACCTGGCCAGCGCCCTGGAGCTCGCCGACCTCTACGCCCCCGAGCACCTCTGCCTTTCCGTGGAGCGCCCCACTGACTGGCTGGGGTACGTGAACAACGCCGGCGGCGTCTTCCTGGGCGAGCACTCGGGCGAGGCCATCGGCGACTACCTGGCCGGCCCCAGCCACGTGATGCCCACCTCGGGCTCGGCCCGCTGGACAGGGGCGCTGGCGGTGCGCGACTTTCTCAAGATCGTGCCCGTGGTGGCGCTCAGCGCCGCCGCCGCCGCCGAGTTGTCGGCGCTGGGGGCGCGACTGGCGCGCGAAGAGGAGCTGGAGGCGCACGCCCGCTCGCTCGAGCAGCGCACGCCGACCTCAGACGCGTAGGTACTTCAGGTGCGCGAAAAACAGCAGGCCGCTGGTGGCCAGCGCCGCGAGCACGACCTCGCCGTCGCCCGTGAGCCAGAACGCCACCGGCGCCAGGAAGAGCGCCGCTACGGCGAAGCTCTTGTAGGCGTCACGGCTCAGGATCCAGCCGCCGGCCCAGGCGAGGGCGATGACGAGCACCGCCGCGGGTTGCACGGCCAGCCAGACGCCGGCGGCGGTGGCCACCCCCTTGCCACCGCGGCAGCGGATCCAGATCGAGCAGAGGTGGCCCGCCACCGCGGCCACGCCCCCGGCGAGCGCGCCGGCGGTGCCCCCCAGGAGCGCACCGTAGAAGACGGCCAGGAACCCCTTGAAGACGTCGAGCAGCAGCACCATCAGGCCGGGCACCACGCCCAGCACCCGAAAGGCGTTGATCGCGCCGGGGTTGCCCGATCCCTCGGCGAGCAGGTTCTTCTTCTGGATCCAGCCAAACCAGACCGCAAAGGGCAGGCTGCCCAGCAGGTAGCCCGCGGCTACGGCGTAGAGGACGTCCAAGGTTACTGGGCGGCCCAGCGGGCCTCGGTGGCCTTGCGGATGAACTCGACGATCTCACCGGTGGGGGTGCCGGGACCGAAGACCTCGGCCACCCCGATCTCGCGCAGCTTGGGCACGTCCTCGTCGGGGATGATGCCGCCGCCGAAGAGGAGAACGTCTCCCGCGCCCTGCTCGTCGAGCAGCCGCTTGACCTCGCGGAAGTAGTGCATGTGCGCGCCCGAGAGCACCGAGAGGCCGATGGCGTCGACGTCCTCCTGGAGCGCGGCGCTGACGATCATCTCGGGGGTCTGGCGCAGGCCGGTGTAGATGACCTCCATCCCGGCGTCGCGCAGCGCCCGGGCCACCACCTTGGCGCCGCGGTCGTGCCCGTCCAGGCCGGGTTTGGCGATGAGTACGCGGATTCGACGTTCCATTGCCCCCATTGTAGCAGCCGCCTAGGAGCGCGCGGCGGCCTCGTTCAGGTGGCGCAGCACCGCTTCGGCGGCGCGGCGGTTCATGCCCGGAAGCTCGGCCAGCCGTTCCGGCGGGGTGGCCCGCAGCTCTTCGAGGGTGGAGAAGCGTTCGAGCAGCACCTTCTTGCGCGCCGGACCGATGCCGGGGATGTCGTCGAAGACGCTCTTCAGGGTCTTCTTTCCCCGCAGCTGACGGTTGTAGGCGAGGCCGAAGCGGTGGGTCTCGTCGCGCAGGTGGATGAGCAGCCGCAGCCCCGGGTCGTCGAGCGGCAGCATCACCCGCTCGCCGCTCGGGAGCACCAGCACCTCCTCGCGCTTGGCCAGCCCCACCAGCGGCAGGCTCACCCCTGCGCGCTCGAGCGCCTTCTGTGCCGCGCGCACCTGGCCCAGGCCGCCGTCGATGAGCAGCAGGTCGGGGCTCTCCATCTTGGCCTGGAGGCTGCCGGTAAAGCGGCGGTAGACGGCCTCCTCCATGGCCTTGTAGTCGTCCGGTTTGCCCGCCAGGCCGCGGATGCGCATCCGCCGGTACTGGCCCTTCCGGGGCCGGCCCCCTTCGAAGACGGCCACGGCCGCCACCACCGCGGTTCCGAAGAGGTTGGAGACGTCGTAGCCCTCGATGCGCCAGGGCCGGCGCGCGAGCCCCAGGGCCCGCTGCAGGCTGGCCAGCGCCGGGTGGTCGCCGCGCTTCTCCAGCCGCGCCAGCTCCACCTCGAGCCCGGCGCGGGCGTTCTCGCTGGCGAACTGCACCAGCCGCACCTTGGCGCCGCGTTTGGGCACCCTGAGCTCCACCCGGCGCCCGGCGCGCTCCGCCAGCGCCCGGGCGAAGACCTCCTGCCCCTCGGTCTGAAGCGGCAGCAGCACCAGGGGCGGCAGCGGCGAGGCCACCAGGTAGTAGTCGCGCAGGAAGGCCTCGAGCACCTCGGCGTCGCTGGCCTCGCCGGCGTTCTCGACGAAACGGCTGGTGCGCCCCAGCATGCGGCCGCCGCGGATCTGGAAGAGCTGCACCATGGCGTAGGCGCCGCTGCGGGCCAGCCCCAGCGCGTCCAGGTCGCCCAGCTCCACCGCGTAGGCCTGCTGGCCGGAGGCGAAGAAGCGCTCGAGCGCCCGGATCTGGTCGCGCAGTTCGGCGGCCAGCTCGAAGTGCTGCGCCCGCGCCGCCTCCTCCATGCGCGCCGTCAGCTCTTCGAGCAGGTCGTCCACCCGGCCGTCGAGCAGCTGCTCCACCCGCCGCACCACCCGGGCGTACTCCTCGGGGTCGGCGCGGCCCACGCAGGGGGCGAGGCAGCGGCCCATGGCGTGGTTCAGGCAGGGGCGCCGCCGCTTCTTCATGGGCACGCCCGAGTTCTTGCGCAGCGGGAAGACGCGGTCCACCAGCCGCTTGATGCGCCGCACCGCCCCGGCGTCGGGGAAGGGGCCCCAGTAGCGGGCGCCGTCGTCCTCGACCCGGCGGGTGACGACCAGCATGGGGAAGGCCTCGTTCGTCAGTTTGAGGAAGGGGTAGTGCTTGTCGTCCTTCATCAGGACGTTGAACTCGGGCCGGTGGGCCTTGATCAGGTTGGCCTCGAGCAGGAGCGCCTCGGCCTCGTCGCGGGTGACGATGAACTCGAGCGCGTCGGCTTCGGCGAAGATGCGCCCGGCCTTGTCCTCGCCGTGGGCGTAGTGGTTCACCCGCGCGCGCAGGTTCTTGGCCTTGCCGACGTAGATCACCCGCCCGCCCCGCTTCCACAGGTAGACGCCGGGCCCGGTCGGCAGGCGGGGGAGGTCGCTCGCCTTCACGGCCCTAGTTTATGCGGAAGGGGGATGAAGTGGATGCGTGCCACGGGGCGCGGCTCGGCCGTGGGCCTTACGGACCGAAGTGGCGAAGGAATCATTGGCTGGGATGCTGCCTACCACCTACCACGCACCATCTACCACGTACCACGTACCACGTACCACGCACCGCCCTTCCCGTCATTCCGGGCGAGCCAACCCTTGGGTTGGCGAGACCCGGAATCTAAATAGGCGCGCGTGAGGAACCGGTCGCTTGAAGAACGGAAGGCGACTACGGTGCGTCGGTGCGTTTGGTCCGTACGACCATAGTAAGATCCCTGATCTCGGCGCTTCGCGCCTCGTCGGGGATGACGGATAGGGGCGGTCGCCGCGCTTTCGCGACGAAGGCCGCAGCGAGCCCCGTCCGGCGGACGTTCGCCCCCGGCGCCTGCGCTATGATGGGCCCATGAGCCACGCGATCTACGACGCCTGGGTCCAGCTGATGGGCTGGCTCGAAGAGTACGCGGCGGAGCACGACCTCGTCTTCGACCGCGAGGCCGACTTCCCCGAGTTCATCTACCGCATGCACAAGCCCTGGGAGCTGCCCACGCGGGTGATGACCGTCTCGCTCTCGCGCGCGAACGACGAGCCCTTCTTCGTCGCTTCGGTTTCCCAGCCTTCCGACGAGCAAAAGCACATCGGCCTGCGTTCGCCGGGGGCCCACCTGCACTGGCACGCCCACGAGCACGGGGGCGGGCTCGAGCTCTCCGGCGGCGTCAAGCTCGACAAGACGAAGCTCTTCGCGCTGCTGGATCAGGCGCGGCGCGACTGGATGACCGCGGTCTGAGCGGAAGCCGGGCTTTCCGGGCGCCCCGTCAGGGGCGCTCTTCTCGTACGGCGGCGAGCGCCAGCGCGATGAGCACGAAGGCCGTGAGGGCCATGAAGGCGATGGTGACGAAGCCGAAGTAGTTGACGTACTCGATGTTGCAGGGAATCGGCGTGGCGGCGCAGCTGGTGGGGGCGAAGCCGGGGATCTTCTGCTCGGCGTAGTGGAGCACGCTGATCGAGCCGCCCACCAGCGCCATCGGCAGGGCGTAGCGGCGGATCCGGGCGTCGCCGTAGAAGGTGGCGATGCCCAGGATGAGCACCAGCGGGTACATGAAGATGCGCTGGTACCAGCAGAGCTCGCAGGGGATGAAGTGGCGGATCTGCGAGTAGTACAGGCTTCCGGCGGTGGCGGCGATGGCCACCAGCCAGGCGAAGGCCAGCAGCAGCGTGTTGCGGTCGCGCGTGCTCATGGCTCCATCCTACGCGCTCAGCAGCGCCTCCACGTACTCGCCGGCGTCGAAGGGCTGCAGGTCCTCGGCGCTTTCGCCCACGCCGATGAACTTGATCGGCACCCCCAGCTCGCGGACGATGGGCACCAGCACCCCGCCCTTTGCGGTACCGTCGAGCTTGGTGACGATTACGCCGCTGAGCTCGACCGCCTCGTCGAACTTCTTGGCCTGCTCGAGCCCGTTCTGCCCGGTGGTGGCGTCGAGCACCAGCCAGACCTCGCCGGGCTCGCCCGGGTCGGCCTTGGCGATGGAGCGCTTCACCTTCTTGAGCTCCTCCATCAGGTTGTGCTTGGTGTGCAGGCGGCCTGCGGTGTCCACGAAGAGCAGGTCCATGCCGCGGGCGGCGCGGGCCTTGGCGGCGTCGAAGGCCAGGGCCGCGGGGTCGGAACCCTCGGGGGCGCTGATCACCGGGATGCCGGTGCGCTCGCCCCAGAGCTCGAGCTGGGCCCCGCCGGCGGCGCGGAAGGTGTCGCCGGCGGCGAAGAGGACGCGCTTGCCCCGTTCCTTGTAGTACTGCCCCAGCTTGGCGATCGTGGTGGTCTTGCCCACGCCGTTGACGCCGACCATCAGCACCACGTGCCCTTTGGGCTCGACGGTGGACTTCTTGGCGTCGGGCTTGAAGCCCAGCTTGCGCAGCTTGGCGCGGCGGGCGTCGGGCTCGAGCTGCAGCACCAGCGCCTGCTTGACGGCTTCGCGCAGGTCGCGCTTGCCGCTCTCGCGCACTTCCCCCAGGATCTCCTGGGTGGCCTCGAGGCCCACGTCGGCGGCGATGAGGGCGAACTCGAGCTCTTCGAGCACCTCCTCCGGATCGCCGCCCCAGGGCACCGCCTTGGTGAGGGTCTGGCTCGTCTTCTTGAGCCCCTGCTTCAGTCGGTCGAACCAGCGCATAGTCTTTGCTCCTCATAAACCAAACCACTCGTTGAGCCTGTTCTTGAACATTAAGAATGTTGGTTCTACGCAATTATGCAAGCTTACCACCTCAGCAATTTCTTTGTGAATGGCCGATGAAAATGGTCTCCCTGTGTAGTAAAGGACAGCCTCAAGGGCTTCCTTGGGGCGAGACGGCTTGTTATGAGCATCTAACTCGAAATGATTATCCAGCAACCAATTCCTCAGGTCTGAGGACGTGCCGTCCCAATTAATAATTCTTAAGAAATTAGGATTGTCAATAACCCAAATCCATTTTTCTAGCTCAGGTTCAATGACTATAACATCACTTACATCCTCGCTAATACCTACTGTGCTAAGGTTTTGCATGATGTACGAGCGAATGGTGTCTGCGCTTGGAGCACCATCCCAGTCGCTGTCTAGAATAACAAGAGTGTACCTAGCCTTGGGCGAAGCGGACAACAGCTCGTGGCCTCTGCGATAAACACCTGGGTCTCTTTCGCTATGTACGATTACTGTACTCTTGTCGTGAAATGGCGAGGATATTCCGAGAGAATGATGGCGCTGCAAGACAGCCTTAACAACATGTTCAGTTGTGCTATCAGCGACCAAGATGCGTAAATCTAGCATTACGACTACCCCAAAACACCCGATGCAAAGAGGGTGTCGATACCAACGGACTTCCTCCAGTTTAGTAGTGTGGGGTGTTGTTGTCCACGCACGATGTCGCCCACGCCGTCTGAAGTTTTTCCAAAGATAATCATATCTTCTAGATCAGCAAGACGTAATAATATTGGAGAATGTGTAGCTATTATAATTTGGCTACCGTATACATTCTTAAGAGCCTCAAAAATCCCCCCAAGGGCTTTCGGATGCACCCCGTTTTCTGGCTCTTCTAGGGTGTAGAACCCCTTAAAAGGCATAAAAGCTAGTAATGTTAGCGCAAGTATCCTTAATGTACCGTCAGAAAGTGACCATGATGGTAAAGATAAATTGTTAGAGTAAGTAACTTCAATGTAGGAGAAACGGTCGTCCTGACGTATTTTATAATCAATATTTGTTACATCAGGCAATATTGTTTGTACGTGCTTAAGCCACCAGTCAAATTCTTTTGGATATTCTTCTCTGAGCAATTCTACGATACGCGGCAAGTTTGATCCATCTGGAATGAAAGTTCGTGGTGACCCAGGGCGAACAGGTCGTGACATTAAATTACTGATTAAAGCAATGTGCTGCACGCTGTTTAGAAAAAAATCTTGTATAGATATGGCGGTCGGAAACTTGTCAGGGTCTAGTGGTAGAGCCGCTAGCGCGGAGCGGGCAGCACCTACCTTGTATTGAATATTCCATCCGGTTACCTCTGAGAAAAAATACACAACATCATTATTATCAGGAGCGCGTTTGAAAACTCTGTACCAGCCAGTACGCTGCTTAGGTGGCTTGTTACCGATAAGGATAGTATCGGGACTGGGGACGGGCTTAGGGAAAAGTGTGGGCTGTCGAACCTTGGGCTCATCAACTTCTCCTTCAACACCCAGTAGTAAGTATTCGGACAAAATTGACGCCTCTTGATCGGCGTTATACCCAATGGAAACTTCGTATCTAGCAATGGTAGGCGGCTTCTTCCACTTTTTCTTTCTTGCCTTGCCAAGCATATCAGATATGTTCTTGGGAATAATAAACTCAAAAGCAAGTTCAAAAGCGCTACCTTGCAATTTATGAAATAGAAAGTGCAAACCTCCTTCTGCATACTGATCAGTAACAGCACCAACACCGCCACTCACTAACGTATTAACAATGGAAAAGGAATCAAGAAAGGTGCTCTTGCCGCTTGCGTTGGGGCCGATCAAGACATGAAAGTTACTTAAGGGTACAGATGCATACTTAAATATTTTAAAATTATTAAATTCAACTTGTCGCACAATAGGCTTAACATTTAGGATCATCGTTTTCTCCATCCATGGTACATATTACTCTTCGCAGACGCGCAAGCACCCGTTCTTTCCCCAGAATCTCCAACAGCTCGTACATCCCCGGCGTGGCCAGGCTGCCGGTGATCGCCGCCCGCAAGGGCTGCATCACCTTGCGCAGCTTCAGCTCCTTGGCCTCGGCGTAGCCGGTGAGGGCTTCTTCGGTGCGCTGGGGGTCGAAGTCGGGCAGCCCGGCCAGAATCTCCCGCAGCTCGCGCAGGATCTGGACCCCTTTCCTGAGCTCCTTTTCGGCCTTGGGCTCAAAGGTGTAATCCTCGGTGAAGAAGTAGCGCGCCTTCTCCACGAACTCGGCCAGCGTCTCGAAGCG
This sequence comes from Oceanithermus desulfurans, assembly GCF_014201675.1. Classification (NCBI taxonomy): domain Bacteria; kingdom Thermotogati; phylum Deinococcota; class Deinococci; order Thermales; family Thermaceae; genus Oceanithermus; species Oceanithermus desulfurans. Next base: position 283,682 of record NZ_JACHEZ010000003.1, on the reverse strand, counting down.
GGGGCGCATGGCCTCGGCCACCCGGCACAGGTAGGCGTCGCTCTCCCAGCCGAGCCCGGCCTTCTCCAGAAAAGGCTTCAGGCGCTGGCAGACCTCCTCGAGGCTCAGCACCTCGCGGATGTACTTGCCGTTCATCCAGCGCAGCTTTTCCTCGTCGAAGACGGGACCGCCCAGGCTCACCCGGTCCCAGCTGAAGGCCTCGATCATCTCCTCCATGGAAAAGATCTCGCGGCCGTCGGGCATGGAGAAGCCCATCGTCGAGAGGTAGTTGACGAGCGCCTCGGGCAGGTAGCCGGCCTCGCGGTAGTAGTCGATGCTGGTGTGGCCGGTGCGCTTCGACAGCTTGGCCCCGCCGGGCGCGCGCAACAGCGGCAGGTGGTACCACTTGGGCTCGTCCCAGCCGAAGGCCTGGTAGAGCAGCTTCTGGATCGGCGTGCTCACCAGCCAGTCCTCGCCGCGGACGACGTCGCTGACCTCCATCAGGTGGTCGTCCACCACCACGGCCAGGTGGTAGGTGGGAAAGCCGTCGGACTTGAGCAGGACCACGTCGGGGATCTCGCGGTTGTCGAACTCGATGTTTCCCCGCAGCACGTCGTGGACCACGGTCACGCCGGTCTCCGGCGTCTTGAGCCGGATTACGTAGGGCTCGCCGGCGGCGGCGCGGGCCTCGGCCTCCTCGCGCGGAATCTTGCGGGCGCGGCCGTCGTAACCGTAGCCCAGGCCCTGCTTCTGCAGCTCCTCGCGGATGGCGGCCAGCTCCTCGGGGGTCTCGAAGGCGCGGTAGGCCAGCCCCCTGTCCAGAAGCTCCTGGGCGTAGCGGCGGTAGAGCTCGAGCCGCTCCGACTGGCGGTAGGGGCCGTTGGGGCCGCCCACGTCGGGCCCTTCGTCGTAGTCGAGACCCAGCCACTTCAGGGCGCGCAGAATGCCCTCCTCGGCCCCCTCGACGTAGCGGTTTTGGTCGGTGTCTTCGATGCGCACGATGAACTTCCCGCCGTTCTTACGGGCCCAGACGTAGCTGAAGATGCCGATGTAGGCGGTTCCGACGTGCGGGTAACCGGTGGGGCTGGGGGCGATGCGGGTCTTGACCATACCGCAGGTATTGTACAAGGAGCAGGTGAAGGTTCCCCAACCGCGCGCGGGCGCGCCTGAGGTGCTGCCGCCGGACCGTGTCGCCGTCGCGTAAGGTAAAGATTCGTCTACCCGGCGAGAAAAATGCCCCGTCCAAGGAGGCTTTGCGTGCTATGCTGAGGTTCGTTAAACAACCCGGCCCGGACGAATTCCGAGCGTATTCTCCCCGCACTTCGGGCAGGGGAAAGGAGAGGTGTATGTTGAAGCGATTGACCCAGGTATTCGCGCTGGCCGCGCTGCTCGCGGCGACCTTCTTCGGGGGCGCCTTCGCCCAGAAGCTGGTCATCGAGAGCTGGCGCACCGATGATCTCAAGCTCTGGAAGGACGTCATCATTCCCGCTTTCAACAAGCATTATCCCGACATCGAGGTCGTCTTCGCGCCCACCGCACCGGCGGAGTACAACGCCGTCCTCGACAGCAAGCTGCAGGCGGGCACCGCGGGCGACCTGATCACCTGCCGGCCCTTCGGCAAGTCGCTCGAGCTCTTCAACAAGGGCCACCTGGCGCCGCTAGGCGACCTGCCGGGCATGGAGAACTTTACCGACTTCGCCAAGGTGGCCTGGACCACCGACGACGGCGCGACCACCTACTGCGTCCCCATGGCCTCGGTGATCCACGGCTTCCTCTACAACAAGGACCTCTTCGCCAAGTACGGCTTCCAGCCGCCCAAGACCTACGAGGAGTTCATGGACCTGCTGGCCCAGATGAAGAAGAAGGCCCCGGCGCTGGCGCCGCTGGTGATGGGTACCAAGGACCAGTGGGAGGCCGCCACCATGGGCTGGCACAACATCGCACCCAACTACTACGGGGGCGAGGCGGGCCGCCGCGCCTTCCTGGCCGGTAAGGAGGGCTTCCACACCGACGGCTTCCTCGAGGCCTACAAGGCGCTGGCCCAGTGGGCGCCCTACCTGCCGCGGGGCTACAAGGCCGTCAGCTACTCCGACGCCCAGCAGCTCTTCACCCAGGGCCGCGGCTTCATCTACCCCGCGGGCTCGTGGGACATCGGCGTCTTCCGCCAGATGAACCCCAAGCTCAACATGGGCGCGTTCAAGGCTCCCCCGCCCGCCGGCGCGAGCAAGAGCTACATCAGCGACCACCAGGACATCGCCCTGGGGCTCAACCCGGCCAGCAAGAACCCGGAGGCGGCGAAAAAGTTCCTTTCCTGGCTGACCACCCGCGAGTTTGCCGAGCTCTACGGCAACGCCCTCCCGGGCTTCTTCCCGCTGCACAACTACGACATCACCATTACCGATCCGGTGGCCAACGAGTTCCTCTCCTGGCGTCAGACCAGCGAGGGCACCTTCCGCATGACCTACTACAAGCTCTCCGACCAGAAGCCCGACGCCGAAACCGACCTGTGGACGGCCTCGGTCAACATCCTCAACGGCAAGATGCAGCCGGAGGAGGCCGCGAAGTGGATGGAGTGCCGCCTGGCCTCCTGGTACGGCCCGCACAAGCACTTCGCAAGCGAACTCAACTGCAAGTAGAGCCACGCCGCGGGGAGGCCGAAGCCTCCCCGCACCCTTTCGCGGGTCCGGAGCCTGGAGCATGAGGCGAAAACCTTTTCCCTGGCACATCACCGTCTTTCTCGCCCCGGCGGTCGTCGTCTACACCGTCTTCATGATCTACCCCATGTTGGCGTCGTTGAAGTTTTCGCTCTACCAAACCGCAGAAGGGGGTCGGCAGGTCTTCGTGGGCCTGGGCAACTACGTCCGTCTGCTCACCGACCCCATTTGGAACGAACCCTTTTGGAACGCGTTTTGGAACAACGTCGTCTTTTTCGTCATCCACATGACGCTGCAGAACCCGATCGGCCTCTTCCTGGCGGTGCTGCTGGCCGCGAACATCCGCGGAGCCTGGATCTACCGCACCATCATCTTCACCCCCACGATCCTCTCGGTGGTGCTGATCGGCTTCGCCTGGAAGCTGATCCTCAGCCCCACCTGGGGCATCTGGTTCCCGCTCCTCGACCGGCTGGGGCTCGGGGACAACGAGGTGGCCATCGCCCTGTTGGGCAACGAGTCCTCGGCGCTGATCACCCTCTCGCTCATCTCGGTCTGGCAGAACATCGGCATCCCCATGATGCTCTTCCTGGCCGCGCTCATCCGCATCCCCCACGAGCTCATCGAGGCCGCCCAGGTGGACGGCGCGGGCAGCTGGCGCATCTTCTGGCGCATCCAGTTTCCCCTGATCGTGCCCACCGTGGGCATCGTCGCCATCCTCACCTTCATCGGCAACTTCAACGCCTTCGACCTCATCTACGCCACCCAGGGGGCGCTGGCTGGGCCCGACTTTTCCACCGACATCATGGGCACCTTCTTCTTCCGCACCTTCTTCGGCTTCCAGCTGCGGCCGGGCGACCCCAACATGGGCGCGACGGTGGCGGGGATGATGCTGCTCATCATCCTGGTCGGCGTACTCCTCTACCTCTACGGCTGGCAGCGGCGCATGGAGGAGGTGCAGTTCTGATGACCGGCGTCCGTTACCGCTGGCTTCGCTTCTTCAAGCTGGGCGGCATCCACGCGACCCTGCTCGCCTACAGCGCGCTCGTGCTCTTCCCGATCCTGCTCGTCTTCATGAACTCCTTCAAGGACCAGATGGCCATCTTCGGCGAGCCGCTCAAGCCGCCCACCCCCGCGACCTTCTCGGTCGACGGATACAAGACGCTGTTTGAGATCGCCAACTTCCAGCACTACTTCCTCAACAGCCTGATCGTCACCGTGGCCTCGCTTCTGCTCATCGTCTTCCTGGGGGCGATGGCGGGCTGGGCGCTGGCGGAGTACCGCTTCCGGCTCAACACCTTCATGGCCATCTACCTGGCGCTGGGCATCATGGTGCCGATCCGCCTGGGCACGGTGGGCATCCTGCGCCTGATGGCCGACTGGAACCTGGTCAACACCCTGGCGGCGCTGATCTTCGTCTACACTGCGATGGGGTTGCCGCTCTCGATCTTCATCCTCAGCCGCTTCTTCGCCCAGCTGCCGCCCGACTTCAAGGACGCCGCCCGCATCGACGGCGCCAGCGAGTACCGCATCTTCACGCTGGTGCTGCCGCTGGTGCGCCCGGCGCTGGGCACGGTGGCCGCGATCAGCATGATCCCCGTTTGGAACGATCTCTGGTTCCCGCTCATCCTGGCGCCCTCGGAGGAGACGAAGACGATCGTGCTGGGAGCGCAGGTCTTCCTGGGCCAGTTCCTTAACGACTGGCAGGCGGTGCTGGCGGCGCTGAGCCTGGCGATGATACCGGCGGTGCTCCTGTACATGCTCTTTTCCAAGCAGCTCATCCGCGGGCTGACCGCGGGGGCTGTGAAGTAAGGAGGTGCAGCGGTGAGGATTGGCATCGTGGGCGTTGGAACCATGGGGCGGGTGCACGCGGAGGCCTACCGGCGCATCGGTGCGGAGCTGGTGGGCGCGTACGACCCGAACCCGGAGAAGCTGGCCGAATTCGTAGCCCGGTTCACCGTGGATCCGTTTCGCAGTTACGAGGAGCTGCTTCTGCGCGTGGATCTGGTGGACGTGACCGCGCCGACCTTTGCGCACGAGGAGCTGGCCGTACGGGCGCTGGAGGCGGGCAAGGACGTGATCTTGGAAAAACCGTTGGCGCTCGACGCGGCGTCGGGGCGGCGGATCCTTGAGGCGGCACGGACCAGCGGCCGGCGGCTCTTCGTCGCCATGGTGGTGCGCTTCTTCCCGCAGTACCGCCGCGCCGCGGAGCTGGCGCGCAGCGGCCAGCTGGGCCGCGTCGGCGTGGTGCGGTTGAAGCGGGTCCTCTTCCTGCCGGGACCCGGCTGGTACCGCGACCCGGAGAAGTCGGGGGGGATGCCGGTTGACCTGATGATCCACGACCTCGACTACGTCCGCTGGCTGCTCGGCGATCCGGCGCGCGTCTTCGCCCGCCGCAGCCCGCCGGTGGAGGGGGAGGTGCTCGAGCACGTCCAGGCCGTGCTGGGGTACGCGGACGGCCGCATGGCCTTCGTGGAGGGGGGCTGGGCCTACCCCTCGGGGTACTTCCGCACCGCCCTCGACCTGGCCGGGGACCGCGGTCTGGCGGAGTGGAGCTCGGACCAGCCGCCGCCCCTGGGCACCCTCTTCCCCAAGGACGAGCCGGCGCCCGAGGTGGGCCTGCCGATGGCGGGGCTCGAGGAAGATCCCTACGAGCTCGAACTGCGGCACGCGCTCGAAGCCCTCGAGCGCGGCAAGCCCTTCGAGGTCACCCCGGAAGATGCCCTGGCGGCGCTCGAGCTGGCGCTCGCGGTGCGCCACAGCGCGCGCACCGGGCGCGTGGTGGAGGTGGCCTGATGCGGATCGGCATCCTGAGTTTCGCGCACCTGCACGCCGAAGGGTACGTGCAGAACCTGCGGCGCATCTCGGGGGTCGAGGTGATCGGCTTCTCCGACACCGACCCCGAACGCGGCCGCCGCTTCAGCCAGGCCTACGGCCTGCGCTGGTTCTGGACCCACGAGGACCTGCTCGCCGAGCACCCCGACGCGGTGATCGTAACCTCGGAAAACGCGCGCCACCGCGAGCTCGTGGAGCTCGCCGTCCGCTCGGGGGCGCACGTGCTCTGCGAGAAGCCCATCGCCACCCGCACGGAGGACGCCCTGGCGATGAAGGCGGCCGTGGAGGCGGCCGGGGTGTCGTTCATGACCGCTTTTCCCATGCGCTTCTCGCCGGCCGTCGAGGCCGCGCGCGCGATGGTGGCCGAGGGGGCGCTGGGCCGGGTGCTGGCCGTGGTGGGCGTCAACCACAGCGAGAGCCCCAAGCGCCACCGCGCCTGGTTCGCCGAGAAGGCGCTCGCGGGGGGCGGCGCGACGATCGACCACACCGTGCACCTGGCCGACCTTTACCGCTGGATCTTCGGCGTCGAGGTGGCCGAGGTGACGGCCGAGATCTCCAACCCCTTCGACCCCGAGGTGGACGTGGACACCGCCGGACTGCTGCTGCTCAAGCTGGAGAACGGCGTGCCGGCGAGCATCGACGCGAGCTGGAGCCGTCCGCCCAGCTACCCGCGCTGGGGGCACCTCAAGATGGAAATCGTCGGGGAGAAGGGCACGCTCGTCCTCGACGCCTTCGCGGGCCACCTGCACGTCTGGCGCCGGGGGCAGGAGCGGGCCTACGAGTGGCTGGGTTTCCATCCCGACCCCAACCAGGGCATGCTCGAGGCCTTCGTGGACAGCGTGCGCAACGGAACGCCGCCCCCGGTGAGCTGGCGCGACGGCTACGAGGCGCTGCGGGTCGTCCTGGCCGCCTACCGCTCGGCGGAGCGGCACGCTCCGGTGGCGCCCGGCGATCTTTAGTCGACTTAGGACATTATTCTTGCTTGTCCTCTACTAAAATCAGGGTGGAGGTCGAGATGAAATGGGTCAAGTGGTTCTCCGAAGTGGGCATCCACGACGTGCCCCTCGTGGGGGGCAAGAACGCCTCGCTGGGTGAGATGCTGCGCACCCTGGGGGAGGTGGGGGTCCGCGTCCCCGACGGGTTCGCCGTCACCGCGGAGGCGTACCGTTACTACCTGCGCTCAGCCGGGCTCGAGGACAAGATTCGGGCGCTGCTCGACGGGTGGGACCGCTCCGACCCCGCCGACCTGATCCGGCGCGCCCGGCGCATCCGCAACATGATCGTGCGCGCCGAGTGTCCGGAAGACCTGCGCCGGGAGATCGCCGAGGCCTACGCGGAGCTCTCGCGCAAGTACGGCACCGATGAGGTGGACGTCGCGGTGCGCTCCAGCGCGACCGCCGAAGACCTGCCCACGGCCAGCTTTGCCGGCCAGCAGGACACCTACCTGATGGTGCACGGTGAGGCCGAACTGCTGCTCTCGGTGCGCCGCGCCTTCGCCAGCCTCTTCACCGCCCGCGCCATCAGTTACCGCGAGGACATGGGCTTCGACCACTTCAAGGTGGCCCTCTCGGTGGGCGTGCAGAAGATGGTGCGCTCCGACCTGGCCTCGAGCGGCGTGATCTTCACCCTCGACACCGAGACCGGCTTCCGCGACGTGGTGCTCGTCACCTCGATCTGGGGCCTGGGCGAGAACATCGTCCAGGGGCGGGTGGTTCCCGACGAGTTCTACGTTCACAAGCCGACGCTGCGCAAGGGCTTCCCCTCGCTCGTCTGGAAGAAGCTGGGCGCCAAGGAGTTCAAGCTCGTCTACGACGAGCAGAAGCAGCGCCTCAGCAACCAGCCCACCCCCAGGGACGAACGCGAGCGCTTCTCGCTCGAGCCGGACGAGGTGCTGCAGCTCGCCCGCTGGGCCGTAGCCATCGAGGATCATTACTCCAAGGTCCACGGCGAACCCACACCGATGGACATCGAGTGGGCCAAGGACGGCCTTTCCGGCGAGCTCTTCATCGTGCAGGCGCGCCCCGAGACGGTGCACAGCCAGCGCAAGGGCCTCAAGTTCACCGTCTACGAGCTGAAGGAGAAGGGCAAGGTGCTCGTTCGCGGCCTGGCCGTGGGCGAAAAGATCGCCAGCGGCAAGGTGCGCGTCATCACCGATCCCAACAAGATGGACGAGTTTCAGCCGGGTGAGGTGCTGGTCACCACGATCACCGACCCCGACTGGGAACCCATCATGAAGGAGGCCGCGGCGATCGTCACCGACCGCGGCGGCCGCACCTCGCACGCCGCCATCGTCGCCCGGGAGCTGGGGATTCCCGCGGTCGTCGGATCCGAAAACGCCACCCGGGTCCTCAGGACCGGGCAGGAGGTCACGGTCTCCTGCGCCGAGGGCGAGGACGGCCGGGTCTACGAGGGCCGGCTCGCCTTCGAGGTGCACGAGGTCGACCCCGAGACGCTGCCCAAGCCCGAGCGAACCCGGATCCTGCTCAACGTCGGCAACCCCGAGCTGGCCTTCAAGCTCGCCCAGTATCCGGTGGACGGCGTCGGGCTCGCGCGCATGGAGTTCATCTTCGCTTCCTGGATCCGGGTGCACCCGCTGGCGCTGACCCGCTACGATCAGCTGCCCATCCGCGTCAAGCGGCAGGTGGACGAGCTGACGCAGGGGTACCCCACCAAAGAGGAGTACTTCATCGACAAGCTGGCCCAGGGGATCGCGGTCATCGCCGCGGCCTTCTACCCCCGCGAGGTCATCCTGCGCTTCTCCGACTTCAAGACCAACGAGTACGCCCACCTGCTCGGCGGCGAGCTCTTCGAGCCCCGTGAGGAGAACCCGATGCTGGGCTGGCGCGGGGCCAGCCGCTACTACCACCCCGACTACAAGGAAGGGTTCCTGCTCGAGCTGGCGGCGGTCAAGCGGGTGCGCGAGGACATGGGCCTCGACAACCTCAAGGTGATGGTGCCCTTCTGCCGCACCCCCGAGGAGGGGCGGCAGGTGCTCAAGGTGATGCGCGAAGGCGGGCTCGAACCGGGGAAGAACGGGCTCGAGGTCTACGTCATGGCCGAGATCCCCTCGAACATCTGGCTGGCCGACGCCTACGCCGACGTCTTCGACGGCTTCTCGATCGGCTCCAACGACCTGACCCAGCTCACCCTCGGGGTGGACCGCGACTCCGACCGCATCGCCGCCCTCTTCGACGAGCGCAACGAGGCGGTCAAGCGCTCGGTCGCGCACCTGATCGAGCGCGCCCACGCCCACGCGCCGCGCCGCAAGGTGGGCATCTGCGGGCAGGCGCCCAGCGACTACCCCGAGTTCGCCGCCTTCCTGGTGGAGAAGGGGATCGACAGCATCAGCCTCAACCCCGACGCCGTGCTGCGCACGATGAGCCGCGTCGTCGAGATGGAGCAGAAGCTGAAGGCGCGCGGCTAGTCGCGCGCCGCCGGACGAACGGGCCGCGAGCAGCGGCCCGTTCGGCTAACGCAGGGTGAAGAGCGTCCAGGCGGCCAGCGCCCAGACGTAGGGGGCGAACCAGCGGAACTGGCCGCGCCGGAGGATGCCGAAGAGCCAGAGCATGGCCAGGTAGCCGCTTACGAAGGCGGCAGCGATCATGGCCAGCACCGGCGCCGCGTCCACGCCGTCGGGCAGGCCGTCCTTCAGGCCCAGCAGCATCACCCCGAAGCTCGCCACGCTGTACATCAGGAAGCTCAGCTTGGCGGCCATCACCGGCGAGAGGCCCAGGTGCAGGAAGGCCGCAATCGTGCTGCCGCTGCGGGAGACGCCGGGCAGGATGGCGAGGCTCTGGGCCAGCCCGCCCAGGAAGGCGTCCTTGTACGCGATGCGATCGGCGGTATCCTTACGACCGCCGGCGGGCGTCGTCCAGAGGATGACGCCGGTGAGCAGCAACCCGAAGCTGACGAAGACGGGGTTGTTGATGCGCTCGAAGATGTCCTTGAGCGCCAGCCCCACGACCAGCGCCGGCAGGCTGGCCACCAGGATGAGGAGCGCCAGCTTCCACCCCTCGCTCTCCCGGGCTTCGCGCCGCGCCAGCCCCGCGAAAAAGCCGGTGAGTGCCTGGGCGATCTCGCGGCGCATCAGCAAGAGCGCCGCCAGGAAGGTTCCGGTGTTCGAGGCGATGTCCACCCAGAGGGGTAGGGCCTGGCCGCCGAAGAGGTAGTAGTCCGCGAGCACCAGGTGGCCCGAGCTCGAGACCGGTAAGAACTCGGTGAGCCCTTGCACGACGCCCAGGACGATGGCACGAAAAAGATCCATACCCACGCAGTCTATCAGGAGCGCAGCGGTGCGGCGGCCCAAAGAAGAAGGCCGCCCGGTGGGCGGCCCTTCGGATGCACAAGCGGGCTAGCGCTTGGAGTACTGCGGCGCCTTGCGGGCCTTGTGCTTGCCGTACTTCTTCCGTTCGACCTCGCGGGCGTCGCGGGTGAGGAAGCCGGCCTTCTTGAGGCTCACGCGCAGCTCGTCGTCGTACTGCACGAGGGCGCGGGCGATGCCCATCTTGATGGCGTCGACCTGGGCCGACTTGCCGCTGCCCTTGACGGTGATGAGCAGGTCGAACTGCCCTTCCTTGTTCACGTGGCGCAGCGGGTCGAGGGCGGAAGCGGCCTTGATCAGCCCGCTGAAGTAGTCTTCGAAGGGCTGACCGTTGACGGTGACCTGCCCCTTGCCCGGGCGCAGGAAGACGCGGGCCACGGCGGTCTTGCGACGACCGGTGCCGTAGAACTGTTCGATCGCCATTACTTAACCTCCAACTCGATGGGCTCGGGCTTCTGCGCCGCGTGCGGGTGCTGCGCGCCGGCGTAGACCTTGAGCCGCTTGAGCATGCGGCGGCCCAGCGGGCCCTTGGGCAGCATGCCCTTGACGGCGTGCTGAAGCACGCGTTCGGGGTGGCGCTTGAGCATCTCCGCCACCGGGATGCGTTTGAGGCCGCTGGGGTAGCCCGAGTAGCGGGTGTAGGTCTTCTGCTGCAGCTTGTTGCCGGTGAGGTGCACCTTCTCGGCGTTGATCACGACCACGAAGTCGCCGCTGAGCATGTTGGGCGTGTACTCCGGCCGGTGCTTGCCGCGCAGAATCTTGGCGATCTCACTGGCCAGTCGCCCCAGCGTTTTCCCCTGGGCATCGACCAGAACCCACTTGGGTTCGATTTCTTTGGGTACGTACGTCTTGTGCACGCCTCTCCTCCAGATTGGCTCTTGCGGAATTCGCTGCACAGGGGGGATCGGGGCGGGGCCCCCTTGCAGGATGCCAGCGAGCAGTATAGCACAGGCGCGGGGGGCGTACAATGGTGCCCATGGAGAAGCGCTGGTCGGAAGAACAGATTCGCCACGCCCTCGAGGGGCTGGAAGGATGGCGCTACGACGACGGGCGGATCGAGCGCGTCTTCGAGTTCGCCACCTACGCCGACGGCGTGGCCTTCGCCACCCGCATCTTTCTGCTTTCCGAAAAACAGAACCACCATCCCGACGCGGTCTGCGTGCTCTGGAAGAAGGTGGGGGTGGCCTACACCACCCACGACGTCGGAGGAGTCACGGAGCGCGACCTCAAGGCCGCGACGATGATTAACCTGCTCTACCAACGCTTCAACGACTGAGCGCGCGGCTACGGTGCGGCGGTTGACGCGCCGCGGACGCGCCCGTATACTTATGCACGAGATGAAGCGCCGCGCTCGACGACTGCACTAGCACGGAAGGGGACAAGCGCCTTTGGGTGGGGCTTGGCCCCACCTTTCTTCTGCGGACGCGGTGTGAATCGAGGTGACGTGAATGAAAGTCGTTTTGGCCTACTCCGGCGGTCTGGACACCAGCATCATCCTCAAGTGGTTGATCGAAGAACGCGGTGCCGAGGTCGTTGCCTTCACGGCCGACATCGGCCAGGGCGACGAGGTGGAGGAGGCGCGCGAGAAGGCGCTGGCCACCGGCGCCAGCAAGGCCATCGCCCTGGACCTGCGCGAGGAGTTCGTGCGCGACTTCGTCTTTCCCATGTTCCGCGCCGCCCCGCTCTATGAGGGCTACTACCTGCTCGGCACCTCGATCGCCCGCCCCCTGATCGCCAAGTACCTGGTGCAGATTGCCGAGCAGGAGGGCGCCGAGGCCATCAGCCACGGCGCCACCGGCAAGGGCAACGACCAGGTGCGCTTCGAGGTGACGGCTTACGCCCTCAAGCCCGACATCAAGGTCATCGCGCCCTGGCGCGAGTGGTCGTTCACCGGCCGCAGCGAGATGATCGACTTCGCCGAGAAGCACGGCATCCCCGTGGTCCAGACCCACGCCAAGCCCTACTCGATGGACGCCAACATGCTCCACGTCTCCTACGAGGGCGGCATCCTCGAAGATCCCTGGGCCGAGCCTCCCGCCGAAATGTTCTTGCTAACCAAGAACCCCGAGGAGGCGCCCGACGAGCCCGAGTACGTGGAGATCGAGTTCGAGCGGGGCGACGCGGTGGCCGTGAACGGTGAGCGGCTGTCGCCGGCGGCGCTGCTCGCCCGGCTCAACGAGATCGCCGGACGCCACGGCGTGGGGCGGGTGGACCTGGTGGAGAACCGCTTCGTGGGCATGAAGTCGCGCGGCGTCTACGAGACCCCGGGCGGCACCCTGCTCTACCACGGTCGCCGGGCGGTGGAGAGCCTGACGCTCGACCGCGAGGCGCTGCACCTGCGCGATCAGCTCTCGCCGAAGTACGCCGAGATCGTTTACAACGGCTTCTGGTTCTCGCCCGAGCGGGAAGCGCTGCAGGCGCTCTTCGACGAGGTGGCCCGGGCGGTCAGCGGCACCGCCCGCCTCAAGCTCTACAAGGGGGGCGTGACCGTCGCCGGCCGCAAGTCGCCGGTGAGCCTCTACGACCAGAAGCTGGTCAGCTTCGACGAAGAGGGCGGCTACGACCAGCACGACGCCGAGGGCTTCATCAAGCTGAACGCCCTGCGGCTTATGGCCCGGGCCCGGGCGCAGAAAGGCTAGCGATGGCTGGGGAAGGTTCGAAGAAGCTCTGGGGCGGCCGTTTCGCCGTCGAGACCGACAAGCTGGCCGAGGCGTTCAACAACTCGCTCGGCTTCGACCGGCGGCTCTGGCGCGAGGACCTGGACGGCAGCCGCGCCCACGCCCGGATGCTGGCGAAGCAGGGCATCCTGAGCGAAGAAGAAGCGCGGACGATTCTCGAGGGGCTCGACCGGATACAGGAAGAAATCGAGGCCGGCACCTTCCCCTGGCGCGACGAATACGAAGACGTTCACATGAACATCGAGGCGCGGCTGACCGAGCTGGTGGGCGAGGTGGGGGGCAAGCTGCACACCGCCCGCAGCCGCAACGATCAGGTGGCCACCGACCTGCGCCTCTGGCTGCGCCGCGCCCTGGGGGAGGCCGTGGACGCGCAGCAGCAGCTGGCGCGGGTGCTGGTCGCCGAGGCCGAGCGTCATCTGGAGCCGCCCGTCATTTTGCCGGGCTACACCCACCTGCAACGCGCCCAGCCGCTGCTGCTTTCGCACTGGTTCATGGCCTACTACGAGATGCTCGCGCGCGACACCACCCGGGTGCTCGACGCGCTCTTCCGCATGGACGCGTCGCCCCTGGGGGCGGCGGCGCTGGCGGGGACGAGTTTTCCCATCGACCGCCATTTCACCGCCGAGCAGCTGGGTTTCTCGGGGCCGATGCGCAACAGCCTCGACGCCGTGGCCAGCCGCGACTTCGTGCTGGAGGCGCTCTCGGCGGTGGCCATCGGCCAGCTTACGCTCTCGCGCCTAGCCGAGGAGCTGGTGCTCTACTCGAGCTTCGAGTTCGGCTTCGTCACCCTGCCCGACGCCTTCGCGACCGGCAGCTCGATCATGCCGCAGAAGAAGAACCCCGACATCCCCGAATTGATTCGCGCCAAGGCGGGGCGAACGATCGGCGATCTGGTGACGCTGCTCACGGTGGTCAAGGGCCTGCCGCTGGCCTACAACAAGGACCTGCAGGAGGACAAGGAACCGGTCTTCGATGCGCTGGATACTTATACATCCTCCCTCAAGCTGATGGCGGCGCTGCTCCCGGGGCTCGTGTGGCACCCGGAGGTTACGAAACGGGCGGCGGCGGGCGGCTTCGCCCTGGCCACCGACCTGGCCGACTACCTGACCCGCAAAGGCCTGCCCTTCCGTCAGGCGCACGCGGTCGTGGGCCGGATCGTCCGCAAGCTGCAGGAAGAGGGTCGCGACCTGGACGACCTTAGCCTGGAGGAGCTGCGTTCCTTCAGCGACCGCTTCGACGAGGACGCGCTCACGCTGCTTTCGGTCGAGGGGTCGGTGAGCAGCCGCGACGTCTTCGGCGGCACCGCGCCCGAGCAGGTTAGGGCGCGGATCGCCGAAGCCAAGAAGGAGTTGGAGGAGGACGGGTCATGATGAAGCTGGAGCTCAAGTCCGCCGAGCTGCCCGAGGTGGACCCGATGCTCGAAACCAACCTGCGTAAGGCGCGGCTCAGCGACGTGGACCAGATCTTCGAGCTCATCAAGTACTGGGCCGAACAGGGGTTCATGCTGGTGCGCAGCCGCAGCCAGCTCTACGAGAACATCCGTGACTTCTACGTGGTCGAAGACGCCGACGGCCACATCGTCGGCACCGTGGCTTTGCACGTGCTCTGGGCCGATCTGGCCGAGATCCGCAGTCTGGCGGTGCACCCCGCCCGTCAGGGCCAGGGGCTGGGGCGCTGGCTGGTGCTCGCCAGCGAGCGCGAGGCGCGCGACCTGCACGTGCCCAAGGTTTTCACGTTCACCCTGCAGGACGGCTTCTTCCGCAAGCTGGGTTACCAGGACATCCCCCGCGAGGACCTGCCCCCCAAGGTCTGGGTGGAGTGCGCCGACTGCCCCTTCCAGGACAACTGCCACGAAATCCCCCTGATCAAGCACTTGTCCGGAGTGAACGGAAAAGGTAGCGTGTAGCCAATGCACGAACGCGCCATCCTGGTTCTCGAAGACGGCACCTTCTACGAAGGGTACGCCTTCGGCCACCCTGGCAAGATGCCCGGCGAGGTGGTCTTCAACACCTCGATGACAGGTTACCAGGAGATCCTCACCGACCCCAGCTACCACGGCCAGATCGTGGTCATGACCTACCCCCAGATCGGCAACTACGGGGTCAACGTCTACGATATGCAGTCGAACCGGCCCTGGGTGCGCGGATTCGTCGCCCGCGAGTTCAGCCGCGTCGCCTCGAACCACCGGGCTCACCAGACCCTCGACGAGTTCATGAAGGACTACGGGGTGGTGGGGATCCACGGCGTGGACACCCGGGCGCTGGTGCGCAAGATCCGCGAGGGCGGGGTGATCAAGGGCGTCATCGCCCACGGCAGCCAGTTCTCGGGGCCCGACCACCGCTTCACCCGCGAGGAGATCGAACGGCTGGCCTTCGAGGCGGGGGCCTGGATCGACATCGACGGCCGCGACATGACCCCCGAGGTGACCACGCCCATTCCCTACGCCTACCCGACGCTCAAGAGCGGCAAGCGGATCGTGGTCATGGACTTCGGCATCAAACACGCCATCGTCGAGCAGCTGGCGGCGCACGGGGCCGAGGTGATCGTGGTTCCGGGGAAGAGCTCGCCGGCCCAGATCATGGCCCTGCAGCCCCACGGCCTGCTCGTTTCCAACGGCCCGGGCGACCCCGAGATGCCCACCTACGCCCACGAGTCCCTGTGGAAGCTGATGGGCCTGCTGCCCACCTTCGGGATCTGCCTGGGGCACCAGCTTTTGGCCCTGGCCGCCGGCGGGCGCACCTTCAAGATGAAGTTCGGCCACCGCGGGGCCAACCACCCGGTCAAGAATCTGCTCGACGGCAGCATCGAGATCACCAGCCAGAACCACGGTTACGCCGTGGACCTGGACAGCCTGCGGGAGTTCAAGCCCACCCACGTCAACCTCAACGACGGCACGCTCGAGGGCATGGCCCACGAGCGCTACCCCGTCTTCTCGGTGCAGTACCACCCCGAGGCCAGCCCCGGCCCCCACGACTCGCGTTACCTGTTCAAGCGCTTCCTCGACGAGGTGGACGCCTTCCACGGCGAGGTGGGGGTGCCGGTGGAGAAGCAGCGGACGGATCCGTTCGGGGTTTAGGGTGCGGGTGCCCTGTGCGGGCTACGCTGCGCGCGGTGGGCGGTGCAACGTAGGGGCG
Source organism: Oceanithermus desulfurans (assembly GCF_014201675.1). Classification (NCBI taxonomy): domain Bacteria; kingdom Thermotogati; phylum Deinococcota; class Deinococci; order Thermales; family Thermaceae; genus Oceanithermus; species Oceanithermus desulfurans. The sequence goes on along the minus strand of NZ_JACHEZ010000003.1, from coordinate 268,084 downwards.
GACCCGCGGGTCCGCCCCTACGATTCGCGGAAAGCGGCGGCAGGGAAGTTTGCGGCTCGTGGCCTGTAGCCCGTGGTGTGCCTATCCACGGCGACAGAATTTCGTCCGCTTGCCCAGCGAAGACCCCGTTCCGCGGTGGCAAACGCCGCCCCGCCCGGGGATACGGGAAAAGCAGGAGGTAGGAGGTGGGGTGGCCTTGAAATTTCCGCGGGCCATCTCGATGGCGGCCCTACATGAAACGCAACCTTTCCGCCTTCTACTTCCCCCGTCCCCTCTCCCACTTCTGCCTCCGCATCGGCGGTGCCGCGGCTTATGCGCGTGACGGGTAAGGGATACTGGTGGGGGAGGGGCAGATGGAAATCATAGACGCGAACGAAGTTGCCGGCGCGCAGGCGCGCAAACTGTACGACCATCCGCAGGGGCAGGCGCTCCTGGTGGAGCTGGAGCCGGGCGAAGCGCTGCGGCGCCACACCGCCCCGGTGGACATCTTCATCTACCTGCTGGAGGGCGAGGGCGTGGTGCAGGTTGGCGAGGCGTCGGCCCGGGTGCGACCCGACCTGTTGATCCCTTGCGCCGCCGGCGTGCCGCACGCGCTCGAGAACACCGGCGTGGGGAGGCTGCGCGCCCTGGTGGTGAAGCTGGGTTCGAAGTAGCGGAGGCGCGGGGGTACGGGTCCCCGCGCCTCCTGGGGGTTTCGCGTTAGAACAGCCCGACGATCCGGCCGTCCTCGGTCACGTCCACCCGCTCGGCGGCGGGCGTCTTGGGCAGGCCGGGCATCGTCATCACGTCGCCCATGTAGACCACCACGAAGCCCGCACCGCAGCGGGCCTTGAGGTCGGTCACGGTGACGGTGAAGTCGCCGGGGCGGCCGCGCAGCTTGGGGTCGTCGGAGAGGCTTGCGGGCGTCTTGGCCATGACGACGGGCAACCGGTCGCAGCCGTCGCGCTGGATGCGGCGCAGGGCGTTGCGGGCCTTCTTGGTGTAGCTGACGCCGGCGGCGCCGTAGACCTCGGTGGCGATGCGGCGGATCTTCTCCCCCAGGTCTTCGTCGGGGTCGTAGAGCGGCTGCAGCTGGCCGGGCGTCTCCAGCGCGGCCAGCACCTCCTCGGCCAGCGCCCGGCCGCCCTCGCCCCCCTTGGCCCAGACCTCGGCCACGGCGAAACGCAGGCGGTATTCGCGAGCGAAGGCGCGCACCAGCTCGATTTCCTCCTCGGTGTCGCTTTCGAAGTGGTTGAGGGCGATCACCGGGTCGAAGCCGTGCTGGCGGATGTTGCCCGCGTGCTGGGCAAGGTTGGCAAGCCCCTGCCGGACGGCCTCGGGGTTGGGCGTGTGGTAGTCGTCGGCGCCGCCGTGGTAGCGCAGCGCCCGGATGGTGGCGACGAGGACCACCGCCTCGGGCGCGAAGCCGGCGGCGCGGCTGACCACGTTGAAGAACTTCTCGGCGCCGAGGTCGGAGCCGAAGCCGGCCTCGGTGACCACGTAGTCGGCGTAGCCCAGGGCCATCTCGGTGGCCCGCACCGAGTTGGTGCCGTGGGCGATGTTGGCGAAGGGGCCCATGTGCACGAAGGCGGGCTGGCCTTCGAGCGTCTGTACCAGGTTGGGCTTGAGCGCCTGGACCAGCAGGGCGGTCATCGCGCCGTGGGCCTTGAGCTGGCGGGCGTAGACGGGCTTGCGGTCGAAGGTGTAGCCGACGCGGATCCTGCCCAGGCGCTCCTTGAGCTCGGGCACGGTGCGGGCCAGGGCCATGACGGCCATGACCTCGGAGGCCACGGTGATCTCGAACCCCGACTCGGCGGGCACGCCGTTTATGGGCCCACCCAGCCCGGTGACCACGTGACGCAGGGCGCGGTCGTTCATGTCGAGGACGCGTTTGTACTCGACGCGGCGCGGTTCGATGCCCAGGGCGTTGCCTTGGTGGATGTGGTTGTCGACCATCGCCGCCAGCAGGTTGACCGCGCTGGTGACGGCGTGGAAGTCGCCGGTGAAGTGGAGGTTGATCTCCTCCATGGGGAGCACCTGGCTGTAGCCGCCGCCGGTGGCGCCGCCCTTGACGCCGAAGACCGGCCCCAGGCTGGGCTCGCGCAGCGCCACCGCGGCCTTCTTGCCGAGCCGGCCGAGGCCCTGGGTGAGGCCGATGGAGACGGTGGTCTTGCCCTCGCCTGCGGGGGTGGGGGTGAGGGCGGTGACGAGGATGAGCCGCCCTCGCTTGGGGGGCGGCTCGCCTTCGACCTTGGCCATGTAGGGGCCGTAGTGGAAGAGCTTGTCCTCGGGAATGCCGATGGCGCCGGCGATCTCGCGGATCGGGTGCAGGGTCGCCTTCTGGGCGATGTCGAGGTCGGTCATGACTCCAGCTTAATCCCTGGATATGCAGGCAACCGTCCCGCTATGCAACCGGGCGCCTTGACGGGGGTTGGTGCGACGGACAGAATGGTACGGATGCGGATCGCGGTGCGCACCCTGGGGTGCAAGGTCAACCAGGTGGAGTCGGACGCGCTGGTGGGGATGCTGGCGGCGCTCGAGCCCGAGGTGGTCGAGCTCGAGCAGGGCGCCGACCTGGTGGTGATCAACACCTGCAGCGTGACCACGACGGCCGAGTCCACCGCCCGCAAGGAGATTCGCCGGGCCCGCCGCGCCAACCCCGACGCCTTCGTGGTCGTGACCGGCTGCTACGCCGAACTCGCGCCCGAGCAGATCGCCGAGCTGGGGGCCGACGCGGTGGTGCCCAACCGCAGCAAGGCCGAGCTGCCCCGGGTCATCCTCGAGCGTTTCGGGCTGCCCGCCGACCCCGTCACCACCCCGCCCAGCGAGTTCTGGGGCGCGGGCGAGCGGGGGCTTTTCACCGACCGGGTGCGGGCCTTCCTCAAGATCCAGGACGGCTGCAACGCCGGCTGTGCCTACTGCATCATCCCGCGCACCCGCGGCCGCGAGCGCCACCGCGACTGGCGCAGCGTGGTCGAGGAGGCCGAGGCTCTGGCGGCGGCCGGCTACCGCGAGCTCGTGCTCACCGGGGTGCGGCTGGGTTCGTACGCCGGGCACCCACGCGGGGTGGCGGGGCTGCTCGAGGAGCTGGTTGGGGTGGGCGTGCCGCTGCGGCTCAGCTCGATCGAGCCGGAGGACACCGGCCCCGAGCTGCTCGAGGTGATCGGCCTGCACGCCCCCTTCGTCCGCCCCCACCTGCACCTGAGCCTGCAGACGGGGGCCGATCGGCTGCTCGCGCTGATGGGCCGGCGCTACGCCGCCGCCGACTACCGCGACCTGGTCGCCCGTGCCCGGGCGCGCATCCCCGGCTTCGCCCTCACCACCGACGTGATCGCCGGCCTGCCCACCGAGACCGAGGACGAGCACCGCGCCACCCTCGCCTTCCTGCGCGAGGTGCACCCGAGCCGGGTGCACGTCTTCACCTACACCCCCAGGCCGGGCACCCGCGCCGCCCGCCTGCCCCAGGTGCCCCACGCCGAGCGCAAGCGCCGCGCCCATGAGCTGATCGCCCTGGCCGCCCAGCTCGCCGAGGCGCGGGTGCGGCCGCTTTTGGGCCGGCGCACCACGGTGCTCGTCGAACGGGTGCGCTCGGGTGTGGGGTACGGTCACACCCCCGACTACTACGAGGTCGAGCTCACCGGCGAGGGGCTCGTCGCGGGTCGGGAGGCCGAGGTCGTGGTGGAGGGCGTCGAGGGCTACACGCTGCGGGCCCGCACGGCGCGGCCGGTAGACTTGAAGGTATGAGCGACTGCGTCTTCTGCCGCATCATCGCCGGGGAGCTGCCCGCCGACATCGTCTACGAAGACGAGCAGTTCGTGGCCTTCCGCGATATCCGCCCCAAGGCCAAGGTGCACGTGCTGGTGGTGCCGCGCGAGCACGTACCCAAGCTTTCCGACTACCCCGACGACGAGGAGGGCGAGCGCAAGCTGGGCGCGCTCTTCCGCACCGTCAACCGCGTGGCCACCCGGGCGCTGGGGCTCGAGCACTACAAGATCCAGGCCCACGTGGGCGAGCGCGGCGGGCAGGAGGTCTTCCACGTGCACGTGCACGTGATGAGCAACGCGGTCTAGTTCGTCGGGATCAGGCTTCCGGCGTGGGGCCGTGGGGCTCGAAGTTGGCCTCGTCGATCTTCCCCTCCGCCAGCACCTTCTCGTCCACGAGAATCTCGGCGCCGGTGCGCACGGCCAGCGCCATGGCGTCGGAAGGGCGGGCGTCGATCTCGTACTCGATGCCGCGGTGGTCGACGACCAGACGGGCGAAGTAGGTGCCGTCCTTCAGCTCGGTGATCTCGACGCGCTTGAGTTGGCCGCCCAGCATCTCGAGCACCGACAGCAGCAGGTCCGGCGTCAGCGGTCTGGGGGGTTTTTCGCCGGCCAGGGCGACCGCGATGTTCTGGGCCTCGAGCGGTCCGATCCAGATGGGGAGGAGCTCGCCCGTCTCGGCGCGCAGCAGCGCGACCACGTTTCCGCTCTGGGCCTCGACCCCCAGGTTTTCTAGTTTTGCCTTAACCATGGCCTTATTATAGCTCTCTGGGTGTACACTAAAGCCATGAAGAGCTATCCCATCGAGATCGGCGGGGTGAAGCGCGAACTGCCCGTGGTGCAGGTAGGCGACGGCGTGGCCGTCGCCCTGCTCAACCTGCTAGGGGACACCGAGCTGACCGAGGCGGTGGCCGAGGAGATGGCGAAACGGCTGCCGCAGCAGGTCGAGGTGCTCGTCACCCCCGAGGTCAAGGCGGTTCCCCTGGCCCACGCGCTGTCCCGCCGGACCGGCCTGCCGTACATCGTCGCGCGCAAGACCGCCAAACCCTACATGATCCACCCGGTCACCCGCGAGGTGCTCTCCATCACCACCGGCAAGCCGCAGCTGCTGGTGCTCGACGGCGCGGACATCGCCAAGATCAAGGGCAAGAAGGTGGCCATCGTGGACGACGTGGTCTCGACCGGCAGCACCCTCAAGGGGCTGCGCGAACTGATCGAGAGCGTCGGCGGCGAGGTGGCCGCGGTGATGGCCGTCTTCACCGAGGGCACCCCCCGCGACGACGTCATCGCCTTAGGCCATCTGCCTCTGTTCAGCCCCGAGGAGGCCTGAGGAGCATGGTGACCATGGACACCTACCCCATCCAGATCGGCGGCGTGACCCGGCACGTTCCGCTGCACGAGCCCTTTCCGGGCGTACGCATTCCGCTCGTCGACTTCCTGGGCGACATCGAGTTCGTCCGCGCGGTGATGGGGGAGCTCGTGCCCAAGATGCCGGACGACGCCGACCTGATCGTCACCGTCGAGACCTCTTCGATCCCGCTGGCCCACGAGCTGGCCGCGGCGCGCGACCTCAACTACATCGTGGTGCGCAAGCGCCGCCGCCCCTACATGATCGACCCCATCATCCAGGAGGTCGAGTCGCTCACCCTGGGGGCCGGCGAGGTCCTCTGGCTCGACCGCCGCTACACCGAGCGCATCCTCAACAAGAACGTCGTCCTGGTCATGGACGTGGTGGCTTCGGGGGGGACGATGCGTGCGCTCGAGCGCGTGGTGCACCGCGCCGGGGGCAAGGTGGCCGCGCGCATGGCTGGCTTCCATCAGGGCAACGGCGCCGAAGGCATCCTCACCGCCGGCGAGCTGCCCCTGCTCTAGCCGCCCACCAGGCGGCCGTCTTCGATCCGCCAGGCCGGCAGCCCCTGCACCAGGGCTTCGTCGTGGGTCGCCAGCAGCACGGCGGCCCCGTTTTCCCCGGCCAGCTCGAGCAGCAGATCCTTGACCCTGCGGGCGTTGGCGCGGTCGAGGGCTCCGGTGGGCTCGTCGGCCAGGACGACGCGCGGCCGCGGGTAGAGGGCCCGGGCCACGGCCACCCGCTGCCGCTCCCCGCCCGAGAGGGTGTCGGGCCGCTGGTGGGCGTGCGCCGCCAGCCCGACCCGTTCGATCAGGCGCCGGGCCCACCCGGGGTCGGGCCGGCCGGCGATCATGCCCGGCACCAGGACGTTTTCCAGCGCGGTGAGCTCGTCGAGCAGGTAGTGGTGCTGGAAGACCAGGCCCACCCGCTCCCGCCGCAGCCGCGCCAGCTCCTCCTCGCTGCGCCGCCCGACCTCGACCTCGCCCCACCACAGCCGCCCCGACGGCAGGGGCAGGATGCCCGCGAGCAGGTGCACCAGCGTCGTCTTGCCGGAGCCGCTGGGTCCCAGCACCGCCCGCACCGCGCCCGGCTCCAGTTCCAGGTCGAGGTCCCGGAAAAGCTCGAGCTCGCCGTAGCGAAAGGTCAGCCCCTCGGCCTTGAGCGCCCACACGTCCTCCATCCTACCCACAAACCGGGGTAGGCCCGGCGGCCTGATTTCGTATAGATTATGGGGTAATGAAGCTCGACGTGTCCGACATCATCAGCCGCTCCCCCTTGTTCGAGGGCGTGCCGCCCGAAGGCTACGAGATCGCCGAGCAGGCCTTCCGCACCATCTCGCTGCGCCCCCGGCAGACCGTCTTCGAGGCCGGGGACCCCGGGCACGCGCTCTACCTGATCCGTTCCGGCAAGGTCAAGATCTCGCACCGCAACCTGGACGGCCGCGAGAAGGTGCTCGCCTACCTGAACCCCGGCGAGATCTTCGGCGAGATGAGCCTGGTGGACGACGAGCCCCGTTCGGCCACGGCCACGGCCGTCGAGGACACGGTCATCCACGCCCTCTACCTGGAGGAGTACTGGGGGCTGGTGCGGCGGTTCCCGCAGGTGGCCCACAACCTGGCGCGCATCATCGCCCGCCGCCTGCGCGAGATGAACCACGAGGTCGAGGTGCTCACCTTCGAGGAGGCGCGCGGCAAGGTGGCCTACGCCCTGCTCAAGCTCTTCCGCCACCGATACGGCGAAGAGACCGCGCACGGGCGCAGCATGCCGCTCACCCACCGCGAGCTCGCCGACCTGGCGGGCACCAGCCGCGAGACGGCCACCCGCGTCCTCGGGCAATTCCAGGAGCTCGGCCTCGTCGCCTTCGGATCGCGCCTCATCGAGGTGCGGGATCCGGCAGGCCTCGAGAACGTGCTGTACGATTTGTAGCAAATGCCCCTTATCGCACCTTCCATCCTCTCCGCCGACTTCGCGCGTCTGGCGGACCAGGTCCGCGCGGCCGAGGCGGCCGGCGCCGACTGGATCCACGTCGACGTGATGGACGGGTGCTTCGTGCCCAACATCACGATGGGCTTCGTCGTCGTCGAGGCCCTGCGGCCGGTGACCCGCCTGCCCCTCGACGTCCACCTGATGATCGTCGAGCCCGAGCGCTACGTCGAACGCTTCGTCGCCGCCGGCGCCGACCTGGTGACCGTCCACGTCGAGGCGACCCCGCACGTTCACCGCACGCTGCAGCTGATCCGCTCCGCGGGCGCTAAGGCGGGGCTGGCCGTGAACCCCGCCACCCCGCTCGACTGGTTCGAGGACGTGCTGGGCGAGCTCGACCTGGCGCTTTTGATGAGCGTCAACCCCGGGTTCGGGGGGCAGCGCTTCATCCCCCGCAGCCTCGAGCGGCTCGAGCGTCTGTCCGCCCTGCGCGAGCGCCTCAACCCCGAGGTGCGGATCGAGGTGGACGGCGGCGTCGGGCCCGCCAACGCCGCCGAGCTGGTGCGGCGCGGGGCCGACGTGCTGGTCGCGGGCTCGGCCGTCTTCGGCGGCGGCGCGGTGGCCGAGAACCTGCGCGCGCTCCGCGATGCCGCGCAGGCTTAGCGCCGTCCTTTCGCCGGCCGAGGCGCTGCCGTCGGCGGTGACGGCCCTGGTGGTGGACGTGATCCGGGCCACCACGACCGCGGCCTTCCTGCTGGACGGGGGGGCGCGCGAGCTCGTGCTTACCGCGGAGGTCGCGCAGGCGCGGGCCGAGGCCCGCCAGCGCGGCGCGCTCCTCGCCGGCGAACGTGGCGGCCTGCCCCCGGAGGGCTTCGACCTCGGCAACAGCCCGCGCGAGGTCCACCCCGGCCGGGTGCGGGGGCGCACGGTGGTGATGACGACGACGAACGGCACCCGGGCGGCGGTGCGTGCGGCCGTGGCAGCGGAGCGGGTGGGGCTGGCGGCGCTGGTCAACGTCGGGGCGGCGGTGCGCTGGGCCGCCGCCCGCGGCGGCGACGTGGTGCTGGTGGCGGCGGGGCGCGAGGGGCGGGCGGCGCTCGACGACGCCTACGCCCTGGGGGCGCTGGTGGCGAGGTTCCGTGGGCTCGAGCCCGACGCCCGGCTCGACGACGGGGCCCGGCTGGCGCAGGCGCTCTTCCTGGCCCACCCCGACCCGCGCCCCTTACTCCAGTCCAGCGCCGCCGCGGCGGCGCTGGCGCAGGTCGGCCTCGCCGCCGACGTAGAGGTTTGCGCCCGGACCGACGCGCTCGCGGTGTTGCCCGAGCTCGCCGCCCGCGAGGGCGCGGCGCTGCGTTTCCGGCCCGTGTATCCTAAGGGCGTATGAGCCCACTGCACGTTCGCGCCAAGACCGGCGAGGTCGCCCCCTTCGTCCTCCTGCCCGGGGACCCCGGCCGGGCCGAGTACATCGCCGAGACCTTTCTCGAAGACGTCACCACCTACAACACCTACCGGTCCCTGCTCGGCTTCACCGGCCGTTACAAGGGGCTGCCGGTCAGCGTGCAGACCACCGGGATGGGATGCCCTTCGGCCTCGATCGTGGCCGAGGAGCTGGTGCAGCTCGGCGCCCGCGTGCTGGTGCGCGTCGGCACCAGCGGCGCGGTCGACCCCGCGCTGTCGGCGGCCGACCTGCTGGTGGTCCAGGGCGCGGTGCCGCTCGACGGCACCACCCGCCAGTACCTGGAAAACCGCCCCTACGCGCCGATTCCCAGTTGGCCGGTGCTGAAGGCGCTGGAGCGGGCGGCGGCCGCCTCGGGCGAGCCCTACCACGTGGGGCTGATCGCCACCGAGGACGCCTTCTACGCCACCAACCCCGAGAACGCGCGCGCCTGGCACCGCTTCGGCGTCATGGCCTTCGAGATGGAGGCCGCGGCGCTCTTCCTCGTCGCCAAGATGCGCGGCGTCCACGCCGGCGCGCTGCTGACGGTCTCGAACCAGATCGGCGACACCGAGTTCGTCGAGGAAAGCCTGCTGCAGCAGGGCGTGCACCGCATGATCGCGACGGCCCTGGAGGGGCTCGTCCTCCTGGAAGGAGAGGTGTAGGCATGGCACACGAACACGACCATTCGCACGAAGAGGTTCCCGCCTTCGCGCTCGAAGTGCCCGAGTTCGAGTTCCTGCGCTACGAGGTCGCCGAGGGGATCGCCTGGGTGACCTTCACCCGGCCCAAGGCGCTCAACGCCCTGGCGGCCGACGTGCTGCGCGAGATCGCCGAGGTGACCGAGGTCATCGCCGAGGACCCCGAGGTCAAGGTGGCCGTCTTCACCGGCGAGGGCAAGGCCTTCGTGGCCGGGGCCGACATCAGCGAGATCAACGCCCTCAAGGACGTCTTCATCGGCCGTGAGTTCGCCCTGGCGGGCCAGGAGGTCATGAACCACATCGCCGCGCTGCCGGTGCCCACGATCGCCGCGATCAACGGCTACGCGCTCGGGGGAGGGCTCGAGCTCGCGCTGGCCTGCGACCTGCGCGTGGCGGCGACGAAGGCCAAGCTGGGCCTGCCCGAGGTGGGCCTGGGCCTGATCCCGGGTTTTGGCGGCACCCAGCGGCTGCCCCGCCTGGTGGGCGTGGGGCGCGCCTTCGACCTCATCCTCACCGGCCGCCACGTCCCTGCGGAGGAGGCGCTTGCTCTCGGTCTGGTGAACCGCGTGGCCGACGACGCGGTGGCCGCGGCGCGGGAGCTGGCCCAGGCGATCATGAAGAACAGCCCGGTGGCGCTGGCGCTGGCCAAGGAGGCGGTGGCGCGCGGCGCCGACGTGCCCCTGCCCGAGGCGCTGGAGATCGAGGCCGACCTCTTCGGCATGACCGTCACCACCCACGACATGCGCGAGGGCACCGCGGCCTTCCTGGAAAAACGGGCGCCCGAGTTCAAGGGCGAGTAGTACGCGCCCGCGGAGAAAAAGCAGTACAATGAGCTTTCTGGGGCCGGTCCCCACGGAGGTCGCCATTGTCTGACCAGAGGGAACGCATCATCCACATCGCGAGCCCCAAGTCGCGGCTCTACGTCGAGGCGGATCAGTCGATCCGCAAGGGGCTCGAGCCCTACCCCAGGGCGCTCGCCGCCTACGAGATGCTTTCCAAGGACCCGGAGGCGCGCGGCCACTGGGACATGGCCAACTACATCACCATGCACAAGCTGGGGTACAACGACCACGGCCGCGTGCACGCGCTGCTCACCGGGGCCGCCTCGGTGGCCATCCTGCAACTGCTCGTCGACGCCGGGGTGCGCCCCGACACCGTCGAGTCGGGCGTCGGCGATCTCGAGGACGCCTTCGTCGTCGTCATCCTCTCCACGATGCTGCACGACATCGGCAACCAGGTGCACCGGGAGCACCACGAGGCCTTCGGCGTCACCCTGGCGCTGCCGATCCTGAACCGTATCCTCGGCGAGCTCTACCCCAAGCCCGAGCAGCGCATCGAGCTGCGGGCGCTGATGCTGCACTCGATCTACAGCCACGACCTGCACCCCGAGCCGCTGACCATCGAGGCGGGCGTTACCGCGGTGGCCGACGGCACCGACATCACCAAGGGGCGGGGGCGCAAGGCCTTCAGCCTGGGCTCGATCGACATCCACTCGATCTCGGCGCTCGCGGTGGACGAGGTGATCATCATGCGCGGCGACGCGATCCCCATCGAGATCCGGGTGCGCATGAACAACGCCGCCGGCATCTTCCAGGTAGAGGAGACCCTGACCAAGAAGGTGCTTCGGAGCCCGATCCGCGACTACGTCACCGTGGTGGCCACCTCCGACACCAACAACGACCACGACCACCGCATCATCCAACGGGTTCGCCTGCACGACCGCGAAGACCGTTTCGTGCTCGAGGAATGACCCCCGAAGCCACCCTCCTGGGCCTGTTCAGCATCGTCCTGATCGACCTGGTGCTGTCGGGCGACAACGCGGTGGTGATCGGCATGGCCGTGCGCGACCTGCCGGGCCGCCTGCGGCGCCGGGCCATCCTGATGGGCACGCTCGGCGCCATCGGCCTGCGCGTCACCTTCACCATCCTGGCGGCGCTGCTGCTCTCCGTGCCCTTCCTGCGCGCTCTGGGCGGGGTGGTGCTGTTCTGGATCGCGGCCAAGCTGCTGGGCGGCGAGGACGAGGAGGCGCGGGTGGGCAGCGCGGCCTCGTTCTGGCAGGCGGTGACGTTGATCATCGTCGCCGACTTCACCCTGAGCCTCGACAACGTGCTGGCGGTGGCCGGTGCGGCGGGGGGGCACCTGGGGCTGCTGGTCTTCGGCTTGATGCTCTCGATCCCCATCCTGATGCTGGGCTCCGCCGCGATCGCGCAGCTGCTCAACCGCTGGCCCTGGCTGAGCCTCCTGGGCTCCCTCGTCATCGTCTGGGCCGGAGCGCAGCTCATCTCCCACGACCCGCGGGTGCACGCGTGGCTGGCCTGGCCGATCTGGGCCTGGTTCGCCCTGGGGCTGGCGACGATGGTGGGCCTGCGGGGGCTCAACCGCTGGCAGGCCCGGCGCACCGCCCCCTAGCTTTCCCAGAGCAGGTCTTCGATCATGCGTTCCAGGGGCTCGAGGCGGACGCGGTAGCGCCCGCGGGTGCCCTCCACCAGCCCCAGGTCGCGCAGCTGCCCCAGGGTGTGGGTGATCGTCACCCGGGTGCTTCCCGACATGGCGGCGAGGTCTTCCTGCCGCAGCTCGCTCTCGATGCGCACCCAACCCTCGGGCTCCTCCTTGCCGAAGCGGCGCGCGGTCCAGGTGAGCACGCGGCCGAGGCGGACGATCACCGGCGCGGTGGCCGATTCGATCTGGTCCTCCAGGTGCGAGAGGTGCGCCGCCAGGCTGCCCGCGAGGCTGAGGGTCACGCGGGGCAGCTCCCGCGCCACCTGGACGAACTGTTCGCGGTTGATGGGGCAGGTGACCACCCCGTCGGAGGTGCAGACGGCGTCGGCCTTGTAGACGGCGCCGTCTTCCAGGAACTCGGCGCCCAGAATGTCTCCGGGGCCGGCGAGGTGGAGGATGCGCTCCCGACCTGAGGGCCCGTGGCGGACGATCTTGAGCATGCCGTCGAGTACGACGGTCAGTTCGTCGCAGGCGTCGCCGCTCATGAAGACGGCCTCGTCCTTGCGGTAGCTGCGGGGCGGGCAGATCTGGCCCAGCCGCATCTTCTCCTCTTCGCTGAGCCGTTCGAGGAACCCGGCCCGGGGGATGAACCACGACATACGGCCTCCTTCGTACCTTCAGCCTAAGCGTTGGGAGTACAATAAACGTGAGCCATGTCGGTATTGTTCTTCGAGGACCGGACGGAAGCCGCGGGACTGCTGGCCGAGGCGCTGCGCCCGCTGCAGCTGCAGACGCCCGTGGTGCTGGGCATTCCCCGCGGCGGGGTGGTGCTGGCCGACGTGCTGGCGCGGGAGCTGGGGGGCACGATGGACGTGGTCCTGGCCCGCAAGATCGGGGCGCCGGGCAACCCCGAATACGCGCTCGGGGCCGTGGGGGAGGACGGCCAGGTCTTCCTGCAGCCCTACGCCGCGCGCATCGCCGACGAGGGCTACCTCAAGGCCGAGATCGGCCGCCAGATGCAGGTGATCCGTGAGCGCCGCCGGCGCTACCGGGCCGTGCGCCCCAAGGAGCCGCTTTCGGGCCGCGACGTGGTGCTCACCGACGACGGCATCGCCACCGGCAGCACCATGGAGGCCGCCCTCACCGCGGTGCTGGCCGAGGAGCCCGCGCGCGTGGTGGTGGCCGTGCCCGTGGGCCCGCCGGAGGCGGTGGAGCGTCTGCGCCGCCGCGCCGAGGTGGTGGCGCTCAGCACCCCGCCCGACTTCGTCGCCGTGGGGGCCTACTACCGGCGCTTTCCCCAGGTGAGCGACGAAGACGTGGTGCGGCTGCTCTCCGCCTGGGCGGTAGAATAGCGCCATGGAGATCCAGGCGCTCGTGCGCCCCGCCGAAGGGGCGCCAAAGAAACCGGTGGCCAAGGGGAAGGGGGCCTTCCTGCAGGTGCTCGTCGGCCCCGAAGACGGCGCGCCCAACTTCATCCTGCGGCGTTTCACGCTCGAGCCCGGCGGCCGCATCCCCGCGCACCGTCACCCGACGATCGAGCACGAGCAGTTCGTGCTCAGGGGCCGGATGACGATCGGGCTGGACGGCGAGGAGCGCGAGGTCGTCGCCGGCGACGCCGTCTTCATTCCCGCGGGGGTGGCCCACTGGTACGAGAACCGCTCGGACGCGGCCGTCGAGTTCCTCTGCGTGATTCCCAAGACCAAGGAATACGAGACCGAGTGGCTGGCCTAGGGGGACGTGCCCCCTAGGCCCGAATCTCGGTCCGCTGGAAGAAGACGTAGGCGAGGGTGAAGAAGAGGACGCTCGCCGCCACGAGCCCGGCGAACTGCGGCCAGACGAGGAGCAGCGACTGGCCCAGCGGAAGCGGCGTGCCGAGGACCATGCCTTCGAGCTGCGCCGGGAGCACGGGGCCGAGCGAGCGCACCTCCGGCCGCAGCAGCGCCAGGGTGGCCTCGGCGTAGAGGGTGTTGGGCGCGACGCGGGCGAGCATCAGCTCGGTCTGCGCCCGGCGGTAGAGCTCCTCCGGGAAGCCGTAGTGCACCGGGCTCAGCAGCGGCGCGAGCAAGCCCGCAACCATCCCCCAGAAGACGGTGAAGAAGAGCCAGAGGCCGATCGCGGCCAGGGCGCTGGTGGTGGGGCTCTTGAAGACCGTCGAGAAGAAGAGGGCCACCGCGAGCCAGACGCCGCCGTAGGCCAGGGTCGCCGCCAGGTAGAGGAGGCTGCGGGCCACCTCCTCGCCCGAGGGGGCGAGGCCGGTCAGCAGGATGCCCAGCCCCGTGATCAGCAGCCAGGTCGCCAGCAGCACCAACGCCAGCGTCGCGAGCCCCGCCAGGTACTTGCCGAAGAGGAGGGCGTCGCGGTAGATCGGCTGGGCCAGCACCCGCCCCAGGGTGCGGCGCTGGTGCTCGCCGTTGACCGCGTCGAAGCCCAGCGCGATGGCCAGGAGCGGCACCAGAAAGCCGGCGAAGGCCACGAACGAGGGGAGGGGATCCTTGGCCGTGGTGAAGAGGCGCAGGAAGAGGAAGACGTCCTCGCCGACGGTGGACTTGATCGTCTGGATGGCGGCGTAGATCGTCCCGGCCGCGGTCAGCACGATCAGGAGCTCGAGCAGCCGCATGCGGGCCCCCGAAAGCTGGTCCGCGAACTCCTTTAAAAAAACCGGGCCCAGACCGGCGAAGGCCGAACCCTCACGCCGCGTCGCCATGGGGCACCTCCTCGAAGTAGGCGCGGTAGACTTCGTCGAGATCGGGCTCTTCCAGATCCAGCCGCAGCAGCCGGCCGCCCCGCTGCACCACGGTGCGGGCGGCGTCGTCGCGCAGGTCGCGTTCGGCCTCCAGCAGGTAGCGCGCGCCGTCGCGCCGCACCCGCCGCACCCCGGGCAGGCCGGCGAGTGCGGACTCGAGGTCCTCGCCCTCGGCCTCCAGGTGAACGCGGTAGGCGCCGCCCAGCACCTGGCGGGCCAGCTCCGGAACGCTGCCGACGAGCGCCATGCGGCCCTTGCGGAAGAGGCCGACGCGGTCGGTAACCGCCTGCACCTGATGGAGCAGGTGCGAGGAGAGCAGCACCGTCAATCCCCGGTCCCCCAGCGACCGGATCAGGCCGAGGAACTCGTGCGCGGCCTGGGGGTCGAGGCCCAGGGTGGGTTCGTCGAGGATGACCAGCTGGGGTTCCTTCAGCAGTACGTCGGCGAGGCCGAGCCGCTGCTTCATTCCCCGGGAGTAGGTGCGCACCGGGCGGTCGGCGGCGTCGGTCAGGCCCATCGACGCGAGCGCCTCCTCGATGCGCGTTTCCACGCTGCGGCCGCGCAACCCGCACAGCGCCGCGGTGTAGCGCAGGTTCTCCCGCCCCGACAGCTCGTCGTAGAACCCCACGGTGTCGGGCAGGTAGCCGACCCGCCGCTTGACCGAGAGCGGTTCGCGCACGGGGTCGTAGCCCAGCACCCGCACCCGGCCCGACGTCGGCTCGGTGAGGCCCAGGAGCATCAGGATCGTCGTCGTCTTTCCCGACCCGTTGGGCCCCAGCAGCCCGAAGACCTCGCCCTCTTCGACGCTCAGGTCAAGCCCGTCGACCGCGACCAGGTCGCCGTAGCGCTTGCTGAGGGCTTGGGTTTCGATGGCCGTCATCATCGCCTTCCGAAGCGCGCCACCGCCAGCGCCAGGACCCCCAGGGCCACCGCGATCAGGCCGACGCCCACGACGCCCCAGACCGTCGAGGTCAGCACCGTGATGCGGAAGTCGGCGTTTTCGGGGGTGCCGTTCTTCGGGCGCGCGGTGAGGGTGACCATGTAGTCGCCGGCAATGGCCTTGGACGAGGGCTTGATCTTGACCGTGACCTCGGCCTGTTCCCCGGCGGGGATGCTGTCGATGCGCTTGGGTTCAAAGCTCAGCTCCCAGCCGGAGGGTTCGTAGGAAGAGAACTCCACCTGCTTGGCCTCGGCGCTGCCCCGGTTCTTGACGACGATCTTCATGGGCGAGGTGCGTCCGGCGTAGGCACGGCCCGAAAGGCGCCCGTCGGGGGTGGTGAGGCTCAGCTCGGGCCTGCCGGTGATCACGGCGGTCAGCTCCAACCCCGCTTTGGCGGCCCCGCTCCTCGCGGCCACGTCGATCCTGTACTCGCCCGCCTGCACCCGCGGGGGCGGGCTTACCTCGATATCGATGTTCTTGGTCTCGCCCGCCTTGATGGGCAGGGTGGTGACTTCCTGCCCCGAGAACTGCGGTTTGAACACGACCTCGAAGCCCTGGGGGGCGTCGGCTTCGAGGCCGACGAGGAGGTCTTGATCCGACTCGTTCTTGAGGGTGGCCCGGTAGCGGAAGGTGGTTTTGGGGGTGCCCTTGAGCACCGGCAGCTCCACTTCGAGCCGCAGCGAAGGCGGCAGCACCTTGCCCACGGTGAGGGTGAGGGGGAGACGGGCGCGGGCGCCGGTTCCCTCGGCGAGCACGGTCATGCTGTAGCGGCCCTCCCCGACCCCCTTGGGCACCTCGACGCGGAGGGTGAGGTTCTGCGTGGCGTCGGGCGCCAGAAAGGCGGCCTCGACCACGCGGCCGCTGCCCAGGAAGGCGACGGTCCAGTCCGCGGGCGCGCCCTCGACGCGCAAGCGCGTGAGCTGGGGTGGAAGGCCGTAGTTTCTAAGCGTCAGGGGAAGGTTGACCACCTCGCCCGCCTTGACGGTGAGCGCGGGGTAGGGGGTGGAGAGCACGAGTCCCTTGTAGGTGGTCTGCCCTTGAGCGAACGCTACGGCCAACGCCAACAAGAAGCCTGCGAGTCTCCGCATCGTTCACCTCCAACGCACCAATTTTCCAGCACCAGGGGATAAAAAATATGAACCGCAGGGACGCAACCCCTGCGGTTCGGGCTCGGCATGCCGCTACTCGGGTTCGCGCAGCACCGCGCCGTGGGCGGCGTTGGTGACGAGCGCCCGGTAGCGCTTCAGCCAGGAGCCGTTCACCGGTTTGACCTTGGGCCGGAAGCGGGCGCGCCGGCGCTCGAGCTCGGCCTCATCCACCCGCAGCTCGATCCGCCCCTCGACCAGGTCGAGGGCGATGACGTCGCCTTCCTGCACCAGCCCGATCGGCCCGCCCTCGGCGGCTTCGGGGCTGACGTGGCCCACCGCCGCGCCCCGGGTTCCGCCGGAGAATCGGCCGTCGGTAACCAGGGCGACGCTCTCGCCCAAACCCCGGCCCACGATGGCGCTGGTGGGGGCCAGCATCTCGCGCATGCCGGGGCCGCCCTTGGGGCCTTCGTAGCGGACGACGACGACGTCGCCGGGCCGGATCCGGCCGGCGTCGATGGCCGCCTGGGCCTCCTCCTCGCTGTCGAAGACGCGGGCCGGGCCTTCGTGGCGCATCATCTCGGGTACCACCCCGGCGGTCTTGACCACCGCCCCCTCGGGGGCGAGGCTGCCGAAGAGGACGCGCAGCCCCCCCTGCGCGTCGTAGGGGTTTTCCAGGCGGCGGATCACGCGCTCGTCGCGAATGGCGTGGCCCTCCGCGAGCTGCTCGCCCAGGGTGCGGCCGCTGGCGGTGCGCGCCTGCAGGTTCAGGTAGCCGCCGCGGGCGAGTTCGCCCAGGATGGCGAAGACGCCGCCGGCGCGGTCGAGGTCTTCCATGTGGTAGGCGCTCGAGGGGGCGATCTTGCAGAGGGTGGGGGTGCTGCGGCCGATGGCGTCGAGCTTTTCCAGCGCGAAGGGGATCCCCGCCTCCTCGGCCACGGCCAGGGTGTGGAGCACGGTGTTGGTGGAGCCGCCCATGGCCACGTCGAGGCGGAAGGCGTTTTCGAAGCTTTCCTCGCTGACGAAGTCGAGCGGCTTCACGTTCTCCTCCACCATCCGCATCAGCCAGCTCACCGCGGTCTTCTTCAGCTCCTCGCGGCGGGGATCGGTGGCCAGGATCGAGCCGTTTCCGGGGACGGCCAGGCCCAGGGCCTCGAGCAGGCAGTTCATCGAGTTGGCCGTGAACATGCCCGAGCAGCTGCCGCAGCTGGGGCAGGCGAGCTGCTCGATCTGCTCGAGCCGTTCCGGGCTCATCGCGCCCTCCTTGACCGCCCCCACGCCCTCGAAGACGCTGATCAGGTCGAGCGCCTCGCCGTCGAGGTAGCCCGCCTTCATCGGCCCGCCGGAGACGAAGACGCTGGGCAGGTTGACGCGCACCGCGGCCATCAGCATCCCGGGCACGATCTTGTCGCAGTTGGGGATGAAGATCGCCCCGTCGAAGGCGTGGGCGCGCAGCATCGTCTCCACGCTGTCGGCGATCAGCTCGCGGCTGGGCAGGCTCCACTTCATGCCCTCGTGGCCCATGGCGATGCCGTCGTCCACGCCGATGGTGTTGAACTCGAAGGGCACCCCGCCGGCCTCGCGGATGTACTGCTTGATGCTGCGTGCGAACTCCTGCAGGTGGGCGTGGCCCGGGACGATGTCCACGTAGCTGTTGACCACCGCGATGAAGGGCTTGTCGAAGTCGGACTCGCGCTCGATCACGCCGGTGGCGCGCAGAAGCGAGCGGTGAGGGGCGCGTTCCAGCCCCTTCTTGATGACGTCGCTGCGAAGACGTTTATTCTTTTCGCCAGTCATAGATCGTTCCCGTGTAGCGGTGGGGGTCGGCCTCGAGGACGCGAACCAGGTAGCCCGCCGCCTGCTCGGGGCTGATCAGCACCCCCTTCTCCTTGTAACCGCCAAAGATTTCGTGCAGCTGCTCGGCGGCGCTGCCGGTCGCGCTGCGGGCCTGTTCCTGCATGCCGGTGTCCACCACCCCGGGGCGGTAGGCGAAGCTGGCCACCATCGGGGCCTCGGCGGCGACCTGGCGCGCCAGGTGCTCCTCGGCCGCCTTGGCGATGGCGTAGGCCCCGATGCCGGGGAGGTTGTACTCGGCCGCGCCCGAACCGACGTAGACGGCCACCCCGTCGCCGCTGGCGATCAGCTCGGGCAGGGCGAAGCGGGTGAGCTGGTAGGCGCCGGTGAGGCTCGCCCCCAGCACCTCGTTCCAGTGGCGCTCGGGCAGCTCCCACAGCAGCGGCCCCGCGTGCAGCACCCCGGCGTTGTGGACGAAGCCGTAGAAGCGGCCCAGCTCGCGCGCCAGCTCCACCAGCCTGCGGGCGGTCTCCGCCGCGGCCACGTCGCCCGCGTGGTGGCGCACCCGCGCGCCCCTGGCCTCGGCTTCCCGTGCGGTTTCCGCGAGGGCTTCCTCGCCGCGGGCGGTGAGCACCAGGTTGGCTCCGTGCTCGGCCAGCCCCAGCGCCAGGGCCCGGCCGATGCCGCGCGAGGCTCCGGTCAGGATCAGGGTTCTTCCTCGTAGGCTCGGCATACTCCAGTTTACCCGTTCAGGTTCGCGAGCACCGCCTCGGTGAAGCTCGTGGTGGAGGCGTTCCCGCCCAGGTCGGGGGTGCGGGTCCGCCCCAGCACCGCGGCCACCGCCCGCTCGACGGCCTCGCCGATCTCCGGCCGCCCCAGGGCGTAGGTGGCCAGCATGCCCGCCGAGAGGATGGCCGCGGTGGGGTTGGCCACGCCGCGGCCGGCGATGTCGGGGGCCGAGCCGTGCACCGGCTCGAAGAGCGGCGTGCCCTCGCCCAGCGAGGCCGAGGGCAAGAGCCCCAGCGAGCCGGGAAGCACCGAGGCCAGGTCCGAGAGGATGTCGCCGAAGATGTTGCCGGTGACGATCACGTCGTAGTCGGCGGGATGGGTGATCAGGTGCATGGCCATGGCGTCCACGTACTGGTGCTCGAGCACCACCTGGGGCCAGTCCGCCGCCACCTCCTCCACGGTGCGGCGCCAGAACTCGCCCACTTCGAGCACGTTGGCCTTCTCGACGCTGGTTAGCTTCTTCCGCCGCTTGGCGGCGGCGTCGAAGGCCACCCGCGCCACCCGTTCCACTTCGGGCTTCGAATAGCGCATGGTGTTCCAGGCCTCGGCCTCGCTCATTCCCCGCGGCTCGCCGAAGTAGAGGCCGCCGGTGAGTTCGCGCACGATCAGCACGTCCACGCCGCGGGCGAGCTCCGGCTTCAGCGGCGAGAGGCCTTCCAGACCCTCCAGCACCCGCGCCGGCCGCAGGTTGGCGAAAAGTCCCTGGTCCTTGCGCAGCGCCAGCAGGCCGGTCTCGGGGCGGATTTCGCGGGGCACGCCGTCCCACCGGGGACCGCCGATGGCGCCCAGGAGCACCGCGTCGGCCGCGGCCACGCCGCGGCGGGTGGCCTCGGGGTAGGGTTCGCCGGCGGCGTCGATGGCCGCGCCGCCGAAGTCGAAGGTTTCGAAGTCGAGCTCCGGGCCGAAGACCTCGGCGGCCCGCCGGAGTACCCGGACGGCCGCCTCGGTGACCTCGGGGCCGATGCCGTCACCGGGAAGAACCGCAATCTTGGGCATGACGTTTTCCTTTCTCCTCGCGCGGGTGCTCTCGCCGTATCAGGCCCGGCCGCGGTAGCCCCCGCGCTTGCCGGGGCCGGGGCGGGTGGCGTCGAGTTTCCTGACCTCGTCCATCGCTTCCAGCAGCTCGGCCAGCGGGTCCCAGCGGCCGCTGACGAGGGCCTCGCGGGCGGCCTCGCGGATGGCCAGCGGGGCCACGCGTCCGCCAAAGCGGACCTCGCGCGCCTCCAGGTCCACCTCCACCTCGCCCTCGGGATGGGCCTCCACCCACTCGGTGAGCACCCCCAGGTCCTCGGGGTCGAGGGTCACGCAGACCAGGCCGATCTGGGTGGCGTTGCCGAAGAAGATCTCGGCGAAGCTTTCGCCCACGATCGCCGCGAAGCCGGCGCGCTTGATGGCCTGGGGGGCGTGCTCGCGGCTGGAGCCCGAGCCGAAGCCCGCGCCCACCACCATGATGCGCGCCCCCTGGCGCTCGGGACGGTTGAGGGGGTGGTCCTTGGGGTTTCCGGCCTCGTCGTAGCGTTCGTCGTAGAAGAGCGCCTCGCCCAGCCCGTCGAAGGTGATCGCCTTCAGGTAGCGGGCGGGGATGATGCGGTCGGTGTCGATCTCGTCGCCGGGAACCGCCACGGCGCGCCCGCGCACTTGCTTGATGGCTTCCATCAGGCCTTCACCCCCAGAACCTCGCGCACGTCCACGACCTCGCCCGCCAGGGCCGCCGCGGCGACCATCGCCGGGCTGGCCAGCAGCGTCCGCCCCTGGGGCGAGCCCTGCCGCCCCTTGAAGTTGCGGTTGGAGCTGCTGATCGAGATTTCGTCGCCCACCAGTTTGTCGGGGTTCATCGCCAGGCACATGCTGCAGCCGGCGTAGCGCCACTCGAAACCCGCCTCGCGGAAGATCCGGTCGAGCCCCTCGTCCTCGGCCTGACGGGCCACCTGCTCGCTGCCGGGTACGACGATGGCCCGCACCCCCGGCGGCACCCGGCCGCCCGCGGCGCGCACCACGCGCGCGGCCTCGCGCAGGTCGCCCAGGCGGCCGTTGGTGCAGCTGCCCACGAAGGCGACGTCGATCTTCTGCCCCTTGATGGGGCGGCCCGGTGCGAGCTTCATGTATTCCAGCGCCTCGTTCACCAAGGCCGCCTCCTCGGGGGAGACGCGGGCCGGGTCGGGTACGTTTTCTTCCACCGTGATCGCCTGGCCGGGGTTGATCCCCCAGGTGACGTAGGGGGCGATCTGCGAGCCGTCGATCTCCACCACGTCGTCGTATTCGGCGTCCGGGTCGGAGGCCAGGCCCCGCCAGTGGGCGACGGCCGCTTCCCACTCGTCTTCCGCGGGGGCGTAGGGGCGGCCCCGCAGGAAGGCGAAGGTCGTCGCGTCGGGGTTGACGTAGCCGATGCGGGCCCCGCCTTCGATGGACATGTTGCAGACGGTCATGCGCTCTTCCATGCTCATCCGCTCGATCACCGACCCGCCGTATTCGTAGGCGTAGCCCTGACCGCCCTTGACCCCCAGGGTGCGGATGATGTGCAGGATCACGTCCTTCGCGCCCACGCCAGGCCGCAGTTCCCCGTTCACGTTGATCCGCCGCACCTTGAGCTTGGGCATGGCCACCGTCTGGGTGGCCAGCACGTCGCGCACCTGGGTGGTGCCGATGCCGAAGGCGATGGCCCCGAAGGCGCCGTGGGTGGAGGTGTGGCTGTCGCCGCAGACGATGGTAAAGCCCGGCTGGGTCAGCCCCTGCTCCGGCCCCACCACGTGGACGATGCCCTGCCGGCCGCTGCCCACGTCGAAGAGCTCGATGCCGTGTTCGCGGGTGTTCTTGCGCAGCTCCTCGATCATCGCCTGGGCCAGCGGATCGGCGAAGGGCTCGCTGCGGGCGTCGGTGGGTACGATGTGGTCCACCGTGGCGAAGGTGCGGTGGGGCATGGCGACCCCGAGCCCCAGCTCGCGCAGCATCCCGAAGGCCTGCGGGCTGGTGACCTCGTGGATGAGGTGCAGGTCGATGAAGAGCTGGCTCTGCCCGCTCGCCAGCTGGCGCACCTCGTGGGCTTCCCAGACCTTTTGGTAGAGCGTTTTCCCGGCCACGTTACCTCCTTGTTCCGACAACGAAAAACCGCCCGGCGGGGGCGGTGAGCGCAGTCCAAACGCCAACCTACCCCCGTGGAGGCGGAATTAGCGTAAGGGTGCGCGCGTACGTCATCTTGCGCATGAGTATACGTTCGGCCCCGGGCGGCGTCAACAGGGAGGAGTCGGAATGTGGGTTGTGGGAGGTAGGCGGTGGGCTGGTTATGCGTCGGCGATCGACGCTTGGCGTGCGTTGCGCCAACAACTCCACCCCGACCCTCCCCTAGGGGAGGGGGCGTTATTTTGCGGCAACCGAACCGTGGATTCTGAGCGCGGCATGGACCCCCGGATCATGATCCGGGGGTCCATGCCGTGGGCGAAGCCGTGATTTCGTTACCGCTGACCGGCTCACCACGAGCCACAAGCCGCACGCCACAGGACGTGCAGTCCCGCTACCACGAACTACGCACCACGCACCATGCACCAAACACCTCCCGGAGGTACGCGGTCCACTTCCGCCGCATCCCGTACGCTACTCCGCTTGACAGCCTGCGCGGGCGGGCATACAATCGCGGCAAGATGCGTTCGTTCGCGAGCATTATTCTTCGCCCCGCGCTCGGCCTAGTACTAGGTCGGGGCGGGGGTGGCTTGCTGACGTAGCGTCTTTTCGTTTTCTAGCAAACCGCACCCCGCCGCCCATGGCGGGGTGTTCGTTTGGCAGGAGGGGGAAGAGCAATGAACGGAGCGGAAGCGATACTCGAAGCCCTGGCGCGTGAAGGCGTGGAGGTGATCTTCGGGGTGCCGGGCGGGGCCAACATGCCGATCTACGACGCCATGTACGACCGCCCCGAGTTCAAGCACGTCCTGGGCCGCCACGAGCAGGGTTCGATCCATGCGGCCGAAGGCTACGCGAGCAGCTCGGGGCGGACCGGCGTCGTTTTCGCGACCAGCGGTCCGGGGGCGCTCAACCTGGTCACCGGGCTGGCCGACGCGCTCATGGACTCGGTGCCGATCGTGGCCATCACCGGCCAGGTGGCGCGGGCGGCCGTGGGTACCGACGCCTTCCAGGAGGCCGACGTCACCGGCGTGACCATGCCCATCACCAAGCACAACTACCTGGTGCAGGACGTGAACGAGATTCCCCGCATCGTCAAGGAGGCCTTCCTCATCGCTTCCACGGGGCGGCCGGGGCCGGTGCTGATCGACGTGCCCAAAGACGTTCAGCTCGAGGAGTTCACGGGCAGCTTCGACGTGCATCCCCGGCTGGCCGGCTACCGGCCCACGACCAAAGGGCACCCGCGCCAGTTGGAAAAAGCGCTGTCCGCGCTGCGCGGCGCAAAGCGCCCGGTGATGATGGTCGGCGGCGGCGGGCACGACGCGGCGGAGGCGCTGCGGCGGTTCGCCGAGAAGTCGGGGATTCCGGTGATCACTACGCTCAAGGGCCTGGGCGTGCTGCCCGGCGACCACCCCCAGGTCCTGGGCATGCCGGGCATGCACGGCACCGTGGCCGCCAACCGCGCGATCCAGCACGCCGATCTGATCCTGGCCATCGGGCTGCGCTTCGACGACCGCATCACCGGCAACATCGCCAAGTTCGCCCCCAAGGTCAGGACCTTGATCCACGTGGACATCGACCCGGCCGAGATCGGCAAGGTGGTCGAGACGCACGTACCCATCGTGGGCGACGCCCGCTGGGTGGCGGAAAAGCTGGCGCAGGCCGCGGAGGCGCTGGCGGTCGAGCCCTGGTGGGAGCAGATCCGCGAGTGGCAGCAGAGGCATCCGCTGCCCATGCCGCGCCGCGAGCGCCTCTCCTCGCAGGAGGTCATCCGCGCCTTCTGGGAAGCCACCGGCGGCGACGCCTACGTGACCACGGGGGTGGGCCAGCACCAGATGTTCGCCGCGCAGTTCTGGCAGCCGAAGCGGCCGCGCAGCTTCGTGACCTCCGGAGGGCTGGGCACCATGGGGTTCGGCCTGCCCGCGGCCGTGGGGGTGCAGGTGGCCCATCCCGAGGCCACGGTGCTCAACTTCGACGGGGACGGCTCCTTCCAGATGACGCTCCAGGAGCTGGCCACCCTTGTCAAGTACGGGCTGCCCGTCAAGACCGTGCTGCTCAACAACGGCTACCTGGGCATGGTGCGCCAGTGGCAGGACCTGTTCAACGACAAACGCTACGCCGAGGTGCACCTGGAGGACTCCAACCCCGACTTCGCCAAGCTGGCCGAAGCCTTCGGCGTCAAGGGCTTTACGGTCGAGCGCCGCGAAGACCTGAAGGACGCCGTGGAGGCGACGCTGGCCCACGACGGCCCGGTGCTCGCCGAGTTCCGCGTCTTCCACGAGGAAGGCGTCTTCCCGATGATTCCCGCGGGCGGGAGCGCCGAGGACATGATCATCGAAAACCCCCGGGAGGTGCAGTCATGAGGCACATCGTGAGCGTACTCGTCGAGGACCACCCGCGGGTGCTGACCCGGATCACCTCGCTGTTTGCCCGGCGCGGCTTCAACATCGAGTCGCTGGCGGTGGGGAAGACCCATCTGCCCGGGCTTTCCCGCATCTCGATCGTGGTGCTCGGGGACGACCGCACGATCGAGCAGGTGGAGAAGCAGCTCAACAAGCTGGTCGAGGTCATCAAGGTGACCGACCACACCGAACCCCACGTCGAGCGCGAGATGGCGCTGGTCAAGGTGCGGACCGAGGGCGTGGAGGAGCGGTTGCAGATCAAGGAGATCGTCGAGGCCTTCCGCGCCCGCCCGGTGGACGTGGGGCGCTCGAGTTCGATCTACGAGGTGACCGGCGATCCCGGCAAGATCGAGGGGTTCATCGCCGGGCTGGAACCCTACGGCGTGCTCGAGGTGATGCGCACCGGCGCGATCGCCATGAGCAGGGGCGAGGCTATACTGAAGCCCAGATTGAAAAAGGAGGCGGTATGAACGTTTACTACGACCACGACGCAGACCTAGGTTTCATTCGCGACAAGAAGGTGGCCGTTCTGGGGTACGGGTCCCAGGGCCACGCCCACGCGCTCAACCTGCACGAGTCGGGGGTGCCGGTCGTCGTCGGTCTGCGTCCGGGCTCGCGGCGCTGGAAGCAGGCGGAGGAGGCGGGGCTCGCGGTGGCCCCGGTAGCCGAGGCCGTGGCCCAGGCGGACGTGGTCATGGTCCTGCTGCCCGACGAGGTGCAGGCGCGGGTCTACCGCGAGGCCGTCGAGCCCAACCTGAAAGAGGGGGCGGCGCTCGTCTTCGCCCACGGCTTCAACGTGCACTTCGGCCAGATCCGGCCGCGGGCCGACCTGGACGTCTGGATGGTGGCCCCCAAGGGCCCCGGCCACCTGGTGCGCAGCGAGTACCAGGCGGGGCGCGGGGTGCCGGCCCTGGTGGCCGTGCACCAGGACGCCTCGGGCTCGGCGCTGCCCACGGCGCTGGCCTACGCCAAGGGCATCGGGGCGACGCGCGCCGGGGTGATCCCCACCACCTTCGCCGAGGAGACCGAGACCGACCTCTTCGGCGAGCAGGCGGTGCTCTGCGGGGGCGCCAGCCAGCTGGTGGCCTACGGCTTCGAGACCTTGATCGAAGCCGGCTACAAGCCCGAGATCGCCTACTTCGAGGTGCTCCACGAACTCAAGCTGATCGTCGACCTGATGTACGAGTCGGGCCTCGCGGGGATGCGCTACTCGATCTCCAACACCGCCGAGTACGGCGACTACACCCGCGGCCCGGTCGTGATCGGCCCCGAGGTCAAGCAGCGCATGAAGGAGGTGCTGCGGCAGATCCAGGAGGGTGAGTTCGCCCGCGAGTGGGTGCTGGAGAACCAGGCCGGACAGGCGGTGCTCGAGGCCAAGCGCCACAAGTGGGCCCAGCATCCGATCGAGCAGGTGGGCCCCAAGCTGCGGGCGATGATGCCCTTCCTCAAGGCCCACGTAAGCGAGGAGGACGTAGGCGATGCGACGGATTAAGATCTTCGACACCACGCTGCGCGACGGCGAGCAGTCGCCGGGCGTAGCCCTGAGCCCCGACGAGAAGGTGGCCATCGCCAAGCAGCTGGCGCGGCTTGGGGTGGACGTGATCGAGGCCGGTTTCCCCATCGCCAGCCCCGGCGACTTCGCGGCGGTGCGGCGCATCGCCGAGGAGGTGGAGGGCCCCACGATCGCCGCCCTGGCGCGCACGGCCAAGGCCGACATCGAGCGCGCCGCCGAGGCGATCGAGCCCGCGGCCAAGCGGCGGATCCACACCTTCATCGCCACCAGCCCCGTGCACATGGAGAAGAAGCTGCGCATGGCCCCCGACGAGGTGGTCGAGAAGGCCGTCTGGGCGGTGGAGTTCGCCCGTGGCTTCGTGGACGACGTAGAGTTCTCGGCCGAGGACGCCGGCCGCAGCGACCCTGACTTCCTGGTGCGCATCTTCGGCGAGGCCATCGCCGCGGGGGCGACGACGATCAACATCCCCGACACCGTGGGCTACCAGGTGCCCTGGAAGTTCGCGGAGCTGGTGGGCTACGTCATCGAGAACACCCCGGGCGCGGACGGGGTGGACTGGTCGGTCCACACCCACGACGACCTGGGCATGGCCGTGGTCAACAGCCTGGCGGCGGTGCGCGCCGGGGCCACCCAGGTGGAGTGCACGATCAACGGCATCGGCGAGCGCGCGGGCAACGCCAGCCTGGAAGAGGTGGTGATGGCGCTCTACACCCGCCGCGACTTCTTCGAAGCCGAGACGGGCGTGAACACCCGTGAGCTCTACCGCGCCAGCCAGCTGGTGAGCCGGCTGACGGGGATGGTGGTGCCGCCCAACAAGGCCATCGTTGGCCGCAACGCCTTCGCCCACGAGTCGGGCATCCACCAGGACGGCGTCCTCAAGGCGCGCGAGACCTACGAGATCATGAACGCCGAGATCGTGGGCCGTGAGGCGGCGGTGATGGTGCTGGGCAAGCACTCGGGCCGCCACGCCTTCAAGAAGGCGCTTGCGGAGCTGGGGTACGAGGTGAACGACGAGGAGCTAAAACCGCTGTTCGCGCGCTTCAAGGAGATCGCCGACCGCAAGAAGCAGGTCACTACCGAGGACCTGATCGCCCTGGTCGAGGACGAGCGCACCCGCGCGCCTGAGATGTTCAAGCTGCTCGACCTGCAGGTGCACTCGGGGCTGGCCCTGACCCCGGTAGCGACGGTCAAGGTCAAGACCCCCGACGACGAGGTGACCGAGGCAGCCACCGGTGACGGACCGGTGGACGCGGTCTACAAGGCGATCAGCCGTGCGGTGGGGCTCTCCCCGACGCTCGAGCGCTACCGCATCGAGGCCACCACCGGCGGCACCGAGGCGCTGGGCGAGGTGATGGTGCGGCTGCGTCAGGGGTCGGTCGTCGTGACCGGCCGCGGCATCGCCCCCGACATCGTCGAGTCCTCGGCGCGGGCCTACCTGGACGCGCTCAACAAGCTGGTCTCGGGCGTGGGCGCGCGCGAAGCGATCGAGGCTCCGTAGCACCGTTATGCCGCCACGTCTGAGCGAGATCGAGGACTGGGTGCTCAAGACCGAGGCGCGCCTGGGTGCTACCGTCGAGCCCGACGCCCAGCGCATCTTCGCCGCCTACCACCGGGTCCTGCGCTGTTTCGCCCGCGACCTCGACGACCCCCGCGACGCCGCGCTCTCGCGCGCGGCGGCGCTGATGCTGGTGCAGGAGCTGATCTTGCAGAAGGAGGGGCGCAGCGGCTGTGAATGAAACGAAACCGCTGGCGGGAGCGCGGATCGAGCTCCTCGACACCACGCTGCGCGACGGCACCCAGGCGGAGGGCGTGACCCTCTCGGTGCGCGACAAGATCGCCGTGGCCGAGGCGCTGGCCGCCTTCGGCGTCGACCTGATCGAGGGCGGCTGGCCGGGGTCGAACCCGCGCGACGCCGACTTCTTCGAGGCCATGAAGGGCCGGGCGCTGCCCCGCGGTGCCCGGCTGACCGCCTTCGGCGCCACCCGTCGCCGCGACCTCGCTGCCGAGGACGACCCCTCGCTGGCCGCGCTGCTGGCGGCCGAGACTCCGGTGGTGACGCTCTTTGGTAAATCGTGGACCCTGCACGCGCTGGAGGCGCTGGGGGTGAGCCTCGAGGCCAACCTGGCGATGATTCGCGAGTCGGTCGCCTTCCTGCGCGCGGCGGGTAGGCGTGTGGTCTACGACGCCGAGCACTTCTTCGACGGCTACGCCGAGGACCCCGGCTACGCCCTGGCCACCCTGGAGGCGGCGGCCGCGGGCGGCGCGGACACGCTGGTCCTCGCCGACACCAACGGCGGGCGGCTGCCCGAGGAGGTGTTCGCGGCCACCGCCGAGGTGGTGCGGCGGTTCCCCGACCGCACGGTCGGGGTGCACACCCACAACGACGCCGAGCTGGCCGTGGCCAACAGCCTGGCGGCGCTGCGGGCCGGCGCACGCCACCTCCAAGGCACCGTGGGCGGCTACGGCGAGCGCGCCGGTAACGCCAACCTGACGAGCCTCATTCCCACCCTGGTGCTCAAGTACGGGGCCGAGCTGAAGGCGGCGGCGAAGCTGGCGGGGTTGCGCGAGCTGGCCCACTTCGTCGACGAGCGCGCCAACCAGACGCCGAACCGCCGCGCCCCCTACGTGGGCGACGCGGCCTTCGCCCACAAGGGGGGCGTGCACGTTTCGGCGGTGCTCAAGAACCCGCGCACCTACGAGCACGTCGAGCCCGAACGGGTGGGCAACCGGCGGCGATTCCTGGTTTCCGACCTTTCGGGGCGTTCGAACCTGCTGGCCAAGCTGGCCGAGGCGGGACTCGAGCTCGCCAAGGAGGAGGCGGGGCCGCTGCTGGAGGAGGTGAAGGCGCTCGAGCGCGACGGCTACGCCTTCGAGGGCGCGGACGCCTCGTTCTTCCTGCTGGCCCGGCGGCTGCGCGGCGCCCCCGAGCCCTTCCGCGTCGACGCCTTCCGCAGCTGGACCGGCGGGGACGCCCACGGCCGCTGGCAGGCGGAGGCCACCGTACAGCTCACCGTGGCCGGGCGTTCGGTCCACACCGCCGCGACGGGCCAGGGCCCCGTGGGCGCCCTCGACAACGCCCTGCGCAAAGCGCTGCTCAACTTCTTCCCCGAGCTCGAGGCGGTGGGGCTGGCCGACTACAAGGTGCGCGTGCTGGAAGGGCAGGAGGCCGGCACGGCCAGCGTGGTGCGGGTGCTCGTGGAGATGGAGGGCGCCGGGAAGCGCTGGAGCACCGTCGGCGCCAGCGCCAACGTGATCGAGGCCTCGCTCAAGGCGCTGGGCGACGGTTACGCTTACGCGCTGGTGCAGGCCGGGCTAGCGTAGGTAGCCCAGCCACTCCGGAAAGCGCTCGGACAGGTAGCGGTAGAGGGCCTCCCACGAGTCAAACTGCAGCTCCCCCCGGTCTTCTTCGCGCAGGCGGATGCGGATCGGCTCCGCGGGCGCCTTGTGGACTTCGATCTCGAACCGCCAGTCTTGGGAACGAGGGTCCGGCCGCTTCATGGCCCCAGCTTAGGCGGGCTGCGTCACAACTGCGTCACAAGCCCGGCTCGTCGCAGACCGCGCGGTAGACGAAGGTGGACGCCAGCCGCCGGCGCGCCGCCGGGCGGAGCCGGGCGCCCAGGCTTCGCAGCTCTTCACGGGCCTGCCGCAACCAGCGCCCGCCGCGGGCGTGAAAGCGCGCGTAAACGGCCCACACCAGGGGCCGGTCGGGCACCCCGACGGGCCAGTCGTGGCTGGCCCGCAGCGCCTCACCGCTGAGTCGCTGCGCCAGCCGCCCGCGCCCCGACGCCGCGGCCGCCAGCGCCGCGTAGGCGAGGCTGCGGGCCAGGTGCCCGCGTTCGCCGCGGGCGCGCCAGTGCCGGGCGGCGCGCCGGAACCAGCGCAACGCCTCCTCGTGGGCCCCGCGTCGCAGGTGCAGGTAGCCCCAGGTGTGGTAGGTGTGACCCAGCTTGGCCTGATCGCCGATGCGGTGCTGGACCGCGAGGGCCGCCCTCAGGTCGGATTCCGCCTCGCTGAAGGCCCCCAGCTCGATGGAGGCCCAGGCCCGTTCGGAGCGGGCGAGGGCGGCGTCCTTTTCCAGGTGCAGCTCGTCGGCGCGTCGGACCGCGGCGTCGAAGGCGCGGTGGGCGCCGGCGTGGTCGCCGAGCTTCAGCGCCGCCAGGCCCTCGAGCTCGAGCGCGTCGAGCTCGCCGCCGTAGTCGCCCAGCCGCCGCGCCGCCCGCCGCAGCGCCCGCGCTTCGCGGAGGACCCAGGGGAAGTCGCCGCGCAGCCAGCGGCCGGTGGCGCGGTCGGCGCGGATCCGCAGGGTGAGCACGCCGTCGCCCACCGCCTGGGCCTCCTCGAGGGCGCGGGCCTGAAGGGCGTCGCCCGTCTCCTTTTCTCCCAGGCGGAAGTAGAGGGCGGCCAGGTTGCGCAGGGTGCGCGCGGCGCCCTGGTGGTCCCCGATCTGCAGGTAGGCGTCCAGCGCCTGCTCCAGCTCCGCCAGCTGGGCCCCCGGATCGCCGTGGCGGTAGTAGATCCAGGCGAGCAGAAAGTGCGCCCGCGCCTGGTTGGCGCGGTCGCCCTCGCGCAGCGCCCGCGCCAGCCCCGCACGGGCCGCGGCCAGGGCCCGCGGGTAGTCGCCGCGCTGGAGCAGGGCCTCGGCGATCAGCAGGCGGCTGCGGGCGCCGGTGGTTTCTGCGAGCTGCTCGAGCCGCTCCCGCCCCGCCTCGCCCAGCCGGCCCAGCCGCAGGTCCAGCTCCAGCAGGTCGAGTTCGAGCTCCTGCCGCTCGCGGAGCTCCAGCCCCTCGCCGAGGTGCAGCGCCCGCAGGTAGTAGGCGCGGGCCGACAGCGGGTCGTGCGGCGTGTTGCGGGCCGCTGCGAGGAAACCCCGGGCCGCGCGCTCCGCGTTCCCGGCCTCCTGCCAGTGCTCGGCGGCCTGGGCGTGCTGCCCCTGGGCCTCGAGGGTGCGGGCCCAGGCGCGGTGGTAGGTGCGGGCCAGCGGGGGGTTCAGCGTTTCCAGGACGAGCGCGCGCAGGTGCTCGTGGGCGGGCGTGTAGCCGTGGGCGCGGTCGGCGGTGAGCTGGCGCTCGCGCAGCTCTTCGAGGTGCCGCGCCGCTTCCAGTTCGGGCACCCCCAGCACCCGCGCCAGCGTTTCCGGGGTGACGGGGTTGCGGGCGACGCAGGTCAGCTCGAGCGTCCGCTTCAGGGGGCCGTCGAGGGCGTGGAGCCGGGCCCAGAGGGTCTCGCGGATGCTGCGGGGAATGGGCAGTTCGCGGTAGTCCTCGGTCGTGCGGTCGTAAAGCGTGGACCAGCCCCCCGCGCGCAGCCGCAGCTCCCCGCGGGCGAAGAGGTGGCGCAGCGTCTCGAGGATGAAGAAGGGGTTGCCCCCGGTGGCCGAGTGCAGCCTGCGGGCGAAGAGACGGGCGCCGTAGCGCTGGTGGGCGAGCCTTTGGATCAGCTGGTGCACCGCGGCTTCGTCGAGTGGGGGTACCTCCAGCCGCGCCAGGTCGTCCTCCAGCGGCTCCAGCCAATCGGCGACCGCGCCCGGGGGAATCGGCCGGCGAACGGTCAAAACCGCCTGCACGCCGGCGCGGGACGCCGCCGGCAGCAGGTAGGCCAGCAGCTCCAGGGCTGCCGGATCGGTCCACTGCAGGTCGTCCCAGACGAGCACGGGACCAGCGAGGGCTAGGAGCAGGCGGCTCAGGCCCTCGAGGAAGCGGGTGCGGTCGGCGGCGCCCTGCAGCGGCCGGCTGGGGGCGGGGAGGCGGTGGGGGAGGAGACGGCCGGCCTCGCGCAGCCAGACGGGGTCGAGTTCGGGAAGTCCCTGGAGCTCCAGCGCCCGGTCGAGCGCCCGGGCGACCCCCGCGAAGGGGAGGGCGCGGCTGGAGGCGGGGTGCTCGATGAGCAGGCGCCCGCCCAGCCGCGCGAGGTGCTCGCTGGCCAGGCGCGTTTTGCCGCTGCCCGCCTCGCCGAGCAGCAGCACCGGCCGTGGGTGCAGCCGCTCCAGCTCCCACAGCAGCTCTTCGCGTCCTACCAGCGGCGGGTCGGCGAGGGTTTCCGGCACCGGCGCCGCGGCCGGCCGCGCGGGGGTCTTGCGCTCGGCGAGCTCGCGGTAGAGCCGCTCGGTCTCGGGGTCGGGCTCGAGCCCCAGCTCGCGCTCGAGGCGCTCGCGGTACTGGCGGTAGAGGCGGTCGGCCTCGGGCCAGCGGCCCGAGCGCGCCAGCAGCCAGAGCAGCCGGCGGTGAGCCTCTTCGTGAAAGGGGTCCGTTTCGACGACGGTTCGCCACAGCTGCGCCGCCGGTTCGAGCCGCCCCTCCGTTTCCAGCTCGAGCGCCCTCCGCGAGAGCGCCAGGACGTAGCGGTCCAACCAGGCCTCGCGCTCGAGCGCCAGCCAGTCCTCGAAGGCCTCGGCGCCGCTCAGGGCGAAGTCCTCCATGAAGGGGCCCCGCCACAGCCGCAGCGCTTCGGGCCAGGCGCCGCGTTCGAGGGCGTCGCGGAAGCGGGCGGCGTCGCTCTCGACCTCCGTCAGCTTCACGGCCTTGCGGTCGCTGTGCAGGTAGGGCCCCAGCGGTCCGCGCTGGAGCCGGTAGAGCTCCTGACGCAGCCGGTGCCGGGCCGTGGCCTCGGGGGCGTCCCAGAGCAGCGCGGCCAGGCGGCTGCGGGGCACGGCCTCCTCCTGGAGCGCCAGAAAGGCGACCAGGGCCGTCGCCCGCGCTGTGGGCAGGCGAACCCGCTCCGCGCCGCACCACAGCTCGGGCGGGCCGATCAGCAGGATCCGGCATCCGTGAGCCACGTCACGTTCATTTTAGGAAGCCGCTTACCTTTGCGCAGGGGGCAAACGTCGCGCCCGCTCGACTTCGATCACGAAACGAAGCAGGCGCAGCGCCCGCGGCCAGCGCTTGGGGTCGAGCCCGACGCGCAGCAGCCACTCCACCCCAAGCCGCCGCGACCAGGCCGGGGTGCGGCGGGCCTCACCGGCGAGGACGTCGAGGGTGCCGCCCACGCCGATCATTACCGGCACCCCGAGCCGGAGTTTGTTGCGCCACAGAAAGGTTTCCTGGCGCTCGCCCATCCCCGCGAGCAGCAGGTTGGCGCCGCTCTGCGCCACCGCTGCGATCACCGGCGCTTCGTCGTCAAAGTAGCCGTGGTGGGTCCCCGCGACGCGCACCCCCAGCCCCTCCGCGGCGGCGGCGGCGCGTTCGGCCACGCCGGGGCGGCCGCCGAGCAGGAAGACGCGGAGCTCCGGCCCCAGCTCTTCGAAGAGCCGCAACGTAAGGTCGACGCCGGTCACCCGCTCGGCGAGGTGCAGCCCCAGCAACCGCCGTGCGGCCCAGAGGACGCCCACGCCGTCCGGGGTCACGAGCTCCGCCTCCCGCAGCGCCC
The DNA here is from genome assembly GCF_014201675.1 of Oceanithermus desulfurans. NCBI lineage: Bacteria > Thermotogati > Deinococcota > Deinococci > Thermales > Thermaceae > Oceanithermus > Oceanithermus desulfurans. The sequence continues at coordinate 234,759 of NZ_JACHEZ010000003.1, read as the reverse complement.
GCTGCAGCTCGGGGTCGCGGCGGCTGCGAACGGCGATCTCGGGGTTGAGGGTCACCACCTGCGCCGGCCGGGGGTCTGTGAGGCGCGCGCGCACCCAGGCCAGAGCCTGGGGCATCGTCACCGGGTCCAGGGGCAGGCCGAGCAGTTCGACGCGGGGGGCGTTCATCGTTCCGATACGAAGCGGTAGAGCCGGCCGAAACGGCTCCGCGCGGTGCCCTGGAGCACCGGCAGGCTGCGGTCGGCCCCCACCCAGCTGGCGACGACGAGGTCGTCGGCGAACCCCATCCCCTGCAGGAAGCGGCCCGAGGCCGAGCCGACCAACGCCTCGAGCAGGTCGGGGGCAGCACCCAGCAGGGCGGTGCTCAGCCGTGCCGCGTCGCCGAGTTCGCAGGCCTCGCGGCCGGCGGAAAGCGCCCGCACCATCAGCCCCGCCGCCAGCGCGTCGTCGAGGGCTTCGGCGCCGCGAAAACCGGCGCAGACGAAGGTGATCTGCTCCGCGTCGAGGGCGCGCAGCCTCTCCACCAGCGCCGGCGCGTTGCGCAGCGAACCCAGCCAGACGTTCTCGCCGCGGTCGATGCGTTCCAGGGCGGCGGGCAGGTGGTCGCTGGTGTAGTAGATCCGCCGGTCCGCGACGTCCAGCCGCGCCAGCGCCGCGGGCGAGGTGCCGTGGTGGAACCCCTCGGGCGGCAGCCCCTCCTTCTCGCCCAGGAGCAGGTCGTCCGGTTGCGCGGCCTCGCGGACCGCGCGCGCGTGGCGGGCCACCCAGACCTCGCGGGCCCCGCGTTCGAGGAGGAGGCCGATCGAGGTGGTGGCGCGCAGGACGTCCACGACCACGATCGGTTCGTCGCCGTAGGGGGGGTTGGGGGTCAGGTCGACGCGCAGGCGCATGTCGTTAGCGATTGTAACCGAGGGCCTCAGTCGCGGAGCAGCAGGGCCGGCCCCTCTTCCAGCGGGGGCAGCTCGTCGAGGCTGGCGAGGCCGAAGAGTTCGAGGAAGCGCTGGGTGGTGGCGTAGAGCCGCGGGCGGCCCACCACCGGTTTTTCCCCCACCACCTCGACGAGGCCGCGCTCGAGCAGGCCCTCGAGCACCCCGTCCGAGCTCTTCCCCCGCATCGCCTCGATCTCGGGGCGGGTGATCGGCTGGTGGTAGGCCACGATGGCCAGCACCTCGAGCGCCGCCGGGCTCAGCCGCGGGGGGCGGGGGCGCAGCACCCGCTGCACCCGGTCGACGAAGCGGGGGTGGACGATGAGCCGCCAGCCCCCCGCCACCTCTTCGAGCGCCACCCCGTAGCCGCCGTCTTCCAGCTGCCGGCCCAGTTCGCCGACGAGCCGGCGGACCTCCTCCTCGCCGCGCTCCAGCCCCCGGGCCAGCTCGCGGTCGGAAAGCGGCCGTCCCGCGGCGAAGAAGACGGCCAGCAGTTCGGCCAGGGCCGCGTTCATGCTTCCTCCAGCAGCCGGCGCACCACCGCCGCCGGCACCGCCCCCTCGCGCAGGATGCGCGGTACGGTCAGGTCGACCACGGTCGACGCTGCGGTGCCCCCCGCCTCGCCGGGGTGAATCCGGTCCACCCAGTCAGCGTACCGCAGGGCGTCCCGGTAGCGCAGGACCGGCGGGCGGCCGCTGGGATTCAGGCTGGTGGCGGCGGCGTAGTCTCCCGCGCGCGCGAGCAGCCGCCGCAGCTCGGGGTCGGCGGGCAGCCGCAGCCCCAGCTTGCCCTCGTGCACGCAGGCGGCGGGAGCCGCGGGTCCGGCGGGCACGACCAGGGTGAGCCCCCCGGGCCACAGCGCCCGGGCGAGGCGTTCGAACGGCGCGGCGTCCCAGCCGGGGTCCAGCAACCGCCGCGCCGCCGGTAGGTCCGCGACCAGCAACTGCAGCGGCTTCGCGGGGTCGCGCCCCTTGACCCGGTAGATGCGCTCGAGCGCCTCGGGGCGGTCGGCCCGCGCCAACAGGCCCCAGGTGGTGTCGGTCGGCCAGGCGAGCAGGCCGCCGCTTTGGAGGGTGTGGAGGCTGAGGTCAAACTCGGACGGCATCGTCGTTACCTAAGGTATACTAACGGTTAAGATGCCTCTGTATCACTACCGTGCCAAGGACCGCCAAGGGCGCTCCATCGCCGCGACGATCGAAGCCGACGACATCCGCACTGCGGCCAAGATCCTGCGCGAAAAGGGCTACTTCATCTCGGAGCTGAAGGAGCCCGGCAAAGGCCTCCAGGCCGAGATCAAGATCCCCGGTCTCGAACGCGGTCCGGGGCTCAAGGACGTGGCCATTTTCAGCCGCCAGCTGGCCACCATGCTCTCGGCGGGTCTGCCGATCGTGCAGGCCATCGCCATCCTCGAGCGGCAGACCGAGAACAAGGCCTTCCAGAAGCTCCTCAAGGAGATTCGCACCGACGTGGAGGGGGGCTCGAGCTTCAGCGACGCGCTGACCAAGCACAAGGTCTTCAGCCGCCTCTACGTCAACCTGGTGCGCGCCGGCGAGACCTCGGGCACCCTGGACGGGGTGCTCGACCGCCTGGCCACCTTCCTGGAAAAGGACCTGGAGCTGCGGGGCAAGATCAAGTCGGCGATGACCTATCCGGTGATCGTCCTCGTTTTCGCGCTGCTCGTCACCTACTTCCTGCTTACCGGCATCGTGCCCCAGTTCGCCCAGATCCTCACCGACCTGGGTTCGGAACTGCCGCTGCTCACCCGCTTCCTCATCGCCGTCTCCGATCTCCTCCGCAGCGGCACCCTCTACCTGATCGTCGTCGCGGTGATCGTGGGCTTCGCCTACCGCGCCTACTACCGCACCGAGCGCGGGCGGCGCGTCATCGACCGCATCAAGCTGCGGATGCCGGTCTTCGGCAACCTCAACAAGAAGAGCGCGCTGGCGCGCTTCAGCCGCACCTTCGGCCTGCTTGTCTCCAGCGGCGTCAACGTGATCGAGGCCATGGACATCACCCGCGGCACCGCCGGCAACGCCGTCATCGAGGACATCCTCGAGGAGACCAAGGAAGCCATCCAGGTGGGCGAGCCCATCCACTCGACGCTGCTGCGCTACCCGCAGGTCTTCCCGCCGATGGTGGCCTCGATGATCGCCATCGGCGAGGAGACGGGCGCCCTCGACACCATGCTGCAGAAGATCGCCGACTTCTACGAACGCGAGGTCGACGAGGCCGTGGCCAGCCTGACCGCCGCGATCGAGCCGATCATGATCATCTTCCTGGGCGCCATCGTCGGCACCATCGTGGCCGGCATGTTCCTCCCGCTCTTCCAGATCATCAACACCCTCTCGGCGGGCTAGCCCCCGCAGGGACTCCAGGACGGCGCGCGCTGCGCGCCGTCGGGCGTTTCCTGGGTTAAGATGGGCGCGGTATGGACGCCGTTACCATCGCCCGCCGCGTTCGCGCCGGGGAACTCGACCCCGGGGACGTCCTGCGCGAGACGCTTGCGCGCATCGAGCGCTTCGACGCCCGGGTGCACGCCTTCCTGACCCTCAACCCCGAGGCCGAGGCCGAGGCCGAGGCGGTCCGCCGCCGCGTCGAGGCCGGCGAGGAGCTGCCGCTCGCGGGCGTGCCCGTGGCGGTGAAGGACAACCTGACGACCCGGGGCCTGGCGACGACCTGTGCCTCCGGCGTCCTCGAGGGCTTCGTGCCGCCCTACGACGCGGCGGCGGTGGAGCGCCTGCGCGCCGCCGGCGCGGTCCTCGTGGGCAAGACCAACCTCGACGAGTTCGCCATGGGCTCGTCCACCGAGCACTCGCACTTCGGCCCTACCCGAAACCCCTGGGACCTGGAGCGCGTTCCCGGAGGGTCCTCGGGGGGTTCGGCGGCGGCCGTCGCCGCGGCCTACGTGCCCGTGGCCGTCGGCTCCGACACCGGGGGCTCGGTGCGCCAGCCCGCGGCCTTTACCGGAACCCTGGGCTTCAAGCCCACCTACGGCCGCATCTCGCGCTACGGCCTCGTCGCCTTCGCTTCCAGCCTCGACCAGGTGGGCACCTTCGGCCGCAGCGTCGCGGACCTCGCGCTCGTCAGCCGGGTGCTCATGGGCCACGACCCCCGCGACGCCACCAGCCTGGAGGCCCCGCCGGCACGGCTCGAGCCCGATCCCCGGCGCGGCCGCGGCTACACCCTCGGCGTCGTTCGCGAGACCCTGGAAGAGGGGAACAGCCCCGGGGTGCTGGACGCGCTCGCGCGCTTCCGGACGGTGCTCGAGTCCGCGGGGGTGCGCTTCGTGGAGGTCGAGCTGCCCAGCCTGCGCCACGCCCTCGCCGCCTACTACCTGGTGGCCACCGCCGAGGCGAGCAGCAACCTGGCCCGCTACGACGGGGTCCACTACGGCGCCCGCGTCGCGGCCGGGGAGGTGCGGGCGCTGATGCAGCGGACGCGCGAACGCGGCTTCGGGGCCGAGGTCAAGCGCCGCATCCTGATGGGCACCTTCGCGCTTTCCTCGGGTTACTACGACGCCTACTACGGCCGCGCCCTCAAGGCCCGCCGCCGCATCGCCGCCGAGTTCGCGCAGGCCTTCTGGGAGGTGGACCTGCTCGTCACCCCCACGACCCCGACCCCGGCCTTCCGGCTCGGGGCCAAGCTGGACGACCCGCTGGAGATGTACCTCTCCGATGTGGATACCGTCGCGGTCAACCTCGCGGGGCTGCCTGCCCTCTCCCTCCCCGCGGGCTTCGAGGAAGGGCTGCCGCTGGGGGTGCAGCTCATCGCTCCCGCGCTCGCCGAGGACCGCCTCTTCGACCTCGCCGCGCTCTTCGAGCGGCTGACCGAAGGCGCCTATCAGCAGACGGCGCCGCTCGACTGATCATGGTGCCTCTCGAGTACCGCATGGCCGCCCGGGTGGCGCGCGCGCTGCGCGAGGCCGGCGAACCCCGGCCCGCGCGCGAGCTCGCCTACCGCGCCCTGGCCATGCCCTCGGTGGCTCCGACCCAGCTGGAACGCGTCATCGAGCCGGTGCTCGACGGCCGCTTCTTCCGCGAGGAAGGCGCCCTGGGGCTCTGGGAGTGGCGCTACCCCTTTCCCCAGGAGGGCGAGGTGCTGGTGGTGCTGGACCTGGAGACGACGGGCCTCTCCCCGAGCGAGAACGAGATCATCGAGATCGCCCTGATGCGCGTCGAACCCGGCCGCGTCGAGCGCTTCGTGCGGCTGGTCAACCCCGGGTCGCCGATCCCGCCGTTCATCACCCGGCTCACGGGGATCTCCAGCGCCGACGTGGCCGACGCGCCCGACGTCTACACGGCGCTCGAGGAGGCGCTCGTGTACCTGGAGGGCGCGGTCCTCGTCATCCAGAACGCCCCCTTCGACCTGGGCTTTTTGCGCCCGCGCGCCCGCCGCCTGGGTGTTAAGATACATAACGAAGTCATCGATACCGTGCAGTGGGCCAGGCGCGCACTGCCGCGAATGAGGCGAAGAGGGTTGGACCATTTGATCAGGGCGTTTGAAGTTTCCATTGAAACCGGGGCGCGGCACCGCGCGCTCGGGGACGTCGAGGCGACCTGGACGGTGGCGCGGGAGATGTACTACATCCTCACCGCCGGCGAGCCGCGGCGGGTGCTGGAGGTATAGATGCGGGCCAGGTACGTGGTGACCAGTACGTGCATTCAATCGGGGACGATCCGCCTCACGCTTTCGCTGCGTCAGATGCTCTCGGGGCGCGAGCGGGTGACCTGCCAGGACGAGGACGGCGAGCGGCTCGACTGCACCGTGGACTGGGTGCGCGGGGTGCTCGACGGCCTCGAGCCCTACTTCGAGAAGCGCCGGCTGCAGGTGAACGACGTGATCTGGCTCACCTTAGACGGCGAGGTGCTGGCCCTGGAGGCCGCCGCCGCCCGCAAGGTGCGCCCGCGCCCGGCGGCGCGACCCGCCGAAGCGGGACCGCCCGCGGAAAAGAAGGTCGCCGTCCCCGTCGAGGCCCGCACCCCGAAGAGCCCGGACCCGGCGCCGGAGCCGCCCAAGCGGGTGCGCGTCACCCCGCACGTGGGCGAGAAGAAGCGGGCCGCCAAGCCTGCCTTTGTGCAGGCGCTGGAGGCGCTGGAGCTCAAGCACAGCGCAGCCGAGGGGTACGACCTCTTCCGCGCCTACCTGGGCCGCCGCGAGTACACCCTGGCGCTGGGCCGTTTCGGCGAGAGCGAGCCCGCCGATCTGCTGGCCCTGCGGCGTACCGGCCGGGCCGACTTCGTGGGGCTGGTGGTGCCGGAGGCGCGCCTTGCCGCCGCCGTCGAAGCGCTGGGCGGCGTGCGGATGGCGCTCGTCTCGCCCGAGGCGCTTTCGCAGCTGGTGGCGCTCAAGAAGCTCTTCCCGGTGGGTCCGGTCGAGCTCGAGCGGCTCCTCCGCGAGGGGCGCGTGGACGCGGACGCGGTCACCCGCCTGGCGGACGAGGTGCGCCGCTGGGTGGGGGAGCGGGCCGCCTTCTCGGCGGTGCTGCTGGCGCTCGCCGAGTACACCCGCCAGCAGGTCTTCTTTCCCGAGGACGTGCTCGCCAACCTGGGCGAGGGCAGCTGGGACCGCGAGACGGTCTGGAACGTGCTCGAGGCCCTGGCCGGGCCGCCCTTCCTGCTGCTGAAAAAAAGCGGCGCGGGCGAGTACCTGCTGCGCGAGCCGGTGGCCGACAATCTGGCCCACCTGGCCGAGTACGCGCTCTCGCTGCGGGCCCGCGTCGCCGGCGACTGACGCCTCCGCAGCGATCCGTAAAGGAGGGCGCGCGCCCTCCTTTACGCCGTTCCCGGTTCCGGCCGGCCCCAGACGTGGTTGAACCCTTCGGCGGCGCGCACCCGCAGGTCGCGCAGGGCGCTCTTGTCGGGGCCGCTGCGGTGCAGCGCCACCCGCACCATCGCCTCCGGGTCGCCGGGCAGCTCCCAGTAGGGGGCGCCGCTTTCCTCGCAGAAGGCCCTGACCTTGGGGTCGTAGCTGCCGCCGGCGTAGGGGGTGCCGGCGGCCGCGGCGAGGATGAGGCCGTGGAGCCTGAGCGAGAGGACGTAGCCCGCCTGGGCGATCCAGTAGAGCACCCGCCGCGGGTCGCCGCTGAGCTCGCGGGTAAAGCCGTCGAAGAGCTCGAGCGCCGGCTCGTCGAAGCCCGGCTGGAAGCCCAGCACCAGCACCTCGAAGCCGTGCGCCCGCAGCCGCTCGGCCACCTCGCGCAGGCGCAGGTTGGCCTGCTGCGGCACCCGGGCGCGGGGGACGACGACGACCAGCCCCTCCTCGCGGTTCACCCGTGGTGGCTCGAGCAGCAGCGCCGCGTCGGCGCCCAGGCGCAGCCGCCCGGCGGCGACGCCCAGGCCGCGGGCCAGCTCCAGCGAGGCGCGGTCGCGCACCACGACCGCTCGGCTCCTGCGCAGCGCCGGCGCCGTGAAGCGCCGCCCCGCGGGGCTTAGCGGCCCCAGCGACTGCCCGAAGATCCAGGTGGGCTTGCCCAGGGTCTGGGCCAGGTAGACGAGGCCCAGGTAGTAGGCGAGGCTGCGGTTCGAAGTCGTGTTCTGCAGCAGCCCGCCCCCGCCCGAGAGCAGACCCTCGGCGCGGGCCAGCGCCGCCAGCGCCGCGGGCTTCGACCGCGGCACCGCCTCCACCCCGTGCAGGGCTTCGGTGCCCTTCGGGTCAGCCGAGAGCACCACGGGCTCCACCCCCCGGCGGCGCGCCTCGCGCACCAGCGCCAGCAGGATCGCCTCGTCGCCGGCGTTGGCGAAGCCGTAGTAGCCGCTTAGCGCGACCACCATCGGCGCACCGCCCAGACGCCCGCGGCCAGCGCGAGCCCGAGGACCAGCCCCACCACCGCGCCGTTCAGCGTCCGCGCCAGCGAGACGAAGAGCGGCGAGTGGTAGTGGCTGAAGGTGTTGAGGATCGAGGCCTCGGCCAGCGCCGCGAAGGCGAGCAGGCCCGCGTGCACCCAGCGGGGCCAGGGCTGGGTCAGCGCCAGCACCGCGACGGCGTGGCCGAAGATTTCCTTGAACCGGGGGCGCACCATCCAGTCCTGCAGCAGCGCCCGCAGCTGCAGTTCGAGCCCCGGCACCCACTCGGTGTTGCCGCGGCGGAGCAGCACCACGGCGAGGGCCACGACCGCCGCCAGCGCCAGCGCCACCTCGCCGAGCCGCACCCGGTGCTCCCAGGCCTCGGCGATCAGCCGGCGCAGGTCGCGGTCTTTGGGCCAACCCGCCAGGGCCACCAGCAGCGGCGGCACCGCCAGCGTGAGCAGCACCCCCTTGAAGGGCACCAGGCCGGTAATCGTCTGGGTGTTCGAGCCCAGCGCCGCCAGATAGACCGCCCCGACGAGGGCGTAGCCCAGCGCCGCCAGCCAGGCCGTCAGGCCCCGGCGGTAGCGTACGAAGCCCAGCGAGGCGAAGACGAGCGCCGCGAGCAGCGGTCCCGCCGCCGCCCCGGCGTAGACGAAGCCGCCCAGCAGCAGGCCCAGCGCCAGCAGCACCCCGAGCGGCTGGGGGAAGGCGAGGGCCAGCAGCCCCAGCCCCGCCAACACGCCCACCCAGGCGAGCCGGGCGTAGGCCGGGGGTTCCAGGGTGCGCGGCAGCGGCTCGCCCAGCGCGATTCCGCTCGCCGCCAGCCCTTGCTCGACGCGCTCGATGAAGCGCTCGGTCTTTTCGGGGTCGGGCCAGGGGCGGAAGTAGAGGATCTGGTGCCCGCGTTCGCGCGCCGCCAGCAGGTACTTTTCGGCGGCGGCCTCGGGGCTGAGCTTGAGCTGCCAGTCGGCGGGCAGGCTGAAGACGCGCAGCGTCGGATGGTCGCGCGCGATCTGCAGCAGCCCTTTCTGCTGCGCGCCTTCGACGAAGCCCACCGGGGCGGTGACCAGCTCCGCCGTCTGGCTCAGGCGGTCGGGGTAGCCGAGCACCTCCTCGCCGGCGAAGACGACGGCCTGCACCGGTTCGGGCAGCGGCGGCGGCCAGCTGCGCAGGCGGTCGTTGTAGGGGCGGTAGACGATGTAGTTGCCCTTGCGGTAGCGCTCGAGGATGAAGCCGCGGTCCGGCCCCAGGGGCATCGTGAGCACGTCCTTGGGGAAACCGATCCAGACCCGGTCGAGCCAGGCGACGCGGTGCTGCGGCAGCGTCCAGGCCTTCGCGATGCGCTCGAGCTCCTCCGGGTCCCGCGGCGAGAGGTAGAACCACCCGGGCTCGAAGCCGCCGCCCGGGTGGATGAGCCTGAGCAGGTTGCCGTCGGCGTAGAGCGCCTTGCCGCGCTCGACCCAGTCCTGGGTGCGCAGCTCATAGACGCCCAGGCCGCGTACCCCCAGGTCGCGGTAGCGGTCGAGCAGGGCGTCCAGGTCGAGGCCGCGCAGCCGTGCCTCCTCGCGCACCGCCTGGCCGTCGAGGGTGAGCACCACCGGCCCCGGCCGCTCCACCTGCCAGCGGGCGTAAAGCGCCGCCAGCGAGGGCAGCAGGGCGAGCAGCAACAGCAGGTGCAGGAGCTTCTTCACGCGGCCCCCAGGATGCGATGGATCCGGCTCGTCAGCATCTCGAGCGCCGGCTCGTTGTGCCCGCCGTGGGGGATGATCACGTCCGCAAAGCGCTTGCTGGGTTCCACGAAGGCGATGTGCATGGGGCGGACGAAGTTGAGGTACTGCTCGATCACCGATTCGGGGCTGCGCCCGCGCTCGTCCACGTCGCGGCGCAGACGGCGGATGAAGCGCACGTCGGGGTCGGCGTCGACGAAGACCTTGAGGTGCATGCGGCGGCGCAGCTCGGCGTCGTAGAGGGCGAGGATGCCCTCGAGCACCACGACGGGCGCCGGGCCCACGGGCCGGGTCTCGCGGGCGCGGGTGTGCTCGACGAACGAGTAGAGCGGGCTCTCGACGGGCTCGCCGCGCACCAGCCGGCTCAGGTGGTCGATCAGCAGGGGCATGTCGAAGGCGTCGGGGTGGTCGTAGTTGATCCGGGTGCGTTCCTCGAAGGTCAGGTGGTCCTGGTTCTTGTAGTAGTTGTCCATTTGCAGCAGGGCCACCCGGTCCTTGCCCACCACCTCGATCACCCGGCGGGTGACCGTCGTCTTGCCGCTGCCGGTGCCGCCCGCGATGCCGATGACGAATCGTTCCATGCCGTCCCCCTTTATACCAGCCGTTCCCGTGAGCCGGATGGGGCCGCGACGGGCGTGCTTGACAGCGGCGGCCGCAGCCGCTAAACTTCGCCCTAACCGCGCCGAGCGCGGCCAAAATCCGGTGCGTTCTCTTATCCAGAGCGGTGGAGGGACCGGCCCTGTGAAACCGCGGCAACCGGTGGGGAAACCCACGCCTTGGTGCCAATTCCGGCCCGCGCGAGCGGGAAAGATAAGGGAAAGGGCAACCCCTTTCCTGAAGTCTTCAAGAGAGCGAACGGAAAGGGGAGTTTTCTTTCCCCGGAAAGGAGCAGGTATGCCCGAGTACCGGTACGCAACCCTAGCGCTGCACGCAGGCTACACCCCCGAGCCCGGAGGCCCCCGGCAGGTTCCGGTGGCCCAGTCCACCAGCTTCGTCTTCGAAAGCGCCGAACACGCCGCCCGGCTGTTCGCGCTCGAGGAGGCGGGACCCATCTACACCCGCATCGGCAACCCCACGGTGGCCGTACTGGAGGACCGGCTTGCCGCCCTCGAGGGAGGCGCGGCGGGGCTGGCCGTGGCCTCGGGGCACGCCGCGCAGTTCCTGGCGCTCACCGCCGTGCTGCAGGCGGGCGACAACCTGGTGAGCCTGCCCGGCCTCTACGGGGGCACGGTCAACCAGTTCAAGGTCACCCTCGCCCGCCTGGGCATCGAGACCCGCTTCACCAGCCCCGAGGCGCGGCCCGAGGAGTTCCTGGCGCTGACCGACGACAAGACGCGGGTCTGGTACCTGGAAAGCCTTTCCAACCCCGCGCTTTCCATCCCCGACTTCGACGCCGTCGCCGAGGCCGCCGCGGAGGCGGGGGTGGCCGTCTTCGTGGACAACACCTTCGGGATGGGCGGCTACCTCTTCCGGCCGCTGGAGCACGGCGCGGCGGCGGTGCTGCACTCGGTCACCAAGTGGATCGGCGGGCACGGGGCGGCGATCGCCGGGGCGCTCGTCGACGGCGGCCGCTTCGACTGGGCGAACGGGCGCTACCCGCTCCTATCCAGCCCCCAGTCCAGCTACCACGGCTTGGTGCCCACCGAGGCCTTCGCGCCGGCGGTGCTGGCCACCGCGGCGCGGGTGGGGGGGTTGCGCGACGTGGGCCCGGCGCTCAGCCCCCACGACGCCTACCTGCTCCTGCTGGGGGTGGAGACCCTGGCGCTGCGCGCCGAGCGGCACGTGCAGAACACCCTCGAGCTGGCGCACTGGCTGCGGGCGCGGCCCGAGGTGGCCTGGGTCAACTACCCGGGCCTCGAGGACCACCCCAGCCACGCGCGCGCCCAGCGCTACTTCGGCGGCCGCCCGGGGGCGGTGCTCACCTTCGGCCTCCGCGGCGGTTACGACGCGGCGGTGCGCCTGCTGGGCCGGCTCGAGCTCGTCAGCCACCTGGCCAACGTGGGGGACACCCGCACCCTGATCATCCACCCCGCCTCCACCACCCACGCCCAGCTCGCGCCCGAGGCGCTGGAGGCCGCCGGGGTGGCGCCGGAGATGCTGCGCCTCAGCGTCGGCCTCGAAGACCCGGACGACCTCAAGGCCGACCTGGCGGCGGCGCTGGAGGGGTAGGGTGGCCACGCTCGTCTACGAGGAGATCGGGGAGCACGAGGCGCTGGCGCTGCTGCCAGAGCCGGCCGCGGGCGAGCTCCGCCCGCGGCCCAGGCGCGCGCGCCTGGGCCGGTTCGCTCTCGAAGGCGGCGGGTCGCTGCCCGCGCTGGAGCTGCGCTACGAGACCTACGGCACCCTCAGCCCCGCCCGCGACAACGCGGTGGTGGTCTTCCACGCGCTCACCGGTTCGGCCCACGCCGCCGGCGTCTACGAAGCCGAGACCCTGGCCTCCCTCTCGCCCTACGAACGGGCGTTCGGGGCGCGGGGCTGGTGGAACGAGGTGGTGGGGCCGGGGCGGGCGCTCGACACCGGCCGCTACTTCGTGATCAGCGCCAACGTCCCGGGGAGCTGCTACGGCTCGAGCGGACCCCACCAGGACCCCGGCTTTCCCCAGCTCTCACTGCGCGACATGGTGCGCGCCCAGGCGCGGCTGCTCGACCACCTGGGCGTGCCCACGGCGCGCGTGGTCGGCGGCAGCATGGGCGGCATGCTGGCGCTCGAGTTCGCGCTCGAGTTTCCAAAGCGCACCCAGGCGCTGGCCGTCTTCGCCGCCCCCGCGCGGCAGGGGCCCTGGGCGCGCGCCTGGCAGCACCTGCAACGCGAGGCGGCGCGCCGCGGCGACCTGGCGCTGGGCCGGGCGCTCTCGATGCTCAGCTACCGCCACCCCGCCGGTTTCGACCAGCGCTGGGCGGACGACCCCGTGCAGGCCGAACGCTACCTCGACCACCAGGGGGCCAAGTTCACCCGCAGGTTCTCGGCCGCCAGCTACGCGCTGCTCACCCGGGCGATGGACGCCCACGACGTAGGGCGGGGGCGAGGCGGGCTGGGGGCGGCCCTCGCCCGCCTGAGCGCTCCGGCGGTCTTCGTGGGCATCGACAGCGACCTGCTCTACCCCGCCGCCGAGGTGCGGCGCACCGCCGCCGCGGCGCGTTCCGAGTACGCCGAGATCACCAGCGCCCACGGGCACGACGGCTTCCTGATCGAAAGCGACCAGGTCAGCCGGATCTTGCGCGCCTTCGGGTTTTGACGCGCAGGTAGGCGAGGAGCGCCAGCCCCAGCGCCAGGGCCGAGATCCAGGGGGCGCGGCTGGGCGACCCCTCGACGACCGCGCGCGCGGTCATCAGCGCCCCGGCGGGGAAGAGGAAGGTGACGGGCACCACCTCCCCGGGGCGGTAGGGGCCGCCGGTCAGGCGGATGCGCATCGGGGTGGCGGCGCCGAAGTTGGTGACCCCGTAGGGGATGGGCACGGTGCGGACCACCTGCCAGGCGTCGCCCCGGCGCAGCTCGAGCACCCCCTCGCCGCGGTCGGTCGCCACCACCTCGAGCTCGAGCGGGTCGTCTCCGGCCGGGTAGACGATCCGGCCCTCCAGGAAGACGCCCTCCGGCGTCCGCACGATCCGCAGCTTCTCCACCGAGAAGTCGCCGGCGTGGGCCGCGGCCAGGGCGGCCAGCAGCACCAGCAGCAGCCCCCCCGCCCGGCGCACTAGAACCGGCCCTTCCGCTCCAGGATGGCGCGCAGGTCGCGCAGCATCGCGGTCTCGTCCTCGACGAGCTGCTGACCGTAGAGGACGCGGATGCGCCCCTCGGGGTCGATCAGCGTCACCGTCGAGGTGTGGTCGATGTACCCGGAGGCGTCGCTGCGGACGTAGATGAAGAACCCCGCGGCGACCTTGGCGATGACCTTGGGCGGCCCCGAAAGGCCGACGAAGCTGGGGTGGAACATCTTGGCGTAACGGTCCATCGCCACGGGGGTGTCGCGCGCCGGGTCGATGCTGATGGCCAGCACCTGCAGCTGCTCGGGTTCCCCCAGCTTGCGGTAGATGTGGGCCAGGTGGTTGAGCGTCAGGGGGCAGACGTCGGGGCAGTTGGCGTAGCCGAAGAAGACGAGCACCACCTTGCCGCGGTAGTCGGCGAGGCTCACGGGCCCCGAGGCGCTCTCGAGGCGGAACTCGGGGGCGGGTCTGGGGTTCTTGAGGACGGTACCCGAGAGCTGGAGCGGCGCCGTGCGCGGCCAGAGCGCCCAGGCGGTGCCCAGGGCGGCGAGGAGCAGAAGGACGAGAATCAGGTTCCGCTGCATCGCGCCCCAGTCTACCCGTCCGCGCCCCGTTCGGCGAGCAGGGCGGCCAGGCCCGCTTCGTCGAGCACCGGCACGCCCAGCTGCCGGGCCTTCGCGAGCTTGCTGCCGGCGCCGTGGCCGGCGACGACGTAGCTGGTCTTGCGGCTCACCGAGCCGGCCACCTTGGCCCCGAGCGCCTCGAGCTCCTCCTTCACCTCGGCCCGCGGGCGGCTCAGCTCGCCGGTGAGGACGAAGGTCAGCCCCACAAGCGGCTGCTCGGCCGCCTGGGCCTGCCTGGCTTCGAAGCTGACCCCGGCCGCCTGCAGCCGCCGGATCAGGTCGCGCATCCGCTCGTCCGCGAGCGCCCGGCGGATCTCGGCCGCGGTGATCGGGCCCACGTCGGGCACCGCCTCCAGCTCTTCCTCGCCGGCTTCCATCAGCTTCTCGATCGTTCCGAAGCGGCGGGCCAGGGTGCGCGCCAGCGCCTCGCCCACCTGGGGGATGCCGAGGCCGTAGAGGGCGCGTTCCAGCCCCCGGCCCTTGCTCGCCTCGAGCTGGGCCAGCAGGTTCTCGGCGCTCTTCTCGCCCATCCGCTCCAGCCCGGCCAGGTCCTCCTTGCCCAGCCGGTAGAGGTCGGCGGCGTCCTGCACCAGGCCCTTCTCCAGCAGCTGCTCGATCAGCTTGTCGCCCAGGCCTTGAACGTCCATGGCGCGGCGGCTTGCCCAGTGGCGCAGTTGCTGGAAGGCCTTGGCGGGGCAGAGGGGGTTGGGGCAGCGGTGGATCTTGCCGTCCTCCACCAGCTCGGCCTTGCACTCGGGACAACGGTCGGGAAAGACGATCGGCGCTTCCTCGCCGGTCCGCTTTTCCTTCACGACCCTCAGGATTTCCGGGATGATGCCGCCCGACTTGTGCAACCGCACCACGTCGCCCACGCGGGCGTCCAGCTCTTCGATGAAGGCCTTGTTGTGCAGGGTGACGCGACTGACGGTGGTGCCGTCGAGCTGGACCGGCGTCAGGTTGGCCACCGGGGTGATGCGGCCGGTGCGCCCCACCTGGAAGTCCACGCTCTCGATGCGGGTTTCCTTCTCCTCGGCGGGGAACTTGTAGGCGATCGCCCAGCGCGGCGACTTGGCCGTGTGGCCCAGGCGGCGCTGTCCCTCCAGGTCGTTCAGCTTGACCGTGACCCCGTCGGCTTCGAAGGGCAGCTCGGCCCGGCGGGCGAGCATCTCGTGGTAGCGCTCCTCGACCCCGGCGGCGCCCAGCGCGCGGCCGCGGTGGGGCTCCACCGGCAGGCCCAGCGCCTCCAGGCGGTCCAGCAGCTCGAGCTGGGTGCGCGCGCCCAGCTCGGCGGCCCCCTCGCCCACGCCGTAGAAGTAGGCTGCGAGCCGCCGCTCCGCGGCGATGCGGGGGTCCTTCTGCCGCACCGCGCCGGCGGCGGCGTTGCGGGGGTTCTTGAAGGGCAGTTCCCCGGCCTCCTCGCGCGCGCGGTTGAGCTCCAGGAAGACCTCCCGGGGCATGTAAACCTCGCCGCGCACCTCCAGCCGCGGCGGCGCGCCTGCGAGCCGCGAGGGGATGCTCTGGACGGTGAGCAGGTTCTGGGTCACCTCCTCGCCCACCCGGCCGTTGCCGCGGGTGGCGCCCCAGACGAGGCGGCCGTCCTCGTAGAGGAGGTTGATTGAAAGCCCGTCGATCTTGTACTCGAGCGCGTACTCCAGCGGCGGCTCGCTGCCCAGCGCCCGGGCGGCGCGCTCCTCGAAGGCGGCGATCTCCTCGGGGCCGAAGGCGTTGTCCAGCGAGTAGAGCGGGGTCGGGTGGGTGACCGGCTCGAAGCTGGCGCCCAGCACCCCCGCCCCCACCTGGTTCGTGGGGGAGGCGGGCGAGCGCAGCTCCGGAAAGGCGGCCTCCAGCTGGGCCAGCTCGCGCACCAGCGCGTCGTACTCGGCGTCGGAGATCTCCGGCCGGTCGAGGACGTAGTAGAGGTGGTTGTGGCGCCGGATGGCCCAGGTCAGCTCGGCCACGCGCCGTGCGGCTTCTTCCCTCGTCACGGTTTCCAGTATAGGAAGCCGCTTGGGACCCGGATGAGGCCGCCGCGCCGTCCGCCTACATGACCTTCACGCCTGCCTGGCATATAATGGCGCTGGCGATGAGCCATAGGAACGCAAACCTTGAAGGAGGTCGAGTATGAAACGATGGGCAGTGTTGGGCATGGTATTGGCGGCCTTCATGGGCCTGGCGATGGCGCAGGTTCGTGTGGGTATCGCGTTCGACGCGGGCGGTAAGAACGACCGCAGCTTCAACCAGTCGGCCTGGGAAGGCGCGCAGAAGGCCGCCAAGGACCTGGGCATCGAGCTGTTCGACTTCGAGCCCTCCGATCCCAGCCAGGTGATCCAGGGCATCCGCAACTTCGCGGAGGAGGACTTCGACCTGATCATCGCCGTCGGTTTCGCCAACCAGGGCGCGATCGAGGCGGTGGCCAAGGAGTTCCCCGACATCAACTTCGCGATCATCGACTCGGTGGTCGACCTTCCCAACGTGGCCAGCCTGGTCTTCCGTGAGCACGAGGGTTCGTTCCTGGTCGGCTACATCGCCGGTAAGCTCACCCAGACCGGCACCGTCGGTTTCGTGGGCGGCATGGACATCCCGCTGATCCACAAGTTCGAGCAGGGCTACAAGGCCGGCGTGGAGTACGCCTGCGCCGAGGACGGCGTCGACTGCAACGTCATCATCAACTACGTGGGCAACACCCCCACCGCCTGGAACGACCCGGCCAAGGCCAAGGAGATCGCGCAGGCGCAGGTCTCGCAGGGCGCCGACATCATCTACGCGGCGGCCGGCGGCTCGGGCCTGGGCGTGCTCGACTACATCAAGCAGACCCAGTGCATCAGCGGCAAGAAGTTCATCCGTGACCCCTTCCGCAACGTGCCCGGCAATCCCTGCGGTGCGGACCAGCGCCCGATCTTCCTCATCGGCGTCGACGCCAACCAGAACTACCTGGGCGACACCGACAACAACCCCGCCACCCTCAACTTCGTCCTCACCTCGATGATGAAGCGCGTGGACGTGGCCACCTACGACACCATCAAGAGCGTCGTGGACGGCACCTTCAGCGGCGGCATCCACGAGTTCGGGCTCGAGAACAACGGCGTGGGCTACGCCCTCGACGAGTACAACAAGGCCCTGATCCCGCAGGCGGTGGTGACCCGTCTCGAGATCATCAAGCGCAAGATCCTCAGCGGCGAGATCAAGGTTCCTTCCTCGCGCTAAAGTCTTAGCGAAGCCACGCGGGCCGCTCCCTCGGGGGCGGCCCCTTCGGTTGGTATACTGCGTGCGTGAGCGAATTCGCGTTGGAGCTGAACCACATCACCAAGCGCTACCCGCTGGTGCTGGCCAACGACCACATCAGCCTCGGGGTCAAGTGGGGCGAGGTGCTGGCGCTCGTGGGCGAGAACGGCGCGGGCAAGTCCACGCTGATGAAGATCGTCTACGGGCTGGTCCGCCCCGACGAGGGCGAGATCTTCGTCGACGGGAAGCGCGTCGAGATCCACGACCCTTCGGACGCCATCGCCCTGGGGATCGGCATGGTGCACCAGCACTTCATGCTCGTGGACACCCTCTCCGTGCTCGACAACGTCATCCTGGGCATGGAGCCCAAGTCCGGCCCCGCCATCGACTACACCGCCGCCCGCAAGCGCGTGGTGGAGCTGATCGAGGAGCTCGGCTTCGACCTCGACCCCGACGCGATCATCGAAGACCTGCCGGTGGGCGCGCAGCAGCGCGTCGAGATCCTCAAGACCCTCTACCGCGACGCCAAGATCCTCATCCTCGACGAGCCCACCGCGGTGCTGACCCCGCAGGAGGTGGAGGAGCTGTTCAAGTTCCTGCGCGAGTTCGCCGAGAAGGGCCATGCGATCATCCTCATCACCCACAAGCTCGACGAGGTGATGCAGGTCTCCGACCGGGTGACCGTGATCCGCGACGGCAAGGTGGTGGGTACGGTGAACACCCCCGAGACCAGCGTGGCCGAGCTGGCGCGCATGATGGTGGGTCGCGAGGTCATCCTCACCGTGCAGAAGAAACCCGCCGAGCCCGGGGAGGTGGTGCTCGAGGCCGAAGACCTGCGGGTCGAGGGGGCGGGCCACCGCCCGCGCCTGGACGGGGTCTCCTTCCAGGTGCACGCTGGCGAGGTGGTAGGGATCGCCGGCGTGGAGGGCAACGGCCAGACCGAGCTGGTCGAGGTGATCACCGGCCTGCGCCCCTTCAAGGGCACGCTACGCTACAACGGCGAGGCCGTGCACCCCAGCGCCCGCAAGGTGCGCGAGTGGGGCGTGAGCCACATCCCCGAGGAGCGCAACGACCGCGGCCTGATCCTCGAGTTCCCCACCCGCTACAACATCATCCTCGGCGACCACTACCGCGAGCCCTACGCCGGCTTCCTGGGCTTCTTCAACGACGGGGTGATCAACGCCTACGCCGAGCAGGTCGTCGAGCGCTTCGACGTGCGGCCGCGCAGCATCCACCTGATCGGCCGCCGCTACTCGGGCGGCAACGCCCAGAAGATCATCGTGGGGCGCGAGCTGGCGCGCAACCCCAAGCTGCTGGTGGCGGCGCAGCCGACGCGCGGCGTCGACATCGGCGCCATCGAGTTCATCCACCAGAACATCATCGAGGCCCGCGACCAGGGCATGGCGGTCCTCCTCGTCTCGGCCGACCTCAACGAGGTGATGAGCCTCTCCGACCGCATCCTGGTGATGTACGAGGGCCGGATCGTCGGCGAGGTGCGTCCGGACGAGGTCACCGAAGAACAGATCGGTCTGCTGATGGCCGGTCTGGAAGCGGCGGTTTGAGCGTTAGATGCGCGTGCTCTTCGTCGGTGACGTGGTGGCGCGGCCCGGGCTGCGGGCCGTGGCCATGCACCTGCCCGACGTGCGCGACCGCTACGACTGGGTCATCGTCAACGGCGAGAACGCCGCCGGCGGCAAGGGGCTGGACAAGAAGAGCTACCGCATCCTGCGCGAGGCCGGGGCCGACCTGATCACCCTGGGCAACCACGCCTGGGACAAGAAGGACGTCTACGACCTGATCGAGCGCGAGCCGATCGTGCGCGCGGCCAACTACCCCCCGGGGACGCCCGGGCGGGGGTGGTGGGTGCTCGAGCGCGGCGGTTTCCGGCTGCTGGTGGTCCAGGTGATGGGCCGCGTCTTCATGGACGCCCTCGACGACCCTTTTCGCACCGTCGACCGCGTCCTCGAAGAGGTGCCGCACGACGCCGCAATCGTGGAGATCCACGCCGAGGCGACGAGTGAGAAGTACGCGCTGGGGTTCTACCTCGACGGCCGGGTGGCCGCGGTGCTGGGCACCCACACCCACGTGCCCACCCTCGACGCCGGCTTCCTGCCCGGGGGCACCGCCTTTCAGGCCGACGTGGGCATGACCGGAACCTACCGCTCGATCATCGGCGGCGAGGTGAAGACCTTCCTCGACCGCTTCCTCACCGCCCGGCCGCAGCCCTTCCGCAGCGCCGAGGGTCCGGCGCTCTTCGTGGCCACCGAGCTCGTCTTCGACGGTCCCCGGGTGCAGGCGATCAGCCCCTACCGCTGGGAGGAGCCGTGACGCTGCCGGAGGCGCTCCGGCGCGACGTGGACCGTTTGGGCCGGGCGCTCGGCGAAGCGATCCGCGAGGTCAGCGGTGAGCGCCTCTACCGGCTGGTCGAGGAGGTGCGCGCGCGCACCAAGCGGCTGCGGCAGCAGCCCGACGACGCCGAACGCGAAGCGCTGGTCGCCCTGGTCGGTGGTCTCGACCTGCACCGCGCCGAGGGGTTGACGCGGGCGTTCACCAGCTTCTTCTACCTGGCCAACCTGGCCGAGTCCTACCACCGGGTGCACGCGGCCGCCGACGCGGGCGGCGAGTTCGCCCGCGCGGCCGGCACCCTGGCGTCCTGGGGGGTGCCGCCCGAGGAGGCCGCGCGCCTGGCGCGCTCGATGCGGCTGTGGCTGACCTTCACCGCCCACCCCACCGAGGCGCGGCGGCGCACGGTGCGCCACCATCTCGAGCGCCTGCGCGACGCGCTCGCGCGCGGCGACGGGGAGGCGGTGCGCGAGCGGGTCAAGCTGCTTTGGGCCACCGAGGAGCTGCGCCGCACCCAGCCCACCGTGGAGGACGAGGTCAAGGGCGCGCTCTACTACCTTCCCCAAAGCCTCTGGTCGGCGCAGGCGCGCCTGGTGGAACGGATCGAGGACGCGCTCGAGCGGGCCTTCGGCCGCCGCTTCCAGGCGGCGAGCCCGGTGCGCACCCGCAGCTGGATTGGCGGCGACCGGGACGGCAACCCGGCCGTCACCCCCGAGGTCACCGCCTGGGCGCAGGATCACGCCCGCCGCCTCTACGTGGAGCACTTCTGCCGCGAGCTCGACGAGCTGGTCCGCGACCTCTCGGTCTCCGAGCGCCGGTTGCCGGTGCCGCGCGAGCTGCGCGAGGCGGCCGAGCGGGCGCTGGCGCTGATCGAGCGCGCGCCCCGCTTCGAGGGCGAGCCGCTGCGGCGCTACCTGATGGGCGTCTACTACCGGCTCGAGCACACCCTGGGCTCGGGGCCCGGGGCCTACGGCGACGCCGGCGAGCTCGCCGGCGACCTCGAGCGGCTGCGGCGGACGCTCGAGGCGATGGGGTTCACCGCCTTCGCCGCGCGCGGCGTGCGGCCGCTCGAGGAGGCGGCGCGCACCTTCGGACTCAGCTTCGCGGACCTGGACCTGCGCGAGGAGTCGGGCGAGCACCGCCAGGCGGTGGCCGAGCTCGTCGCCGCGGCCGGCCTGGGGAACGACTACGGCGACTGGGACGCAGGCCGCCGCGAGGCCTGGCTCACCGGGGAGCTCGCTTCGGCGCGCCCCCTCGCCCCCGTGGGGTACCGCCCCCGAGGCCGGG
This sequence comes from Oceanithermus desulfurans, assembly GCF_014201675.1. Lineage (NCBI taxonomy): Bacteria > Thermotogati > Deinococcota > Deinococci > Thermales > Thermaceae > Oceanithermus > Oceanithermus desulfurans. The sequence goes on along the minus strand of NZ_JACHEZ010000003.1, from coordinate 214,147 downwards.
CGCTGCAGCGGGCGCTGGGGACGCTCGCGGTCTGGGACGGTCGCGGCGCCTACGTGGTGAGCATGACCAAGAGCCCCGCCGACCTGCTCGAGGTGCTGCTGCTGGCGCGGGAGGCCGGCCGCTACCATCCCGACCGCGGCGCACCCTTCGACGTGGTGCCCCTCTTCGAGACCCTGGCCGACCTCGACGCCGCGGGCCGCACCGTCGAGCGGCTGCTGGCCAACCCGGTCTTCCGCCGCCAGGTCGAGGCCCGGGGGGCGCTGGAGGTCATGATCGGCTACTCCGACTCCAACAAGGACGCTGGTTACCTGGCGGCCAACTGGGCGCTCTACACCGCCCAGGAGCGCATCGCCGCGGCCGCGCGCGCCGCCGGCGTCGGCGTCCGCTTCTTCCACGGCCGCGGCACCTCGACCGCGCGCGGCGGCGGCCCGGCGGGGCGTGCCATCGCGGCGCTGCCGGTGGGCACGGTGGGTCGCGAGATCCGCATCACCGAGCAGGGGGAGGCGCTGGCCGACAAGTACGCCCACCCCGACCTGGCCCTGCGCAGCCTGGAGGAGACGATCGCGCACCTCTGGCTTGCCGCGGCCCGCGACGCCGGCTACGGCCCCGAGGCCGCCTTCGCGCCCGAGCCGGCCTGGGTCGCGGCCATCGAGGCCGCCGCCGCCCGCTCGGCGCAGGTCTACCGCGAGTTGCTGGCCGCGGACGGCTTCCTCGCCTTCTTCGAGCAGCTCACCCCCATCCGCGAGATCGCCGCGCTCAAGATCGCCTCGCGCCCGGTCTACCGCCACGGCCGCATCCAGGAAATCCGCGACCTGCGGGCGATCCCCTGGGTCATGGCCTGGACCCAGGTGCGCGCCAACCTTCCCGGGTGGTACGGCCTGGGCGAGGGGCTCGCGGCCATTGACCCGGCGCTCCTCGGCGAGATGCACGACGGCTGGCCCTTCTTCTGCAGCGTCCTCGAGGGCGCCGAGCTCTCGCTGGCTAAGACCGACCTGGAGGTGACCCGCGGCTACCTCCGCCTCGTCGAGCCGCCGCTGGCCGGACGCTTCTTCCCGGCGATCGAACGGGCCCACGACGCCGCCCTTGCCATGCTCGAGAAGGCGCGCGGCCGCCCCCTGCTCGCCGGCGCTCCGGCGCTCGCCCGCAGCCTGGAGCTGCGCAACCCCTACCTCGATCCGATCAACCATCTGCAGATCGAGCTGCTCTACCGCTACCGCCGCCTCCCGCCCGAGAGCCCCGACCGCGAATCGACGACGCGGGCGCTGCTCTCGACCATCCTGGGCATCGCCGCGGGGATGCGCAATACCGGTTAGGGCGGCCGGGTAGAATGGTCCCGTAGCCATGACGCGCCTTTACCACATCTCCGACATCCACGTGGCCTCCAAGTACTTCCAGCCGCAGCTGATGGAGCAGCTCGTGGACGAGGTCAACCGCGAGCGCCCCGACCTGCTGGTGATCTCGGGAGACCTCACGGATCGCGGGCTGGCGTACGAGTACGAGGAAGCCGCGCGCTGGACCGCACGCTTCGAGGTCCCCATGCTGGTCACACCGGGGAACCACGATTCGCGCAACGTCGGCTACGTGCACTTCGAGGAGCTCTACGGCTCGCGCTACCGCGTCGTGCGCCTGCCGGGCGTGCACATCGTGGCCGCCGACTCCAGCGAGCCCGACCTCGACGAAGGGCGGATCGGTCGCAGCCTCTACCCCTGGTTGCACGAAGCCCTGAGCTCGGCCGCACCGGGGGACCTCAAGGTCTTCGTCACCCACCACCACCTGCTTCCGGTGCCCGGCGCCGGCCGCGAGCGCAACATCCTGCAGGACGCCGGCGACCTGCTGAAGGTCCTCGTCGACCACGGGGTGGAGCTCGTGCTCAACGGCCACAAGCACGTGCCCTGGGTCTGGCGCTTCGAGGAGATGCTGATCGTCAACGCCGGCACGGCCACCACCAACCGTCTGCGCGGCAAGGGCCGGCCCAGCTACGCCGTCATCGACCTGACGGACGAGGCCATCACGGTGCGCCACAAGTACTACGACGGCAGCGAGGACACCCTGCACCATCCCCTGAAACGGAGGACGCTAACGTGAAGCACCCGATGGGCTGGAACGCCATGCAGCGCGTGGGCCTGTTCGTGGACACGCAGAACCTCTACCACTCCGCGCGCGACTACTACGAACGCACCGTCAACTTCGAAAGCCTGCTGAAGCGTGCGGTGCAGGGGCGGCAGCTGGTCCGCGCCACCGCCTACGTGGTCGAGCGCGAGAACGACACCTCCGCCTGGCCCTTCATCTACAAGCTCTCCACCATGGGCTACCGGGTGCGGCGCATGAACCTGAGCGTGCACCACACCACCGACGAGGGCAAGCCCATCTACGAGGGCAACTGGGACATGGGCATCGCCGCGGACATGGTGCGGCTCATGGATTCGCTCGACGTGGTGGTGCTGGGTTCCGGCGACGGCGACTTCGTGGACATCCTCGAGGTGCTCATGGAAAAGGGCATCCGCGTCGAGGTGATCGCCTTCAAGGAGACCACGGCGCAGAAGCTCATCGACGCGGTGGACCAGTTCACCCATCTGCCCGAGATCGACGAGCCCTTCATGCCCCAGCGCGAGAAGAACTACCCCGGCACCAAGTGAACGAGCCCGGACGGCGCGTCGAAGACTACGACTACCCCCTGCCCCAGGAGCGCATCGCCCAGGAAGGAGTCGAGCCGCGCGACCGCAGCCGCCTGATGGTGGTCGAGCGGGGCCGCGGCGTGCGGGCGCACGCCCGCTTCTTCGAGCTGCCGCGCTTCTTGCGCGCCGGGGACCTGCTCGTCTTCAACGAGACGAAGGTCATTCCCGCCCGGCTCGCGGGCGTGAAGGAGGGGGGCGCGCGCGTCGAGGCGCTGCTGGTGCGGGAGGAGGCCCCCGATCGCTGGTGGGCGATGGTTCGCCCCGGGCGCCGGCTGCGCCCCGGGGCGCGGGTGCGTTTCGGGGAGCTCGCCGCCGAGGTGGCGGCGGTGGACGACGAAGGGCTGCGGCTGCTGGTCTTTTCGGGGGCGGTGCGGCCGCGCCTGGAGCGCCTGGGCGCGACGCCCCTGCCGCCCTACCTGCACCGCCCGGTGGACCCGGCGCGCTACCAGACCGTCTACGCCCGGCGGGAGGGTTCGGTGGCCGCGCCCACCGCAGGCCTCCACTTCACCCCGCGGCTGCTGGAGGATCTCGCGGCCATGGGCGTCGAGCAGGCGCGGGTGGTGCTGCACGTGGGGCCGGGCACCTTTCAGCCGGTGAAGGGGTCGATCGAGGAACACCGGATGCACGCGGAGCGCTACGAGGTGCCCCCAGAGGCGGCGGCGCAGGTGAACCGCGCGCTGGCTGAGGGGCGGCGGGTCGTCGCCGTGGGGACCACGGTGGTGCGCACGCTCGAGTCGGCCTTCGCGCCCGGCGAGGGGGTGCGCGCGGGGGCGGGGGAGACGCGGCTCTTCATCAGGCCGCCCTACCGCTTCCGGGTCGTCGGCGGGCTGGTGACCAACTTTCACCTGCCGCGCAGCACCCTGCTGATGCTGGTGGCCGCCTTCGCGGGCTACGAGCTCACGATGGCCGCCTACCGCGAGGCGTTGACCCGCGAATACCGCTTCTTCAGCCTGGGCGACGCGATGCTGATCGTGTGAGGCTGGTTCGTGGTTCATAGTACGTGGTACGTAGTACGTAGTGCGTGGTGTGTGGTAAGCGGTACGGCGTGCGCGGTGCGGGATCAGGCAGGACGGCCGGCGGCCCACAGAACCCCGGCTGGCTGCGCGGCCCGGATCGCGGCCGGATACGGCGACCCCGTTCGGGTGGACGGAAAAGCAGGGGTCGGGGTCGTCGAAAAGGGGTGATCCCGGGTTCAGCCGCCGCCGTTGTTCGCCCGGTAGAGGCGGCGCTCGGCCTCGATGGCGTGGTCGAGTTCCTGGATCTCCTTGAGGATCTCGAGCGCGTGCTCGGGGTCTTCCTTCAAGGCCGCGGTGAGCCGCGCGCGCTTGCGTCGCAGGTAACCCTCGCGCAGCCGCGCGAGGCTCTTGTCGAGGTGTTCCTTGTGCTCGGCGGGGTGTTCGCTGCCCGAGAGCATCAGCCGTTCGAAGAGCCGACCCCCCTCTCCACGGCCGGCGAAGCGGTCGAGGATGCGCCGGGGCTTGTACCCCTCTTCTTCGGCCACGCGGATGAACTCGGCCAGAAAGGCGTCGTCCGACGGCCAGGTGTGGTCTTCCACGTAGCGCACCCAGTCCGCCAACTGGTCCGGATCGACCGCGAGCAGCTGGGCGATCACGTCCAGCTCGAGGAGGAGCAGGCGGTCGCCCGGGTCCTGCGTCGCCGCCTCCACCTGGGCCCGCTCCACGACCGGGCGCCGGCGCCGCCGCTGGCTTTGGACCAGGTCTTCGAGCGCGCGTGGGTCGAGCCCCAGGCGGTCCACGATCACCGCCTTGAGGGCCTCGGCCACCGGGTCGAAGGGCTCGGCGTCGGTCAGGCGCGGCAGCAGCTGCTCGAGCACCCGCCGCTTGCCTTCGGCGGTGTTCAGGTCGACGCCCTCGGCGGCCGCGGCGAAGCGGAACTCCACCTCCGGCAGGGCGTCGTCGAGCGCCCGGGCGAAGGCCGCCTTCCCCCCCGCCTCGGTGAGCAGATCGCCTGGGTCGCGGCCTTCGGGCAGCAGCACCGCGAAGGTGAGGAAGCGCCGGGCCACCCCGACGTCGAGCCCCGCGAGGGTCGCCCGCCGCCCGGCCTCGTCGGCGTCGAAGGCCAGGTAGAGGCGCTCGGCCTCCGCGCGTTCCAGGAGCTGGGCCTGCTCGGGCGAGAGCGCGGAACCGAGCACGGCCACCGTCTCGGTCCAGCCCATCTGGGCCAGCGCGAGGACATCGAACAACCCCTCGACCACGATGGCGCGCTTGCGCTCGCGGATGCTCTTGCGCGCTTCCGGGTAGCCGTAGAGCAGGCGGTTCTTCTTGAAAACGTCGCTCTCGGGGGTGTTCAGGTACTTGGGGGTGTCCTCGTCCGCGAGCGCCCGCCCGGTGAAGGCGACGACGCGGCCCATGGGGTCGCGGATGGGAAAGACCACCCGCGCGCGCAGGCGGTCGTAGACGCGCCCGTCCTTTTCGGCGAGCACGCCCGCCTCCAGGCCGAGTTTGAGGGGAACGTCGTGCCGCTTCAGGAAGTTCACCAGGCCGTCCCAGCGCTTCGGCGCGAAGCCCAGCGCGTAGCGCTCGATCGTCGCGTCGTCGAGGCCGCGCCGCTTCAGGTACGCCAGGGGCGGACCCTCGAGGTGGTTGCGGAAGTAGCTGAGCGCCAGCCGGTTGACCTCGATCAGGTCCTTGCTGGCCCGGTGCGCCGGCCCGCGCTCGGGCAGCTCCACCCCCGTCTCCTGCGCCAGCTTCTCCAGGGCTTCGCGGAAGCCCACGCCCTCGATCATCTGCACGAACTTGAAGGCGTCGCCGCCGGCCTTGCAGCCGAAGCAGTAGAACATCCCCTTCTGCTCGTCGACGTAAAAGGAGGGGGTCTTTTCGTTGTGGAACGGGCAGAGCCCCTTCCAGCGGCCCTTGCCCGCCGGCTTCAAGGGCACGTAGCGCTCGACGACGGCCTTGAAGTCGAGGCGGCTACGGATTTCTTCGCGAGGATCCATGGGTTCCGCGGGTTCGGGCCTCGCGCCAGCGCAGGCGGGCCCACGCCCCCAGGATACCGTAGCCGCCCAGTCCGCGGGCGGGTCCGGGGGCGGGCGATTCCAGCTGCAGCAGGAGGGAGCGCCGCCAGGTCTCCTGCGCCGCCAGCGAGGCTTCGAAGCGCAGCAGGTGCTCGATGGGCTCGCCGCGGGCCAGCGCCACCTCCGCGCGCAGCAACCGCGCGGTCTCGCCGACGACGACGAAGCCTCCGGCGCTGGCGCGCCGTTGCAGGTGGCGGGCGAGGGCCAGCGCCCTTTGGGGGTGGTGCTGCATCAGGTAGAGGCCCCAGAGGATCAGGGTCAGGTAGTGCAGGTAGGGCCCGCTGGCGCGGGCTTCCTTGCGCGCGGCCTTGAGGATCGGCACCGGGTCGCCGCCGTTGCGCCAGGTGCGCAGCGCCTCGGAGAGCGCGAAGAGGAGCCGGCCCGGGGGCGTGGCCTCGGCGGCGTGGCGGCGCTGCAGCTCGCGGAAACGCCGCTCGCCGCGCCGTCCTCCGCGCAGGGCGTAGGCCAGGGCCAGGTTGGCGGCCAGCCAGGGGTGGGGTTCGGCGCGGTAGACTTCCTCGCCCAGGGCGACGGCCTCGGCCAGCCGGCCGGTCTCGATGAGGAAGCGCATGCGGATGGCGTGGATGCGGGCGCGCTCGTCGGGGGTGCGGGCGTGGTCCAGGTGCTGCTCCGCCTGGTCCAGCGCCGCCCGCGCGGCCCCGGCGCGGCCCTGGTCGAGCCACAGGCCCGCGCGCACGCTCCAGGCGGTGGTGGCCAGCCCCGGGTGCGCCTTGCGCGCGTGTTCGACCGCGCGGTCGGCCCACTCGGCGGCGACGCCGAGCCGTTCCGCCATCCACTCAAAGCCGCTGATCGCGAGCGCGGCCTCGGCCGCACGGCTTTCGTTGTGGCTTTGCAGGTAGAGACGGTAGGCCGTGCGCATCGCCGCGGCGGCCTCTTCCAGTCGGCCCAGCTGCGCCAGCGTCTCGGCGAGCAGCCGCTCGTAGGCGGCCTGCTGCCCGGAGGGGCCGTCGGCGGTCATGGCGCGCAGCCGCGGCAGCCGCTTTGCGGGCGGCTCCAGCGCCAGCAGCGCCAGCGTAACCTCCGGGTCGCCGCGGCGCAGCTTGAGGTAGCGGCTCAGGTTGACGCGGGCCTCCTGCACCCTTCCCAGGCGCGCCTGGGCCAGGCCCGTCAGGCGCACGGCCTCCGCCGAGGTTTCCTGCTCGAGCCACCGCAGGGCGGTCTCGGGCGAGCCGCCTTCAAGGTGCAGCGCCGCCAGCCGCAGCCGCGCCTCGGACCGCTCGGCCTCGGGCAGGAGCGGCAGCGCCGTCAGGTAGTGCTGCTCGGCCCCGCGGAAGATGCCCTCGCGCTTCTGCGCGTCGCCGGCCCGCAGGTAGGCGCGGGCGGCTTCGCGCTCCCGACCCGCGAGCAGGGCGTGCTCGGCCGCCAGGGCGGCCAGCCGGCCTTCGGACCGCTGCTCGAGCCAGCGCCAGTACGCCTCGTGCAGGCGCTGGCGCTCCTCGCGCGAGAGGAAGAGGCGGGCCGCGCGTTGCAGCAGCGGGTCGGCCACCCGCAGGATCGTCTCGTCCTCGCGCGCGGCCGTCTCCGCGAGCAGGTAGCCGTCGGCGACCAGGTCGGCCACGGCGTCGCGCGCGCCCTCCCCGAGGAGTTCCTGGATCAGGCCGGTCCAGCTTCCGGGCTGGCCCAGCGCGGCGTAGAGCAGGACCTTGCGGTGGAGCGGCTGCAGCGTGTCCAGGCGCGACTGGTAGGCCGCCATCACCGAGGTGCCGGGGTCGCCCGAAAGCGCCAGGAAGCGCAGCGCCAGCGGCAGGCCGCCGCTTTCGCGGTAGATCGCCGCGCGCTCTTCGGGCGAGAGCTCGGGGTTGAGGTGGCGCAGGTAGGCGTCGGCGTCCTTGGGCTTGAGGGGGCCGAGCACCAGGTCCGCGCCGGCGGCCGGCGAGCGCCGCAGCACCAGCACGGTCAGGCCGCGCAGCGGCTCCCGCCGCAGCCCTGCGAGCATGCGCTCGAGCAGCGCGTGGTCGCGCGGCCCGCTGCGCACCACCACGACCGTCGGCCGTTCGTCGGCGAGGTGCTGCAGGATGCGGCGGAAGCTGCGGACCAGGGTGTTTTCGAGGTCTTCCGGCGGCGCGGGCCGTTCCGGCTCCAGGCCCAGTGCGTAGGCGAGCACCCTGCGGTCGAGGTCCGCGAGGGGGAGGCGGTCCAGGATCGCCTCGGGTGGCAGCCCCAGCCCGCGCGTGAGCACCTGCTGGAGGGTGTCGCGCAGGGGGACCCCCAGCTCGAGGTCGGGGACGTGGAGGGTGCGCAGCCGTCCCGAGCGGCGCCGCAGGGCCTCATCGACGAGAAAGGTCTTCCCGGCGCCGATCGGTCCCGAGATGACGGCGACCCGGCCGCCGCCCCGCTCGGCTTCCAGCAGCCAGGCCGTCACCTGCGCGAGCTCGCGCTCGCGGCCGAAGAGGGGGTGGTTGCGCGCGCCCCAGCCGTGGAAGACCCAGACCGGTTGCGGCTCGCGGAACCCCTTGAAGAGGCGCGGCTTGAGGCGCTCGAGGTTGGCCTCGGGAACCAGCTGCGCGGTGACCTGGTCGAGCCAGACGACGCCGCCGGGCGCCGACGCCGCCAGGCGCTGGGCGAGGTTGACGGGGTTGCCGATCACGGTCTGGTGCTGCCCCTGCTCGCTACCCAGAGGGCCGAGGAGCACCAGCCCGGTGGCCAGCCCCACGCGGCCGCGCAGCTCCGGCGCGTCCTCCTGGGTGGCCTCCACCATGCAGGCGGCGGCCTGCAGCGCCCGCATGGGTTCGTTCTCCCGGCTCTTCTGCAGCCCGAAGACCGCGAGCATGCCGTCGCCGAAGAACTTGTCGACGTACCCCCCCTGCGCGGTCACGCAGTCGCGGGCGCGCTCGAGCAGGCGGTGGACGGTGCGGTGGGTTTCCTCGAGGTCGTGGGCGCTGGTGTAGCGGCTGAAGTTGGTGAGGTCGAAGAAGAGCGCCGTCGCCCAGCGGCGCTGGGGCAGCGGGGCGGGGCTGAGCGGATGGCCGCAGTGCCCGCAGAAACGGAAGCCCTCGGGGTTGCGCGCGCCGCAGCGGGAACAGCGCACCTAGACGCGCCCCCCCTCGCTGCGGAACGCCATCAGCGGCGGCTCGGCGGTCACCTCGATCGCCATCCCCGCCTCCAGCGGCTCGTCCGAGGCCAGCACCAGCGGCAGGCCGCAGTCGAGCAGGTAGAAGCCCGGCGCGATCTCGCGCTGGACGCGTCCGCAAAGGCGGTGGCGGCCGCCCGCGAGGGCCTGGACGCCCGGGGGCTGCTTGCGGTAGCGGAACGAGGCGACCACGGCGTGGAGCACGAGCTCCACCGGGCCGCTGGGCGACGGCGGCGCCCCGCGGTCGAAGGGGTAGAGCACGCCCACCGGGGTCACCGCCTCCAGCAGCGGGTAGCCGAAAGGCTGGGGCAAGAGCTCCACCGCCACCGCGTACTCCGCAAACCGTTCCGCGAAGGCCTCGGGCCCTTCTTCGTAGGCCATGAGACCAGTTTAAATTGGTCCTCCCCGAAAAGCGTACCCCCAGTCAAGGGGGTACGGCGCGGCGAGGGCTAGAAGACCGGGCCGATGCGGAAGTGGAAGACCCCGCTGGGGTGGGCGGCGCTGAAGCCGTAGTCGAAGCGCAGCGCTGGCAGCAGCACCGAGCCGTAGCCCAGGTTCAGCTGCACCCCGGCCCCGAAGCCGGTCTTGAGGTCCAGCGCCTCGCCGGGGTTCCACACCGAGCCCACGTCCACGAAGAGGATGCCGATCACGGTCTGGCTGATCGTGGTCTGCAGGTTGAAGTCGTAGCGGTACTCCAGCGAGCTGCCCAGCAGGTAGCGGCCGGAGAGTTCCATGGGGTTGTAGCCGCGCAGCGTGGTGATCTCGGTCTGGTTGCCACCGAGGAAGAAGACGCGGCTTGCCGGCGGATCCCCCAGCACCGCGCCCGCCGAGGCCCGCAGCGCGAAGACCTGGCGCGGGTCGCCTTCGACGACCGTGTAGGTCTTGAAGTTGACCCAGCCGGGAACGAACTGGCTGAGGCTGCCGCCGTAGGGCAGGTTGAGGCCGTAGGCGAGCGATCCGGTGAGGGTGAAGCCCTGGCTGGGGAACTGGGGGTTCTCGACCGTGCTGTAGGTGGCCGAGGCCCCGATCGAGTAGCTCTGGTAGGGGATGGGCAGCAGGCTGCGGGCGGTGGCCTCGTCGGGGGTGCTGGGCTTGTTGGGGTCGTAGATCTCCAGCTTGGGGTAGACCCACTCCGCGTCCAGGTTGGCGAAGACCTTCAGGTTCTCGAGCTCGCCCGACCAGGGGCGGCCTATGGAGAACTTGCCGCCGCTGCGGCGTTCGGTGTACTCCCAGCCGGTGTCGTTGCCGTTCGCGTCCTCGAGCGGCAGGTTGCCCTGGGGGTAGGTGTAGACGCTGAGGCTCAGGCTGGTGGGCACCTGCTGGAAGTCGAGCGCGTCGAGCCAGAGCCAGGGGATGTTGTAGCTGGCGCGCAGGGTCAGGTTGTCCCCGGCGTCGTTCTCGCCGAAGACCAGGTTGAGGCTGGCCTGGTGGGCGCGGCCCCAGAGGTTCTTGCTCTCGAGCGTGGCCTGGCCGCTCCAGCCCTCGATGCTGGACCAGGCCACGGCGGGCGCCAGGACGGTGGACTTGGCCTCCTTGAGGCCGAGCACCAGCACCACGCGGTCGGGGGCCGCGCCGGGGGCGGTGGAGACCGCGGGCGGTTCCGCAAGCAGCCCCGAGCGCAGCAGGTTGCTGATTCCCTTGCGGATGGCGGGAACCGAGAAGAGCTCGCCGGGGCGGGGGAGTTCGCGAAGGATGACGAAGTCCTTGGTGCTGTGCGCCCCCTGCCACTCGAGGCGGTAGCCCTCGATGCGCAGCTCGTGCACCTTCTGCAGGTAGACGCCGTCCTTGAAGGCGAAGTCGGGTTGGGCGCGGATCTCGTAGCCCGCCTCCCGGTAGGCCTTCTGGATCCGCAGGAAGTCCTCCTGGGCCAGCTCGGGCGAGAACAGGTCGCCCGGCTGCAGCCGCAGCAGCGGCTTCAGGGTCCCGGGGTCCAGCGCGGTCGCGCCCTCGATGCGGACCTCGCGGATCTTGCCGTAGCGCACCGCTCCCGGGGTGAGGACGACGCGCACCCCGTCGCTGCCGACGGGCTCGAGCTGCAGCTTGATCTCACGCTCGAGCTGCCGCGAAAGCCGGGCGATCTCGTCGAGCAGCCGGTCGTAGTTGAGCACCTCACCGAGCGGCACCTGGGGCTGGACCCCGTCCAGCGCCGAAGCGTCCACCTCCACGACCTTGAGCTCGCGCACGAAGACGGTGAGCACCCCGTCCTCCAGCCGCGAACGCCGGGTGTCGACGCCCGAGAAACGGTAACCGGCGTCGAAGTAGCGCCGGTTCACCTGCTCCACGGCCGCGCGGTACAGGTCCCAGGCGAAGCTTCCGTGGTCGAGCAGCGGCTTGAACGCCGCGCGCAGCTCCGACTCGGGGAAGACGGTCGCCCCTTTGAGCTCCAGCTTCTTGAGCGGCGGCGTCTCCTTGACCGTGTAGACCAGCTGCACCCCGTCCTGGCCTTCGCGGGTCTCGAGGGCCACCTCGGGCGCGAAGGGGAAGCCGCGCTCGCGGTAAAGCGAGGCCAGCCGGTCGGCGCCCTCGCGCGCCCGCACCGGGTTGTAGGTGGCGCCGGGCCCCAGCGCGAGCTCGTCCCCGAGGAGCCGGGCCAGCTCTTCGGGGGGGAAGGCCTCGGCCTTCACCTCCACCCCCGCGATGGGGGGGTTGGGCTCGAGCCGGACGCGCAGCACGTCGCCCTCGAGGGCGACCTCGACCTTGCGGAAGTAGCCGCTGTCCATGAGCGCGGCGCGCACGGCCTCGAGGTCGATCGAGGCCGTGTCCTGCCCGGGTTCCACGGGCAGGGCCACGCGCGCCAGCGCGGTGAGCACCGGGTCGGCCCCCTCGATGCGGATCTCGGCGAGGGGGGCGGCCAGGGCGAAGCCGAAGAGCAGGAGGACCAGGACCAGGTAACGTCGCATACCCTGATGCTACCGCCACGGGTGAAGTAGGCGTGAGACCCGTGTGGTAACGTAATATCGTGAGCTACGAGGCGATCATGAACGCGGTGGAGGCGGTGCGCGCGCGCACCGATTTTTCACCGGAACTGGGCCTCGTTCTGGGGTCGGGCCTGGGCCCGCTCGCGGACGAGATCGACACCGTGGCCGAGATCCCCTACGGCGAGATTCCGGGTTTCCCGGTGTCCACGGCGCCGGGCCACGAGGGCAAGCTGATCCTGGGGCGGCTCGCGGGGCGGTCCGTGGTGGCCTACAAGGGCCGGGTGCACTTTTACGAGGGCTACCCGATGGAACGGGTGGTCTTCCCGGTGCGGGTCGGCTACTTCCTGGGCGCCGCGCGCTTCGTCGTCACCTCGGCGGCCGGCGGGCTCAACCCGGCCTTCCGGGCGGGCGACTTCATGCTCCACCTGGACTTCATCAACGCCATGGGCGAAAACCCGCTGCGCGGGCCCAACGACCCCCGGCTCGGCCCCCGTTTCCCCGTGACCTTCGACGCCTACGACCCCGAGTACCTGGAGGTGGCGCGGCGGGTGGCCCGGGCCCAGGACGTGCGCCTGCGCGAAGGGGTCTACCTGGCCATCAGCGGGCCCAGCTACGCCAGCCGCAGCGAGCTCCGGATCTACCGCTACGGCATGTACGCCGACGCCATCGGGATGTCCACCGTGCCCGAAGTGATCGCGCTGCGCCACCTAGGTGCGCGGGTGCTGGGGCTTTCCACGATCACCGACATGGCGCTGGCCGACAGCACCCACCACGCCGACGAGCAGGAGGTGATCCGGGTGGCCCAGGAGCGCAGCCCGGTCTTCCGCAGGCTCGTGGCCGGCATCGTCGCCGAGCTGCCCTAGCGATGGCCCTTCCCGAGGTGCTCGCCCGCATCGAGGCCGCGGCCCGGCGCGCCGGGCGCGACCCCGCGGACGTGCGTCTGGTGGCCGTGACCAAGGGCCACGGCCTGGACGAGATCGAGCGCAAGGTGCTGCGCTACGGCGACTTCCCCCTGGGCGAGAACCGCATCCAGGAGGCGCGCCCCAAGATCGCCGCCTGGCCCGAGCGCGAGTGGCACTTCATCGGCCCCCTGCAGCGCAACAAGGTGCGCTACCTGCGCCCCTTCCGGCTGGTCCACTCGGTGGACTCGCTGCGGCTCGCCGAGGCGCTGGCGGCGCGCGCCGAGCGCGAGGGCTACCGGCCGCGGATCCTGCTGGAGGTCAACGTGGCGCAGGAGCCGCAGAAGCACGGCCTCGATCCGTCCGCGCTGGACGCGGCGGTGCGCGCGCTGCGGGGTCTGGAACCCCTGGAGCTGCGGGGTCTGATGACGATGGCCCCGCTGGCGGACGACCCCGAAGAGGTGCGCTGGGTCTTCCGGGAGCTGGCTGCGATGGCGCGCGAGCACGGCCTCCCCGAGCTGTCCATGGGAATGTCCGGCGACTACGAGGTGGCCGTCGAGGAGGGGGCCACCCTGGTGCGTGTGGGACGAGCGCTCTTCGAGGGGTAGACTGGTCAGCGATGGAGTTCAACTCGCTCGACATCCGTTATCAGGAGTTCAAGCGCGGCCTGCGCGGTTACGCGGTCGAGGAGGTGCGCGCCTACCTGGCGCAGCTGGCCGACTTCGTCGCTGAGCTGGTCGAGGAAAAGCAGCGGCTCGAGCAGCAGGTGGCCGAGCTGGAAGAGAGCCTCCAGCAGCACCGCCAGAACGAGGAGGAGCTCAAGCGTGCCGTGGTGGCGGCCGAGCGCATCGCCCGCGACGTCAAGCAGCAGGCGCAGCGCGAGGCCGAGCTGATCGTCAAGGAGGCCCAGAGCCTCAAGGAGCAGACCCTGCGCGAGGCGGTGGAGCACGTGAAGCGGGTCCAGCGCGACCTGGACGTGCTGCGCCGCGAACGTGACCTCTTCAAGGAGCAGTTCCGGGCCTTGCTCGAGGGCTACCTCAAATCCCTCGAAAACGGCGGCGACTGAAGCCTCAGTGGGTGAACCCCAGCCGCGCGAGCGCGTAGAGCAGCCGCTCGCGCAGCCGGTAGCTGCTGGAAAAATGCCCCCGCACCGGCCAGCCGCGCGCCTCGAGGCCGAGCCGGCGCGCCAGCAGCAGCGCCCGCGGCAGGTGGGGTTCGTCGGTAACGATCCAGACGGGACCGGGCTCGAGCAACGGCCGGGCCCGTAGCAGGTTTTCCCAGGTGCTGTGGCTCTCGGTCTCGCAGGCCAGCGCCGCGGCGGGCACCCCGCGGTCCTCCAGGTAGCGGCAGCCCGACGCCCCCTCGCTGAAGCGGTCGCCGGGGGCGCGGCCGCCGCTGACCACGATGCGTGCCGTGCGGCCGCTGCGGTACAGTTCCAGGGCGGCGTCCAGGCGGGCGCGGAAGACGGGCGAGGGGACGCCGTCGTACTGGGCCGCGCCCAGCACCAGCGCCTGCCGGGGCTCGGCCGCGGCCTCGGGCACGCGGGCCGCGACCAGCGCTCCCAAGAGCGCCAGTCCGGCGAGGCCTACGCGCCATCTCCGCACGGCCCCACGTTACCCACGCGGCCGGAGAATGTCCAGTTCGTGGTAGAATGTAACTGCGCAAGAGACGCAGCCAAACGTACATGAACAAACTTTACGGAAACGTCCAAGGACTCAAACCTTCCCTGAAAAAGAAGCTCGGGAACCTGTACCGCCGGCGGGTCCCCGCGAACCGGCTCTACACCGCGGAGCTGGCGCGCACCCTGGCCCAGCTCTCCGCCGAGGTCGGGCGGCCGGTCAGCCTGCTGCTGGCCCGCAACGGCCAGATGCGCGCGGTCGCCGTGGGCGACGCCGCAGCGCTGCCGGTGCCCGAGCACGCCTACCTGGAGTCGCGGCTTTCGGGTTACCGCATCGTGCACACCCATCTGGGCGGCGGCGGCCTGAGCGCCCCCGACCTCTCCACCCTCTTCCTGCACCGCTACGACTCGATTGTCGCCCTCGACGTCGAGGAGGGGCGGCCCACCCGGGCCCACCTGGCCCACCTCGTGCCCCCCGAGGCCGAGGAGGAAGACTGGCGCATCTACCCCGCGCGCCCCTGGGACGCCTACCTGCAGTGGGATTACGGCGCGGCGCTGGCCGCGCTGGAAGAGGAACTGGCGCGGCAGGCCGACCTGCGTGAGCTCGAGGACGGCTCGGGCGAGCGCGTCATCCTCGTCGGCATCGACGAGGGCCAGGGCCCCGAGGCCGAGCTGCGCCTCGAGGAGCTGGCCGAGCTGGCGCGCACCGCGGGGGGCGTGGTGGTGCACCGGGAGCTGGTCTACCGCCGCACCCTGGACCCGCGCTACGCGGTGGGCCGGGGCAAGCTCGACGAGCTCACCAGCGTGGCCTACCACGAAAACGCCGGCACCCTGATCTTCGGCGTCGACCTCACCCCGGCGCAGGCGGGGGCGATCGAGCAGGCGACCCAGCTCAAGGTGCTCGACCGCACCCAGCTGATCCTCGACATCTTCGCGCGGCACGCCCGCACCCCCCAGGCCGAGGCCCAGGTGGAGCTGGCGCAGCTGCGCTACCTGCTGCCGCGCCTGGTCGGCAAGGGCAAGCAGCTCAGCCGTCTGGGCGGCGGCATCGGCACCCGCGGGCCGGGCGAGACCAAACTGGAGGTCGACCGCCGGCGGATCGGCGAGCGCATCCACCGGCTGACCCGCGAGATCGAGCGCATCGCCAAGCAGCGCCGCGAGGCGCGCAAGTCGCGCAAGCGCAACCGCGTGCCCGTCGTGGCCATCGTCGGCTACACCAACGCCGGCAAGACGACGCTGCTGCGGGCCCTGACCCGCAAGGGCGACGCGGGCGAGAACAAACTCTTCGCGACGCTGCGCCCGCTCACCCGCCGCGGCTACCTGCCGGGCTACGGCGAGGTCCTCTTTACCGACACCGTGGGCTTCATCCGCGACATGCCCCCGGCGCTGGTGACGGCCTTCCGCGCCACCCTCGAGGAGCTCTACGAGGCCGACCTGGTGCTCCACGTGGTGGACGCCACCGCGGACGGAGCGCTCGAACACCACCGCGTGGTCGAGGAGCGGCTCGGGGAGATGGGGCTGGAGGCGCCGCGGCTCGTCGTCGTCAACAAGATCGACCGCGCCGACCCCTTCGACCGCATGCGGCTCGAGGAGCAGCTGGGCGGGGTCGCGGTCTCGGCGCTCGAGGGACGTGGCCTCGAGGAGCTGGCGAGCCGGATCGTGCGGGTCCTGATCGGTTCGGGCCTGCCCGCCCAGCCCTGGGCGCAGTACGACGTGCGCCCGATGGGGTAGCATGGGCGCATGCACAAACGACCCTTTGCGTTCCTGCTGATCCTCGCCCTGCTCGCCGCGCCGGCGCTGGCGAGCGCCGCGACCGTGGTGGCCCGGGTGGGCGACCGCGTCATCACCCAGGCCGACCTGGACCTGCAGTTCGACCTCTTCCTCCGCCAAAGCACCGGCGGCGCGGCGCTCAGCGACGAGCAGCGCGCCCAGCTGGCGCCGCTGAAGAAGCAGTACCTCCAGCGGATGGTGCAGGACGCCGTCGTCGTCCAGGCGGCCGAGCGCCTCGGCCTCGCGCCCGACGAGGCCACGATCGACCGCCGCGTCGAACAGGCCAAGCAGCGGCTTTCCGGCGAGGACGCCTTCCTCGCCGCGCTCAAGCAGTACGGCATCCCCGACGTGGCCACCTACCGGCGCATGGCCTACGACGCCATGGCCTACAAGGCCATGATCGGCTGGATCCGCGAGCGCCTGAGGGTGTCGGAGGCCGCCACGCGCATGCTCTACCTGCTCGACCAAAGCGCCTACGCCGAGCCCGAGCAGATCTGCACCGCGCACATCCTGGTTCCCAGCCGCGAGGAGGCCGAGGACGTGATCGCCCGCCTCAAGGACGGCGCCGACTTCGCTGAGCTGGCCCGGCAGGTGTCCAAGGACCCGGGCTCCGCCCCGCGCGGGGGCGACCTTGGCTGCGTCGCCCTGGGCCGCTTCGTGCCCGAGTTCGAGCGGGCCGCCCTGGCGCTCCAGCCCGGCCAGGTCTCCAAGCCGGTCCAGACCCAGTTCGGCTGGCACGTGATCCGCATGAACGAGCGGCTTCCCGCGCGCGTGCGCCCCTACGAGGAGGTGCGGGGTCAGATCCGCGCCCGGATCGAAAGCCGGGCCATCGAACGCTTCGTCAAGAACCTGGTGGCGCACGCCGACGCGGAGGTCTACCCCGACCGCGTGCAGTGACCCCATGAACCCGCTCGAGGAACTCGCCCACGCCGCCCGTCGGCGTGGGTTCGACGTGCATTTCGCGCCGGCGCGCCTGCCCGAGGCCTACGGCCGCGCCTACCTGGACTGGCTCGCGGCGGGGCGGCACGCCGGCATGGCCTACCTGGCGCGCGACCCCCACGCGCGCATCGATCCCGCACGCCGCTTCCCCTGGTTCCGCGGCGCGCTGGTGCTCAGCCTTTCCTACGCCTACCCCGAGCCGCCCCGGCCGGCGGGGGGCGTGCGGCTGGGCCGGGTGGCCCGCTACGCCTGGGTGCGTGACTACCACCTGCGGATCGATCCCCGGCTGCGCGACCTCGAAGACCTCTGTGGGCGTCTCGGGGGGCGCTGCCGCGGCTACGTCGACCACGGCCCGGTGCTGGAACAGGCCTACGCCGCGGCCGCGGGCGGCGGTTGGATCGGCCGCAACGGCCTGTGGCTCACCCAGCAGGGCGGCAGCTACCGGCACCTCGCGGTGTTGCTGACCTCCTGGCCCGCGCCCCCCGCCGCGCCCCATCCGAATCGCTGCGGCCGCTGCGCCGCCTGCGTGCAGGCCTGCCCCACCGGGGCGATCGTCGCCGACGGCGTCGTCGACGCCCGCCGCTGCGTCAGCTACTGGACGATCGAGCACCGCGGCCTCGTCCCCCTGGAACTCTGGGACGGCATCGGCGACCGGCTCTTCGGCTGCGACGACTGCCAGACCGTCTGCCCCTGGAACCGCAGGCCGCGCGCCGCGGACCCGCTCCCCGATCCGGAGCTGGCCTGGCCCGACCTGGAGGGTTTCTTCAGGCTTTCCAACCGGGCCTTCGCACGGCGCTACGCGGGCAGCGCCTTCCTTCGCAGCGGCCGCGCGGCGCTGGCGCGCAACGCCCTGATCGTCCTCGCCAACCGCGACCCCGAGGCGCTGGCGAGACTCTTGCCCGCGGCGCTGGCCGATCCAAGCGAGCGGGTCCGGGCCACCGCAGCCGCCGCCGCCGCGCGCACCGGCAGGGGCGCGGAGGCCGCGGGCGCGCGCGGCTCGCTGGGGGAGGCCGCGCGCGGCTACGTGAACCGGGCGCTAGAGCTCTTCGGCTAGGCCGCCGTTGCGGATCGCCTGGGCCACCACGTCCGGGAGCCCCCAGGCCTGCACGTCGAAGACGGTCTGGCCGATGTCGTAGTCGATCTTGAGCGTTTCCACCTCGACGGCGTCCTCCGCGATCGTGAGGATCATGGCGTCGGCGCCGGGCTCGCCGCCCAGCGTCATGCCCACCGAGCCGGGATCGATCAGCCAGTAGTCGCCCACCTGGCGGTGGAAGGGTACGTGGCTGCCGCCGGTGACGACGATGCGGCTCGACAACCGCTCGAAGACGGGGATCAGCTCGGCCGAGGGCTTGGAGAGCGGAAAGCGTTTTTCCGGCTGGTAGGGCAGGCCGTGAAAGCCGCGCAGCCGCCCGAAGGGGGTGTGGAGGCGGTAGGTGACGGGGAGGTAGCGCAGCCAGTGCAGTTCCTCGTCGGTCAGCTGTTCGCGGGTCCAGTCGAGGATTTCGTCGGCCACCCCCTCGCGCTCGGTCTTGGCGAAGGGGAAGGCCAGGTTGGCGTCGGAGGAGCCGAGGGTGCAGACGATGTTGCGCCGGCGCAGCAGCTGAACCACCTCGCGCGGGTGCGGGCCGTAGCCCACCACGTCGCCGAGGCAGAGGAGGAAGTCCACCCCCTCCTCGTCCAGCGTCCCCAACGTGGCCTCCAGGGCCGGAAAGTTGGCGTGGACGTCCGAAAACAGGCCGAGGCGCATGGCTCTAGTTTACGGGATGCGGGAGCCGGCGTCGGGCAATTCTCACCCGGGGGCGGTAGTTTGGGTCCATGGTGGCCTTCTTGTTGGGCGCGGCGCTGGCGCTTACGCTGCCTCCCTTCACCTGGGGCTGGCTGGCGCCGCTGCCGCTCGCCCTGCTGCTGCGGATCTGGAGCGGCCCCCGCCGGACGCGGGCGGCCTTTCTGGCGGGCCTCGGGTTCTGGGGCGTGCACCTGATCTGGCTGCCCCAGAGCTTCACCGCGATGTTCGGCGGGCTCGGGGCCCTGCCCTTCGTACCCATGATCGCGGCCGAGGCGGGGTTCTGGGCCCTGGTCGTCTACCTTCTGGGGCGGCGCGGTCTCGCGCTACTGGGGGGGTGGCTGCTCCTCGACTACCTGCGCGCCAACCTGGGTGTGCTGGCCTTCCCCTGGGGCGACCTCGGCTACGCCCTTACCGACGCCCCCGGCCGCATGCTGGCGGCTTTGGGGGGCGTGCACCTGCTGACGCTGGCGGTGTTGCTCACGGCCTACGCGCTGGCGCGGGGGCGCTACCTGGCGCTCGTGCCCTGGGCGTTGTTGTGGTTGTGGCCGCTGCCGCAGGCCGCGGGTGGGGAACGGGCGCTGCTGGTGCAGGGCGCGATCGACCCGCTGGCCAAGGTGCGGGGGGTGGACTCCGAGCGGCGCTACCTGGAGCTGACCCGCAGCGGTTTGGCGGCGAACCCGGGGGTGGGGGTGGTGGTCTGGCCCGAGACCGCGGTGCCGCGGCTGCCGGACGGCCTCGAGTCCTGGCTGGGCCCCCGCGCGCTCGTCGCGGGCGTCGCCGCCTACCAGGAGGGCTACCGCAACCGCGTCGTCTGGTGGCAGGACGGCGGGGTGCGCGCGGTCTACGACAAGCACCGCCTGGTGCCCTTCGGCGAGTTCTTTCCCTGGCGGCCGCTTCTGGGCTGGGTCTACGGCTACTTCTTCGACGCCTTCGGCCTGGGACCGCTCGCGGACACCGTCGCCGGGACGCGCATCGAACCCCTGGGGCCTTACGGCGCCTACGTCTGTTACGAGTCGGTCTTTCCCGGCATCGCCCGCAGGCTGGCGCGCGAGGGGGCGCGGGTGCTGGTGAACGTCAGCAACGACGCCTGGTTCGGCCCCAGCTTCGGCGCGGCGCAGCACTTCGCCATGGGCCGCCTGCGAGCGGTGGAGACGGGCCGCTGGCTCCTGCGCGCGGGCAACGACGGCATCACCGCGGTGGTCGACCCCTACGGCCGCGTGACCGCCCGGCTCGAGCGCGGCCGGCCGGGGGTGCTCGCTGCCGCCTATGCGCGGCTGGACGGCCGCACCCCCTACGTGCGCTTCGGTGAGGCGCCGGTCTTGCTGCTCGCCCTGGGACTTGCCCTCCTCGGGCGGGCGCCGCGGCGCGGCCCCTTCTGAACCGTCAGGCCGGGCCCCGTCCGGCGGTAGAATGCCCCCATGCGCGCCTTGCTATCGGTATCGGACAAGACGGGTCTGCTGGAGTTCGCCCGCGGGCTCGCGGCGCTGGGGTTCGAGCTGGTCTCCACCGGGGGGACGGCCCGCGTCCTCGCCGACGCCGGGCTCGCGGTCACGCCGGTCGAGCGGGTGACGGGCTTCCCCGAGGTGCTGGGCGGTCGGGTGAAGACGCTGCACCCCCGCGTGCACGCCGGGGTGCTGGCGCGCGCCGACCAGCTGGACGAGCTCGAAGAACTCGGCATCGCGCCCTTCGACCTGGTCGCCGTCAACCTCTACCCCTTCGAGCGCACCGTGGCCGCGGGGGCAGAGGCGGCGGAGGCGCTGGAGCAGATCGACATCGGCGGCCCCACGCTGCTGCGGGCGGCGGCCAAGAACCATCCCCGGGTCTGGGCCGTGGTGCGGCCCGAGGATTACCCCGCGGTGCTCGCGGCCCTCGCCACAGGCGACGACCGGGTCGCCGCGCAGCTGCGCGAGCGGCTGGCCGCGCGTGCCTTCGCCCACACCGCCGCCTACGACGCCGCGATCGCCGGGTGGTTCGCCGATCGGTTGGAGGGGCGCTTTCCGGAGCGCAGGCTGCTCGTCCTCGACAAGGCGGGGGACCTGCGCTACGGCGAGAACCCGCACCAGGCGGCGGCGCTCTACCGGGTGCGGGGCGAGACGGGGCCGCTGCTCGAGGCCGAGCAGCTCCAGGGCAAGGCGATGAGTTTCAACAACTACGGCGACGCCGAGGCCGCCTGGAACCTGGTGAGCGCCTTCACGGAGCCGGCGGCGGTGGCCGTCAAGCACCAGAACCCCTGCGGCGCGGCCGTGGCGCCGACGCTGGCCGAAGCCTTCCAGAAGGCCCACGACGCTGACCCGGTGAGCATCTTCGGGGGCATCGTCGCTCTCAACCGCCCCGTGGACGCGGAGACCGCCGCGAAGCTGGCGCCGATCTTCCTCGAAGTGGTGCTGGCGCCGGGGTTTTCCGGCGCGGCGCGCGAGGCGCTCGCGCACAAGAAGAACCTGCGGCTTCTGCGGGTGCCCGAGCCCGCGCGCGGCGAATACCTGGACTTCAGGCGGCTGCGCGGCGGCCTGCTGGTGCAGGACGCCGACGTGGCGCCGCTCGAGGCCTCCGCCCTGCGGGTGGTCACCCAGAGCGCTCCCACCGAGGACGAGTGGGCCGACCTGCGCTTTGCCTGGAAGGTGGTGCGGGCGCTGCGCTCCAACGCCATCGCGCTGGCGCGGGGCGGGGCGACCGTGGGTCTGGGCATGGGGCAGACCAGCCGCATCGACGCCGCCCGGCACGCGCTCGAGCAGGCCGGCGAGGCCGCCCGCGGCGCGGTGATGGCCTCCGACGCCTTCTTCCCCTTCGACGACGTGGTGCGTCTCGCCGCCGAATACGGCGTGCGCGCGGTCATCCAGCCGGGCGGTTCCAAGCGCGACGCCGACTCGATCGCCGCCGCCGACGCGGCCGGCATGGCCATGGTCTTCACCGGGCAGCGGGTCTTCCGCCACTAGCGGCGGCGGCCCCAGTAGACGACGGCCACCGCGGCCACGGCCAGGGCCGCGAGGGTGTTGGGCAGCCAGTGGTAGGCGCGGCTGACCCAGTTGTCGTAGAGGGCCCAGGCCACCAGCGCGTTGGCGACCACGAGGAGGCCCAGGCGTGCCGGCGCGCTCATCTCAGAAGAGGGGGTCCTGGGCGGAGGCCTTGATCTCGCGTTGGGGCTTGGGGCCGAGCCGGTCGAGCGTCTGCTTGACCGTCTGGATGTCCTTCCAGGTCAGCGCCTTGGGGCTTCCGGGGGCGCGCGAGGGGTTGCGCAGCAGGTAGGCGGGGTGGAACATCGGGAAGACCTGGATGCCGTTCCACTCGAACCACTGCCCCCGCACCTTGGTGATGGGCAGCTTCTCGCCCAGGAAGAACTGGGTGGCCACCGAGCCGAGCGGCACGATGATCTGCGGCCGGATCAGCTCGATCTGCTTGAGCAGCCACAGCGAGCTGCAGATCTTGGACTCGTCGGGCAGGGGGTTGCGGTTGCCCGGCGGACGGCACTTGACGATGTTGGTGATGTAGACGCTCGAGCGGGGGATGCCGGCCGCTTCGAGGATGCGGTCGAGCAGCTGGCCGGCGCGGCCCACGAAGGGCCGGCCCTGGGCGTCCTCGTCGGCGCCCGGGCCCTCGCCCACGATCATCAGCTTGGCGTCGGGGTCGCCCTCTCCGAAGACCACGTGGGTGCGCCCTTCGTGCAGCCGGCAGGCGGTGCAGTGGGCGGCCTGAGCGGCGAGCTCTTCCAGGCTCATCGCGGGCGTTACTCCATCGGCCGGCGCTGCTTGCGGGCCTCGCGGCGGACCTTGGGGTCGAGGCCGATCATCAGGAAGAAGTTCTCGAGGGCGTTCTCCTTGCCCTTGATCTCGGGGTAGGCGTCCTCGGCGGTGCCGGTGACGAAGGGCAGGGACTGGTAGAGCTCGAGCGCGTACTCGACCACCGCGTCGGGGCCCTTGCTCTCGGCCAGCTCGGCCAGCTGGGTGTACACCTCGCGGCGGGCTTCGGCATGCGTGCGGAAAACTTCGGGGTTCGGGGTCTCGGGGGCGCGCAGTACGTCCTGCTTGGCGATGCGGCGGTAGTGCTTCAATCCACGGACGATTTCCTCGGTGGATAGCGTGACCTTATACTGCATCCCGGCTCCTTTCGCATACCAAAAATCCGCCCATCGGTATCGGGCGGAGGAGGTCTTGGGGCGAAGCCTGTTTCATCTACTCGATTATAGGCTGTGGAAAAATGCAGTGTCAACGAAATGAAATAAACCTTTACAGGTTCCTAACCGCCCCCTCCGTATAATCGAAACGTGAACCACATTGGTCCGTATTTGCTGAACCGCATCCGCGCTCGCGAAGGCGCCATCGAAATTTGGGAGGGGCAGGACACCGTGACGGGCACCCCGGTGCTCGTTTACCGGCCGCTCGAAGGGGCGGCCCCGAGCTTTCGCATCCAGGGCACCCTCAACTGGCAGGGGCGGGAGGACGACGCCTGGATCGCCGAGCTGCCGTTCGGCGCGGTGCCGCTGGCGCAGCTGCGCGGCGAGGTCAGCCCCCACGAACTCACGGCCTGGACCCGGCGTCTGCTGGGGGCGCTGCTGGAGATGAAGGCGCTGGGGCTCGAGCACGGCCGTCTCGACACCGAACGGCTCTGGGTCAAGGGGGACGAGGTCTGGATCGAGGGGGTGGGCCTGCCGGTCCCGGCGCGCGCCGCCGACGAGGCGGCCCTGGTCGAGGCGTTGCGCGAGGCGGCGGGCGACACCTGGCCGGGCTGGCCCTTCCACCGCGTCATGGAACGGCTGGCCGAAGGGGCCGTGGACCTGCGCGAGGCCGCCGAGTACCTGGCCGACCCGCGGTCCCTCTCCGAGCTCGAGGCCCTTGCCGAAGACGCCGACGGACCGGCCGCCGTCCCTCCTCCCGAACCGCCGGCGACGGGCACGGTGCGCGTCCTCGGCCGCCCCGAGAACCCGCCCGCGCCCGCGGAAGAGGCCCCGCTGTCCGAGCCCGCCCCGCCGCCCGAGCCCGAGGTTCCGGAGCCCCCTCCGCAGAAGGCGCCGCTGTTCCCGCCCGAGCCCGACCGCGCCCCGCCGCCCGAGCCCGAAGCCGCTGCGTCCGCGGAAGCCGAGGCCGAAGGGCCGGTCCACGTGGAGCCCAGGCCCACCGACCCCAGCCGGGTCGTGCGCATCGACGAGGTCAGCGAGCCCGCCTTCGAGGTCATCGAGCCGCGGGGCGCCGCCAGCGGGAGCGACCGGCGCTGGCTGCTGCGCGGGGGTGCGCTGGTGCTCGTCGTGCTGCTGGCGCTGGCGGTCGTCTGGTGGAAGGGCCGCACGCCGGCGCCGGGCGCGGCCGAGGGCTACGCGGTCGAGTTCCGCGTCGAGCCGCCCGAGGGCCGCGCCGAACTGGTGCTGCTCGACGCCCCCGAGGCCTCGCAGCTGGTGCGGGGCCGGGTGCTGGCCATCATCCCCGGAAAGGTCTACTTCGACGTGCCCGGGGTTTACCGCATCCAGATCCGCGCCGAGGGCTATCTGCCCCAGGAAAAGCTGCTCAACGTTCCACCCAGCACGGGGTCCGTGACGGTCCGCCTGGGCCCCTGAGCTGGGTAGACTGGGGCCATGAGTGTCGTCATCCTCGACTTCGGTTCCCAGTACACCCACCTGATCGCGCGCCGCATCCGCGAGCTGCACGCCTACTCGGTGGTGCTGCCCGGCCCCGCGCTGCTCGAGCAGGTGCGGGCGCACGCGCCCGGGGCGGTCGTGCTCTCGGGCGGACCCAGCTCGGTCTTCGACCCCGCGGCGATGCGTCCCGACGAGGGCGTCTTCGAGCTGGGCGTGCCGGTGCTGGGCATCTGCTACGGCATGCAGTACCTGGCCCAGCGCTTCGGCGGCCGGGTCGAGCGCGGCGGCCGCGCCGAGTACGGCAAGGCCTGGCTGACCCGCTTCGAGGGCCCGCTCTTCGAGGGGATGTCGGGTGAGGTGCAGGTGTGGATGAGCCACGCCGACGCCGTCACCGAGCTGCCCCCGGGTTGGCGCGCGGTCGCGGCCACCGAGGAGAACCCGGTCGCGGCCATCCAGGACGGCACCGGCCGCTTCTTCGGCGTGCAGTTCCACCCCGAGGTGGCCCACACCCCCAAGGGGATGACGATCCTCGAGAACTTCCTACGCGTCGCCGGCGTGCGGCGCGACTGGACGCCCGACCACGCCCTCGACGCCGCGCTGGAGGAGGTGCGCTCCCGGGCGGCTGGCGAGCGGGTGCTGCTCGCGGTCAGCGGCGGGGTGGACTCGAGCACCCTGGCGCTGCTGCTCGCCCGCGCCGGGGTGGACCACGCCGCCGTCTTCGTCGACCACGGCCTCCTGCGCCTGGGCGAGCGTGAAGAGGTGGAGCGCGCCCTTTCGTCCGCGGGGGTCAACCTGGTCACCGTGGACGCCCGCGAACGCTTCCTGGCCGCACTCGCCGGCGTGAGCGACCCCGAGGCCAAGCGCAAGATCATCGGCCGCGAGTTCATCGAGGTCTTCAAGGAGCAGGCGGCCCGCCTGGGCCCGTTCCGGTTCCTGGCCCAGGGCACCCTCTACCCCGACGTCATCGAGAGCGCCGGCGGCACCGGGGCGGCCAACATCAAGAGCCACCACAACGTTGGTGGCCTGCCGGCCGAGCTGGGTTTCGAGCTGCTCGAACCCTTCCGCTACCTCTTCAAGGACGAGGTGCGCGAGCTGGGCCTGCTGCTGGGCCTGCCCGACGCCGTCCGTCTGCGCCACCCCTTCCCGGGGCCGGGCCTGGCCATTCGTATTCTGGGGCCGGTGGACGAGGAAAAGCTCGACCTGCTGCGCCGCGCCGACGACCTGTTCATCAGCGCCCTCAAGGACCACGGCCTCTACGACGAGGTTTGGCAGGCGCTGGCGGTGCTCACCCCGGTGAAGAGCGTGGGCGTGACCGGCGACGAGCGCCGCTACGGCTACGTGCTGGCGCTGCGCGCGGTGACCAGCGTGGACGGCATGACCGCCGACTGGGCGCGCCTACCCCACGACTTCCTCGACGAGGTGGCGCGCAAGATCCCGCAGCGCATCCCCGAGATTGGCCGCGTCGTCTACGATCTCACCAGCAAGCCCCCGGGGACGATCGAGTGGGAGTGATGGACTGCACCGTCGAAGTCTTCACCGACGGCTCCGCCGACGACAAGCGGCGCGGCGGCTGGGCGGCGCTGTTGCGCAGTGGCGGCCGCGAAAAGCTCATCAGCGGCGCCGAGCCGAACACCACCAACAACCGCATGGAGCTGACCGCCGCGGTGATGGCGCTCCGGGCGCTCAAGAAGCCCTGTGTGGTGCACCTCTACACCGACTCGCAGTACCTCAAGAAGGCCTTCACCGACGGCTGGCTCGAGAAGTGGCAAAGGAACGGCTGGAAGACGGCGAGCCGGCAGCCGGTGAAGAACCAGGACCTCTGGCGCGTTCTGCTCGAGGAGACCCGGCGCCACGAGGTGCACTGGCATTGGACCCGCGGTCACGCCGGGCACCGTGAGAACGAACTCGTGGACCGCGAGGCGAACCGCCGCCGGAACGCACTCAAAGACCCTTAGAATCGGCCCATGGAATACGCGACGCCCGCGGTCTGGGCTGGGCTTCCAGGGAATCACCGTCTACGTCCCAGGGGCCTGCGGGTTTACGACCTTGGAGGAGGGGCAGAGCGTTTTCGTACCGGCGAAGGCTACGTCTACGCCCGCGTCGGCACGCCCACGCAAAAGGCACTTGGGGACAGGGTTCCCATGACTTTCCGAAAGGGATCTCCTGAGAGATCTTGCAGCGCATCGCCGAGATTGGGTGCGGCTTACACCTTTCCAGAAGTTCTTGTGGACGATCGAGTGGGGATGACAAGTGACCTGGTTCCGTTTGCCATCGCCTGAGGCTTTGCTGGCCATGTGCTTGAGCTGATGCGGGTGAGCGCCGGTTATAGGCGGGGAGCCCCGGTGCTGAGGGAGGTCTCCCTTCGAGTTGTCCCCGGAAAAGTGCGTGCTCTGGTAGGGGCGAACGGCGTGGGAAAGACCACGCTTTTGCGCTTGGCCCTGGGCATGCTTGCTCCGTGGTCGGGTCGGGTGATCTTGTTTGGGCAGAACCCCCTTTTGTCCACTAGTCGTTTTGCTGGCCGAGTTGGGATGGTGCTTGACGGCAGGAGGCGGCTGGAACCCCGTTGGACCGGTTGGGAGAACATCGAATACCACGCCGCCCGCCTGGGACTTTCTCCACGGGAATACCGGAATTGGGGGTTTCACCTGCTTGAGCGGTTTGGATTGCCTGAACATCATGTGGTCAACCGCTACTCCCGGGGCATGCGACAGCGGCTCAGGCTCGTGATCGCCTTCTTGCCTCGCCCGGAACTCTTGCTCCTCGATGAACCAACCCTGGGATTGGACGTCGTAGGACAACGAGTCCTGATGCAGATTCTGGAAGAGGAGCGCCGGGCAGGACGGGCCTTGCTCATCACCTCGCAGTCATTAAATTTCTTGGAAAGAATAGCGGATACTTTTACCGTTTTGCGAGCAGGTCGGGTACTTGCTGAGGGTTCACTTGAAGCCATTGCCGAGACCATGGGGCAGAACCTCCGATTGCGCCTGGTTCTGGCCCATCCCGAGCGTTTGAACGGAAGCCTGCCGCAGGGCTGGGAGAAGGATGAAATGGGTGGACTCTTGGGTCCTATGGAGGCAGGTTCTTTAGCTTCCGTACTCGAGCTGGTAGCCGCCAGGCAGGCCGGGCTTTTGGATATTGAGCGGGAATCTCCTTTGGAAAGGGGTGTCTCGGAAGAACAATGAAACGTGCGGCCAGGTGGTTTTTGACGCTCCTAAAGCTGCAAGCTATTCAGGAGTTACGC
Organism: Oceanithermus desulfurans; assembly: GCF_014201675.1. Taxonomy (NCBI): domain Bacteria; kingdom Thermotogati; phylum Deinococcota; class Deinococci; order Thermales; family Thermaceae; genus Oceanithermus; species Oceanithermus desulfurans. The sequence goes on along the minus strand of NZ_JACHEZ010000003.1, from coordinate 186,613 downwards.
CACCCGGTGGCCTTTGCCTTCAATTTGCTGTCGTCGGCCCTATTCTTGGGTCTTCTCGCGGTGACGGGTAAGGCGCTGGGGCAAGATCGGTCCTTGGCCGCCCTCTTGCTGGGGTTTATGGTCATGCTGTCCTTGCAGGCTCCGGCCAGGGCTTTAGAGGATCCATCGGCTTCCCAAGAGGAAATCCTTTTAGCCAGGTGGCCCCTCATTGGTCTCCTTTCGGGGGAAGCGCTGGCGCGGGGGATTTGGATGATGGGCCAATTGAGCTTGGTGTTCTTGTTGCTCGCACTGCCCCTTCGGCTTGAATTCGAGGAGCTCCTTGCCTTTTGGCGCTGGGCGCCTTTGGCATGGTGGATTGGCCTGGGTCCGGGTCTCTTCTTGGCAAGTGCCACCCTGCTTTTCAAACGTACCGGGGCCCTCGTGAACCTGCTCTCCTTGGCCGTGTTGGGCGGTGCGGTCATCCCTATCGCTGCTGGAAAGTCGGTTTCGGTTTTTCCCTACCTCCAGTTGGTGGCGTTGGTTCGGGGATCGGCCTTGAATGAACCGGGGATCTGGTTTGCGGCCACGCTATGGGTACTCGCAGGTGCAATCTCCTTGCTGCTCGCACTGCGCGTAGCGGTGCATCGCGGTTTGTTGGGTGTTCGCTAGAATATAGGCAGGACCATATGGAGGAAACCTGCGTCGTACAAAGCCAGGAAGAGGCGCGCGCCTTGGCGAGCCCCTTGACCCTCCAGATCCTTGCTGCATTCGACGAACCCAAGACCGCGGCCGATGCGGCCCGGAGACTGGAACTCCCCCGAAACCGGGTCGGCTACCACGTGCGTAAGCTGGCAGGAGTCGGGTTATTGCAAGAGGTTCGCCGCCGGGGCCGGCGCATTTATTACGAACGCCGGGCAGCGCGGGTAAAGATCCCCTTCACACTGATGCCTTTCGCCGCCCCCGGCGAGGCGGTTAGCCGCTACGCAGAAGACTTCGTCAAAGGCTTGCTGGAGCGCGCGGTGCGGTACAGCTTGATGGCGGAGCGGCCGGATGAAGACTTCCTAGTTTTGGGAGCGGCCGATGCGAGGATGCCGTCCCCGGTCACGGCGCTGCTTGGGGAAGCGGCGTTTTCTTCTCGCGCCTTGGATCTGCTCAAAGAGCTGGAGGCAGAGCTTCGCCAGCCAAAGCAAGACGCCATTCAGGGCAGAGAGAAGAGAGTGGGTGAATACCTATTCGCGGTCATCGTCGTGCCCTCGGATTAGTGCTAAGAGGCGTCTTAGGCTATACACCGAGCGCAAGCTTCATGGCCCAGCTCAAGGCAGCCAGACCTAGCAGGAGCAGGGGCAATACCAACGCCTCACGCACGTTGACCTCGCGTAGAAGGTTGGCGGCCGTGGTGATGAAGGCGAGGCCTACTAAGACCCAAGGCAGAACAAAGAGCCAAGCTTTCATCGTATAAGTCCCTTATGTAGATGAAACTCCAGGCTATCCATACCTCTCTTTCTGGTTGCAAGCTTCCCGCCAGCACCTGGTCGGGGACGAGTTCTCCATACCCCTTTGTCGGATCGATGACACGCAACCGCGTGGTCAAGTGCGCCGCAAGCGTGCCATCCATTTTGAGAAGCTTGACCTCGTAGAGGTCGCCCGTCTTGGCCTTGCCATCCCCGGTTTTCTGGGTAACTGTACGCTGCCATACCTCCAAGCCCTCGGAGAAGATGAAGTATCCAGCCAGGGTTGGCTGCTCCTTTTGTAGTAAAGGAGGGACGGCCCCGCTCCGAAGGGGAGATCTGCACTGGAATATGAAGGGCGTCTTTACCGAAGACCTTGACCTTCGTTGCCAGGTGCAGGTTGACGAGGAAAGCCGGAAGACCCAAAGCCTGGGTCACGCGGTCAAGCTCAAGTGGATTATCAACCGGCAAGCTCAGGAGGTCACGGACACCCCTGGGGTTTACACCTTGGCCTTCAACACTCTGACTCAGCTTCCGAATATCCGTCGCTTCTCGGCTCATGATCCCCTCCTTTCGCCCTTGGGCAACCCATCTATTCATGGAATGGTGGCATAATCTACCCTCATTTTTGACATGGATACACCGTGTTTGTATGGCTGGGGTCTACACCGACGGCTCCGCCGACGACAAGCGGCGCGGCGGCTGGGCGGCGCTGTTGCGCTGCAACGGCCGCGAAAAGCTCATCAGCGGCGCCGAGCCGAACACCACCAACAACCGCATGGAGCTGACCGCCGCGGTGATGGCCCTCCGGGCGCTCAAGAAGCCCTGCGTGGTGCACCTCTACACCGACTCGCAGTACCTCAAGAAGGCCTTCACCGACGGCTGGCTGGAGAAGTGGCAGAAGAACGGCTGGAAGACGGCGAGCCGGCAGCCGGTGAAGAACCAGGACCTATGGCGAGCCTTGCTTGAAGAGACCCGGCGCCACGAGGTGTACTGGCACTGGACCCGCGGCCACGCCGGCCACCGCGAAAACGAGCTGGTCGACAAGGAAGCCCAGCGGCAGCGGCGCACGCTGCCGCTGGGTTAGCCGGCCGGTTTAGCCGAAGTAGTCGGGCTCGTTTCCCGGCTTCCACTTGATGTTGCAGCCCATGCTGGGGTGCTGCGGTTCGGGCGGGTCCTGACCGGCCAGCAGCGCGTCGAGGGCCAGGATCAGGTCCTCGCCGCCGGGCGTGCCCTTCTCGGGCCGGGTGGCGTCGAAGCGGCCGCGGTAGAAGAGTTTGTGCTCGGCGTCGTAGAGGAAGAGGTCGGGGGTGCACACGGCCTTGTAGGCTTTGGCGACCTCCTGGCTGGCGTCGTACAGGTAGGGGAAGCGCGCGCCCACGCGCCGCGCCTGCTCGGCCAGCTTTTCGGGGGCGTCGGCCGGGTAGTTCTCCACGTCGTTGCTCGAGATCCAGACCGTGGCCACGCCGCGCCCGGCGTAGGCGTTCGCCACCTCGGCCAGCTTGCGCTCGATGTGGCGGGCGTAGGGGCAGTGGTTGCTCATAAAGACCACCAGGAGCGGCCGGCCGGTGAAGTCGTGCAGGCTCACGTTGCGGCCGCTCACCACGTCGGGCAGGTCGAACCCGGGCGCCGGGCTGCCCAGCGGGACCATCTGCGATTCCATTACGGCCATCTTCGTCCTCCTGGCCGCATTGTAAACAAAGCCCCCCGCGCCTGCGGGGGGCCGGGAGCAGCGGCGGCTACTTCTTCTGTTCGGCGCGCATGCGCTCGGCTTCGGCCAGGATGCGGTTGACGTGCTCCTTGAGCGGCGCCCAGCCGTACCAGTGCATGTAGTCGTTGCTGATGTGGAAGGCGCCCTGGAAGGTGCGCTGGCGGTACTCCATGTAGATCAGGTAGAGGTCCAGCTCGATGGGCGTCCGGTTCTCGTAGTACTGCGCCACCGAGGGGGCCCACTTCCAGCCCTCCGGTTTCTTGAGGATGCCGTCGCGGTAGAGCCCCTGCACGGCCTGGATGGCCTTGGCGAACTCGTGGTCGGCCAGCTTGACGATCTTGTCGGCGTTGAGGAAGAAGTCGTCCACGTACTCCTTGCTGTGGCATTGCTGGCAGGTGGCCTTCATCTGCAGGCGCAGGCGGTTGAACTCCTCGGGTCCGCGGGCCGCGCGCGCCTGGGCCACGATCTCGAAGAAGCGCTCGGTGGGCTGGAAGTTCGGGTCCAGGATCTCGTTGACCTGGAGGATCAGCGCCCGGTCGAGCGTCCACTGCACGTCGTCGTCGAGGTCGACGTAGTGGCCGCTGGGCAGCAGCTTGGCCAGCTTCTGCAGGTTGGCCTTAAGGCCGGTGTCGTTCACGCTCGCGGCCAGCTTTTCCACGTTCTCCTTGGTGGGGAGGCGCAGCGCCAGGAACCCCCAGGCGGTCTCGACGTTGTGGTTGCCGCCCGGCATGTGGCAGGTCTGGCAGGTGGGTGCCCGGCCGCCCTGGTCCCAGCCGCGGTTGCCGTCGATGTCCCAGGTGATGCCGTGCTTCGACGACATGTACATCTCCCACTGGGGATGGTCGAAGCCCATGTGGCAGTTCGAGCAGGCCCGCGGGTCCTGGGCCTCGGTCTTCTTGAAGCTGTGCCGGGTGTGGCAGGCGTCGCACTGGGCGTTGCCGTAGCGGTACTGCGAGGCCTCCTCGCCGCCGTCCCATTTCAGCGGGCCGGTGTTGCCGGCCTCGGCCCCGATGTAGCCCTTGCGCCCGATCTTGTGGCAGCCGGAGCAGCCGCGGTACCCCTCGCCCACGATGGCGCTGGGCTGCGCGTGGAGGGCGCTCTGCGTCTTCATGGCGTACCACGCCAGCTCGTGCTTGCCGGCCCTGAACTGCTCCACTTTGTCGGCGTGGCAGCCCATGCAGGTGTCGGGCGTGGGGAAGGTGGCCTTGGCGAAGTCCTCGGCGGTGGTGTGGGCGCTGCCGTGGCAGGTGCTGCAGTCCAGCGGCAGGTAGGCGTTCGTGCCCATCCGCCCCTCGTGGAACTGGTGCACCACGCCCGGCGTCACGTCGGTGTGGCACTGCACGCAGGCCGAGTCCGACTGCTTGGCCATGGCCAGGCCGCCCAGGCCCAGCAACAGCCCCATCCATAACCCTAGCTTCATCCAGCGTGGCATACTTCCTCCTTTCGCAGCTCGTGGCTGTGGCCGACGTCATCGCGCGAAGCATGCACCAAGTTGGTTCCAGCAACGGATCGCTTACCACATTCTCCCAAGGAATCACTAGGAAGAATGTCCTGTCGGGGGTACAATGAGGTCAAGGTGCTCAACCGACGCGTCTTCGGGTTCGCGTTGCTTCTCGGTGCCGTACTGGTTGCGGCTGCGGTATCCCTCTGGTTCGGGAAGGAGGCCACCATGAAACTGGTCAGCCCTGCGTTCGGATACGGCGAACCCCTGCCCGCCCGCTTCGCCTACTGCGGCGAAGGGGCGCAGAACCTCAGCCCGCCCCTGAGCTGGTCCGGCGCTCCGGCGGGCACCGCCAGCTTTGCGCTGGTGATGTCGGACCCCGACGCCCCTTCGGGCACCTTCGTCCACTGGCTGGTCTACGACCTTCCGCCCGCGCTCGAGGGCCTGCCCGAAGGCGCGAGCGGCAGCCCGGAGCTGACCGAGGGCACCAACGACTACGGCGCCCTCGGCTACGGAGGGCCCTGCCCGCCGCCGGGTCCGGCGCACCGGTACTTCTTCCGGCTCTACGCGCTGGACCGCCCGTCGCTCGATCTTCCTCCGGGGGCCACCGCCGCGGAGGTGGTCCGGGCGATGGACGGCGCCGTGCTGGCGGAGGCGGAATGGATGGGCACCTACCGCCGCTGAGCGCGGACGTGCCATGCTGCAAGGGGAGGTAGGGTACGTGAGGCTCGGTTCCACAAAGCAGCGCATCCTCGAACATCTGCGCCTTCGCAAGGCCTCCGCCGCCGAGCTGGCCGGCGAGCTGGGGCTGTCGAAGGTGGCCATCTACCGCCACCTCGAAGACCTCAAGCGCGACGGGCTGGTGCGCGTGAGTACCCGGCCCGTCCAGGGGCGGGGCCGGCCGCTGCGGCTGTTCGAGGCGATCGACGAGCCCACCGCCTACGCCCGGATGTGCCGCGAGATGCTCGAGCAGATCGAGGAGCTCTACGGCCCCGGCGCGGGTGTTCGGGTGCTGCGCGCCCGTTACAAGAAGGAGCTGGAAACCTGGCGCCAGGGCTTTCAGGGCCTGACGCTCGAGGAGCGCGCCCGCCGCCTGGCCGAGTGGCTGACCGAGCGCGGCTATCAGGCCGAAAGCCGCCGGGAGGCCTCGGGATTGGTGCTCGAGCAGCGCCGCTGCCCCAAGCTGGCGCTGGCCCGGGACTACCAGGCGCTTTGCCAGGTGGAGATGGACTTCTTCAGCGAGCTGCTGGGGGTGTCGCTGGTGCGCGAGTGCTCCATGACCGCAGGCGACACCTGCTGCCGTTACCGCATCGAGCCCGACGGCGGCGCGGAAGGCTGACGCTCAGGGCGCGGGGATCCAGATTCGCTCCCCGGGGCGGATCAGACCGTCGTTCGCTATGGGGGTGAAGGCGTCGTCGACGGCCGCCTTGGCGTTGGTGGCCGCGCGGATCTCGGGGTAGCGCTCCGGGTCGCCCAGGAAGGTTTCGGCCAGTTTGCTCAGCCAGTCGCCCTCCTGCACCACGTAGGCGTGCCCCCCGCTCACCGCGGGCCGGAAGGGCGTGGCGGGCGCGGCCTCGCGGACCTCCAGCAGCAGCGGGTCGCTGACCCGCTGCGGCGCTTCCACGTAGGCCAGATAGACCGTGTGCCCGCCGGCGCCAAGTTCGAGCGTCAGGCTCCAGCGCCCGTCGTCTCCGCTGACCAGGGGAGGCCGCAGTTCAAGGGGCCGGCCGTCGAGGAAGACCCGGAGCTCACGGCCCGCCTCGGCGCGGCCGCTGAGGGTGAGGGAACCGGCGGCCGGGGAGGGCGGGGGGTCGATCGACAGCGGCGCGAGCCGCGCCGGTTCGGGCACGACGAAGCGCAGCGGCGCGGACGCCACGGGGCCGATGGCCGCGCGCACCGTGTAAGGGCCGGGCGCCAGCGTGAGCGCGGTCAGCCAGCGCCCGGCGTCGTCGGACCGGGCTTCCGGCTCCATCACCGCGCCCCCGGCGGCGGTAACCGTGACGTGCACCGGCCGCCCCGGCGGGGCCGTGCCGCTGAGGGTCACGGTCCCGCTAGGATCCACCGCGGCGTTCACGGTGGGCGCCGCGGCCTGGGGGCGGCCGCCGATCAGCAGGGCAAGCAGCAGCAGCGCGACCAGCGCCTTGAAGACGTCCAGACCGACGGGGTGACGGTGGCCCGGCACGGCGTCAGCGCCTCCGCCCGCCTTTGAGCATCTTCTGGTAGGCCTCGAGCTCGTCCCAGCGGCCCTCCGCGGCAAGCCGCGCCTGCTGCGGCCAGCTGCCGGGGTCCGCCAGCCGGAACCGGGACCCGCCGGCCGCAAGCAGCTCCTTCAGGCGTGCGGCCGGCGTTGCCGCCAGCTTCTCGAAGGTTCGCACCCCGGCCTGCTGCAGCAGCCGCTCGATCTTGGGACCGATGCCCTCGATCCGCTTCAGGTCGTCGCCGGCCGCGGGGGAGGCCTCGGGCTCGACGGCCGCCGCGGCGTAGCTGCGCAGCTCCGCCAGCGCGGCGTCTCGTTCATGGCGGTAGCGGTCGCGCTCACCCTCGAGCCGTTGCACCCGCGCGCGCAGCCCCTTGCCTTCCTCCTCCAGGGCTTCGATCTTGGCCTGGAACAGCATGGCGCGTTCTTGCTCGTCGGCCAGCTGCTGCCGGCAGGTTTCGAGCTCGGCCCGTGCCGCCCGCAGCCGCGGCCGCCAGTAGACCACGTCGATCAACCACTCGACCACCCATCCGATGAAAAATCCAATAAGGACGTACCAAAGGACCATGCCGCGCTCCCGTTCCCCAGGTGCGTACCGGTTTTTGAACCTGCACCTGTAGACATCTTACCCTAAGCGGTTCCAGCGAGTGCGAAGCAGCTTAGGGGAGCACAGCGGCGTGCTTCGGGGCGCGGCCTTCGAGCACCGCCCGGAGGTCGTGGGTCACCATCTCGGCCATGCGCCGCCGGGTGCGCATCCCGGCCGAGCCGATGTGAGGGGTGACGACCACCCGGGGATGACGCAGCAGCGGGTGGTCCGCCGGAAGCGGCTCGGGGTCGGTCACGTCGAGCCCGGCGGCGAAGAGGGGTCCGTGCTCGAGCGCGTCCAGCAGCGCTCCGGTATCCACCACCTTGCCGCGGGCGGTGTTGACCAGGACCGCGCCCTCCTTCATGCGCGCCAGCCGCTCGGCGTTCATGAGGCGGTGCGTCTCGGGGGTGAGCGGGGTGTGCAGGCTGACGAAGTCGGCGCGCGCGAGCAACTCGTCGAGCTCCACGCGCTCGGCGTCCAGCGCGGCTTCGGCTTCGGGTTTGGGGTGGCGGCTGGCGTAGAGCACCTTCATCTCGAAGCCGCGCGCGCGACGGGCGAAGGCCTGGCCGATGCGGCCGAAGCCGACGACGCCCACGGTGGCGCAGTGCAATTCGGGCCCCAGCAGCAGCTCGGGGTGCCAGGTCTTCCACTCGCCCCGCCGGACGTAGTCGTGGCCCTCCACCACCCGGCGGGCGGCGGCGGCCAGCAGCGCGAAGGCCAGGTCGGCGGTGGCGTCGGTGAGCACCCCCGGGGTGTGGGTCACCACGATGCCCCGCTTCCGGGCGGCCTCCAGGTCGACGTTGTCAAGCCCCACGGAGTACTGGGCGATCACCTTCAGTTGGGGGCCGGCGGCGTCCATCAGCTCGGCGTCGGCGCGGTCCTCGAGCATCGTGATCAGGCCGGCGGCCCCGCGAACCCGCTCGAGCAACGCTTCGCGCGGTGGGGCGGTGAACTCGGGCCAGACGTCCACCTGGTAGCCGGCCCGGCGCAGCTCGCCAAGGGCGGGGCCCGGGAGGTTGCGGGTGACGAAGACGCGCTCCATGCCCTCAGGTTACCTTTTCCCCGAAGACGCGAAAGAACGCCTTGAGGCCCGGCTCGGCAGCGAGCAGCTTCCGGTGCAGGTCGCGGCGCGTGAGCGGGGCGGCCTCGAGCAGGCGCCTTACGAAACGGTCTCCGTTTTCTTCGATCATGCGCGCCGCCTCGAGCGTGAAGACGCCCTGGAACCAAAGCTGTTCCCCCAGAGGGCGGCGGGGGTAGCGCTCGAAGCCCCCCAGGCTGCGGCGCTGGGGCTCGAGCCGGCTCGCCAGCTCGGCCCAGGCGCGCGCCTGGGCGTAGAGTTCGCGGTCCGTGCGGTGGAGGGCCAGCATGTAGAGGTAGTTGGCCAGAAACTCGTCCACCCAGCGCACCCGCGCCCTCAACCCCCAGGCCACGGCCACCGCGTGGGCGTATTCGTGGGCGATCATCAGATCCAAAAAGACCGCCAGCGGTCCGGGCAGGCGGCCGCCGCGCCGGGCGGCCTCGGCGAAGACGTGGGTCAGGCGCTCGAGCAGCCGCTCCGGGTAGCGCAGCGGCGCGAAGACGCCGTAGCCCTCGCCGGGCTTGCTGCGCTGGAAGGGGTAGCCGTAGGGAAGGCGGGTGAAGCGCCGCCAGTCGTGCTCGTCGAGAACGAAGAGGGTGACCGGCGGCACCGGACGCACCGGTTCGAGCGCGTCGTGGAGCCGCGCCAGGAAGCGCTGCAGCTCCACTGCGCGGCGTCGCCCGCCGGGGGAGTGCTCGGCGGGCACGTGGGGGTGGGGCAGGCGCTTCAACACGTTCAGAGCTTGATTTCCAGGTAGCGGCCGTGGGGTTGGAAGCCCAGGCGTTCGTACATCCAGCGGGCGTCGTCGGAGGTGAAGAGCCGCACCCGGCGGATGCCCTCGGCCTTCGCGTAGTCCAGCGCCGTGCGGGTCAGGCGGCCCGCCAGGCCGCGCATGCGGCGGTCGGGAAGGACGTAGACGTTGTGCATGAAGGCTTCGACGAGCCGCGGGCGGCCGGGTTTGGGTGGCATGGGCTCGAGCGTCATCGCCAGCACCGCCACCGCCTCGCCCATCTCCTCGGCGATCCAGGCGACCTCGCGCTCGGTGGAGAGCGCCCAGGCGAAGTAGTTTTCCGAGGCGTGGGCGAACTCGGCCTCGTCTCCCTCGAGCCGCCCCATCTCCCGGAAGAGCAGCACCCGGAACCGCGCCAAAAGCGCGGCGTCTTCCGGGGTGGCGGGGCGGATCCGGAGCACGGCTCCATTCTAGAACAGGGCGCGCGGGACCCGTGATGGCGGGCGCAGGGGCCCGCGCCGACGCGCCGGCGGCGCTTGCCCGCTCGTCGCCGCGCCAAAGGAAGCGCCCCTGGGGCCGGGGCGCGCCGGTGCCGCAGCTGGTTTTTCGCCGCCCGCACGGGTGGGCGACGGCGCGGTCCGGGATCCCGCAGTTACCGTGGGGTTCTTCTTCCCGCCTCCTCACCCCGGGTTGAGCGGCGTAGCCGCGGAGATCCGGCGTCTTACGGGTTTGTCCGTTCCCCTTGTTCGTCATCCCCGACGAGGTGCGAAGCACCGTGATCGGGGATCTTGTTGCCGCGGGTAACGAGAGAACCGATGTACCGTTGCCGCCGCCTGCCTTTGCGCGACAGCTCCATTAAGCCATGCCTATCAAGATTCCGGCTCTCGCGGGCCGTCGGCCCGCTCGTCCGGAATGACGGGGAGGGGCGGTGCGTAGTACGTAGTGCGTGAAAGGTGGTGAGCGGAGTAGGCAGGCGGGAGTTTGAAAGGCGGGCAGGCGTATCGGGTAGCGGACGTAAGCCTGACAGCTTTATTCTTGGGGCTGGCCTACTTAAGCAACCCCTCCCTCCTGGCCCACCCTAACAGCTGGCGGTAAAGCTCTTTGTGGTTTCCTCCGTTGAAGCGCCATTCGCATTCTTTGAGGAAGTGGTAGAAGCGCTTGCGCGGGATGCCGTTGTATCTGCGTAGATGCCGTTTTGCTTGATTCCAAAAAGTTTTCGATGCCGTTGATATGGCGTTTATTCTCTTCCCCCTCGGCAAAGGCCTTGCCGTGGTCTATGCGACGGTGGTGAAAGCTGGAAACGTCCAGTATGTTGTAGCCCGCGAAGCTATCGGTGTAAACAATGCTATCAGGTACCACTCGGGACTCAATGATGGGCATGAGCGTCTTTGCCTTCGCGTTCGGTATAGGGAGCGTGTAGACCCGCCCACCGCGCTTTAGCAAGCCGAACACCGGCACCTTACCAGCGGCTCCTCTACCTCGTTTACCCTTGCGCCTGCCGCCGAAATAGCTCTCGTCCACTTCCACCTCCCCGTGTAGCGGGGCGGCCTTCTCCATCTCCTCGGCAATGATCGTGCGCAGGGCAAAGTAAAAGCGGTTTACCGTGTTGCGGTTCACGTCTACAAGCTCAGCCGCTGCCCGTGCGGTAGTGCCCGCAACGAAGTGTTCGAGCAAACGCAAACGCTTGGCCTTGCTGAGGCGACTCTTTCTTGTGTACACCGGCAATAGCTTAACCTCCTTTGGGTGTCAGCTATGCCAGCCCCTTATTCTTAATGCAAAACCGTGCAGGCCCGGTGCTTAGGCGTCCCCTTCGTTTGCTTCGCCACCTGCAGCCTGGTCCCTTACCCCCCCGTCATCCCCGACGAGGCGCGGAGTGCCGAGATCGGGGATCTTGCTGCTGCTGCTGCTGCCTCCTCCCAGCCTTCGTTGCCCGGGCCAGTGGAGCGCGGCAACCGCTAGCCGAAGTTTTCCGTTGCTGAGAAAGTCCATCGACGCGCCATCGTCACCGCGCATGCTTCGAACCGCCGGCTCCCCCTCCGCGCGTTTTAAGATTCCGGCTCTCGCGGGCCGTCGGCCCGCTCGTCCGGAATGACGGAAGGCGGCGATGCGCAGTACGAAGTCCATGGCAGGTAATGCGCAGTTGGTAGGCGGGAGTTTGAAAGGCGAGCCGGGCGTAGCAGGTAGCGGCCCTAAGCCCCTCTATGCGCTCGTCGTAGACGGCAAAGGGTACGCGCCGCGGGTTGAACTCCGGCCAGACCTCCAGGGGCTGTTCGAGGTGCGCCGCGAGCAGCCGCGCCGCTCGTTTGGCCTCCATGGGGATAGTTTAAATTATCTCCCGCAACCCCACGGCCTCGCCGCGGAGCTGGAGCTCGCGCCTTAGGGCCTGGTGCTCGGGCGCGGTCAGGTAAGGGTCGGCCTCCAGGAGGCGCTTGGCCGTGGCGCGCGCCTGCTCGATGATCTCGACGTCGCTGGTCAGGTCGCCCAGCTGCAGGTCGGGCAGACCCGACTGGCGGGTGCCGCGCAGCTCGCCGGGGCCGCGCAGCTTCAGGTCCTGCTCGGCCACGTAGAAGCCGTCGGTGGACTTTTCGATCACCCGCAGGCGCTGCATCGTCTTGCGGCTGGCGTCGCCGGCGACGAGGATGCAGTAGGCCTGCTCGCCGCCGCGGCCCACGCGGCCGCGCAGCTGGTGCAGCTGGGCGAGGCCGAAGCGCTCGGCGTTCTCGATGATCATCAGGTTGGCCCCGGGGATGTCCACCCCCACCTCGATGACCGTGGTGCTCACGAGCACGTCGAAGTCGCGGTTGCGGAAGCGCTCCATCAGCGCGTCCTTCTCCTCGGCCTTCATGCGTCCGTGCAGCACCTCCACCCGCGCCTCGGGCAATAGGCCGGCCACCTCGGCGGCCAGCTCGGTGGCCGCGCGCACCTCGGCCATTACCTCGGCGTCGGACTCTTCGATCAGCGGGGCGACGACGAAGACCTGGTGGCCCTCGCCGATCAGTCTGCGGGCGAAGGCGTAGGCGTCCTTGCGGCTCTTCTGGGTGAGCAGCCGCGTCTTCACCGGCTTGCGGCCGGGGGGCATCTCGTCGATTACGCTCACCTCCAGGTCGCCGTAGAGGGTGAGCGCCAGCGAGCGGGGGATGGGGGTGGCCGTCATCACCAGCACGTCGGGCCGGCCCTGCAGCAGGGCGCGGCGCTGCATAACGCCGAAGCGGTGTTCCTCGTCGATCACCGCCAGGCCCAGCTCGCGGAAGCGGACCTCTTTCTGGATCAATGCGTGGGTGCCCACGACCACGTCCACCTCGCCGTTCTCGATGCGCCGGTAGACCTGTTTCTTCTCGCCGGCCTTCATGCTGCCCGTCAGCAGCTCCACCCGCACGCCCAGCGGCCAGAGGTAGCGGGTCAGGTTTTCGAAGTGCTGCTTGACGAGGATCTCGGTGGGGGCCATGAGCGCCCCCTGCTTTCGGTTTCTGGCGGCGACGTAGAGGGCGGCGGCGGCCACCGCGGTCTTGCCGGAGCCCACGTCGCCCTGCAAGAGCCGCGCCATCTGGCGTTCGCTCTGCATGTCGGCCAGGATCTCGTCCAGCACCCGTTTCTGGGCGGCGGTGAGCGCGAAGGGCAGCGAGCCGAGGAAGGTACGCAGGTCCTCCTCGCGCACCTCGAAGATCTGGCCCACCAGCGCCGAGGCGCCGGAGGTGAGCAGGACCCGCAGCTCGAGGAAGAGGAACTCGTCGAACTTCAGCCGTCCGAGCGCCCGGGCCAGGTGCTCCTCGCTTTCGGGAAAGTGGATCTGGCGGAGCGCGAAGTCGAGGTCCGCGAGGTTCAGCTCGTCGCGCAGGGCCTCCGGGAGCGGGTCCGGGATTTCCTTCACGGCCTCGAGCGCCCGCCCGACGCTGCGGCGCAGCCAGGCCTGGCTCATCCGCTCGCCCAGGCTGTAGACGGGTACGATGCGGCCGGTGGAGAGCTGCTCGCCCCCCTCGGCCTCGAAGTACTCGACGGCCAGGTTGCGCACCCGGCCGCGGACGCTGTAGCGCCCGGTGACCACGATCTTCTCGCCCTCCTTGAGCTGGCCCAGCACCCAGGGTTGGTTGAACCAGACGGCGGTCAGCTTGTGGCCGTGCTCGTCGGCGAGGCGCGCCTGGGTGATGAGCATCTTCTTGCGCGGCGTCTTGACCTGGCTCTTGGAGAGCACCGTGGCCACCACCGTGGCCTTGGCTCCCGGGGCGAGGGCGGCGAAGCCGGGGAGGGTGCGGCGGTCTTCGTGCCGCCGGGGGTAGTAGAAGAGCAGGTCGCGCAGGGTGCGCACCCCCAGCGAGCGCATCTTCTGCGGGCCGCCGGGGCCTAGGGGGATCGCATCCACCGGGGCGTCCAGCTCGGTGGCCGCAGGCTCGCTCGGGGCGGGGCGGGGTTTTGGCGGCGCCCCTGCGGGCGCGTCCGCTACGCCCAGCCGCGCCAGCGCCTCGCGCAGGCGGGCGCAGCGGGCCTCGGGCGCGAGCGCGGCGTAGCCTTCGAGCAGCTCGATCACCTCGGGAAAGGGCTTGGCCAGGTTGTGCACCAGCTTTTCCAGGCCGCCGGCCACGACCCGGTCCCGGCAGCCGGTGGCCAGCTCGCGCTCGAGCGGCCGCACCAGCCGCTGGATGAGTTCCCGCCGCGTCACGCGGCCATTCTACCCGCCGCGCGGCGGCTGAACCCGATCGGGCAAGACCGGAAAGTATAATCTTCGGGTGGCGGCCCCTGTTGTGCATACCCTGGACAACGGGCTCCGGGTGGCGGTGGAACCGCAACCCTGGAACCCGGGACTCAGCTTTACCATCCTGGTGCCCGTAGGCGCGACGAGCGACCCCGAGGAACGGCTGGGCGCGGCGAGCATGCTGGAGACCTGGCTCTGGAAGGGGGCGGGGCCCCGCGGCGCCCGCGCCTTCGCCGACGCGCTCGACGCGCTGGGCGTGCGGCGGCAGTCGGGGGCGGGGGTGGAGTACACCACCTTCTCCGCCTCGTTGCTGCCCGAGGGCTTTCCGGCCGCGCTCGAGCTCTACGCCGACCTGCTGATGCGCCCGCACCTGCCGGACGACGCCTTCGACTCGGTGCGCGCCCTGGCGTTGCAGGAGTTGGCGGCGCTCGAAGACCAACCCCCGCGCAAGCTGCTGGGCCGGCTGCGGCGCGGGGCCTTTGCGAGCCCCCACGGGCAGCCCGTCGAGGGCGAGCGGGAGGCGCTCGAGCGGATGACCCCGGACGCGCTGCGCGAGGAGTACCGCCGCCGCTACGGAGCCGGGGGCTCCATCCTTGCGGTCTCGGGCGGCGTCGACCCGGACGAGGTCTTTCGGATCGCCGAAAAACACCTCGGCGCCTGGAGCGGCGAGGCCCCGCCCCCCCCGGCCGTGCGCCTGACCGTGCCGCACCGGTTCCACATCCAGCAGGAGACCGAACAGGTGCAGATCGGCCTCTTCTACAAGGACGTGCCGCCGGGGCACTACGACTACTACGCCTCGCGCCTCGCCGTCGCCGTGCTCTCGGGGGGCATGAGCAGCCGCCTCTTCACCGAGGTGCGCGAGAAGCGCGGCCTCGTCTACGCGGTGAGCGCCAGCCCCGGCTCGGTCAAGGGCTTCGGCTACCTGACCGCTTACGCCGGAACCATGCCGGAGCGCGCGCAGGCCACGCTGGAGGTCATGGAGGAGGAGATCGAGCGGCTGGCCCAGGGGGTGAGCCGGGAGGAGCTGGACCGCGCCAAGGTAGGCGTGCGCGCCGACCTGGTGCTCTCGGGCGAGTCGAGCCGCGCCCGTGCCGGCGCGCTGGCGCGCGACCTCTTCATCCTCGAGCGGGCGCGCAGCCTGGAGGAGGTGGAGGCCGAGGTGATGGACGTGACCCTCGAACGCATCAACGCCTTCCTTGCGGGGCGGCCCTACCGCGACCCCTGGATCGGCAGCCTGGGCACCGTGGAGGTGGGGGCATGAGCGGGCTTACGTTCCGGGAGGCCACGCTGCCCAACGGCCTGCGCGTGATCGCCGAGATCAACCCCGAGGCCAAGAGCACGGCCCTCGGCTACTTCGTGCGCACGGGGAGCCGCGACGAGCTGGCGGGCGAAGAGGGCGTGAGCCACTTCCTCGAGCACATGGTCTTCAAGGGGACCGAGCGCCGCAGCGCCTGGGACGTCAACCGCGAGTTCGACGAGATGGGCGCGAAGTACAACGCCTTCACCAACGAGGAGCTCACCGTCTTTTACGGCGCGGTGCTGCCCGAGTTCGCCCCCCGGCTGCTCGACCTGCTCAGCGACCTGATGCGCCCGGCGCTGCGCGAGGACGAGTTCGAGACCGAACGCAAGGTGATCCTCGAGGAGATCGCGCTCTACCGCGACCGGCCGCACTTCGTGCTCTACGAGCGCGCCCAGGAGGCCTACTTCCGGCGCCACCCCCTGGCCAAGCCGGTGCTGGGCACGACCGAGAGCATCGAGGCGATGACCCGTACGCAGATGGCGGCTTACCACGCGCGGCGCTACGTGCCCAACAACATGACCCTCGCCTTCGCGGGCAACCTGGACTGGGACGAGATGCTGGCGCTCGCCGAGCGGATGACCCGCGGCTGGTCCCAGGGGCCCGCGCCGCGCAACCACCCGGGCTTCACCCCCGAACCGCGCCGCCTGCGGACGCCCTACGACAAGGCCAGCCAGGCCTACGCCGTCGTCATGGCGCCGGGGCACGCGGCCGCCGCCGAAGAGCGCTACGCGGCGCGGGTGCTGGCCGACGTGCTGGGCGACCCCGACAACGGCCGGCTCTTCTGGCGTCTCGTCGACCCGGGGCTGGCCGAGACGGCGATGGCCTACCACCACGAGTTCGAGGAGCTCGGCGTCTACCTCGTCTACGTGCAGGGGGACCCCGCCCACGAAGAGGAGGTCTCGGAACGGATCCGCGAGGAGCTCGTGCGCCTCGAGAAGGGCGGGGTCGACAGCGAGGAGCTGGAGCGCGCCAAGCTCAAGACGGCCACCTCGCTCGTCTTTGCCGGGGAAACCTCGCTGAGCCGGCTCTTCTACCTCGGGCTCGGGTACAGCTACACCGGGCGTTACGAGGCGCTGGACACGGTGCGGCGCTGGGTGATGCACCTCGAGCCCTACCACCTGGGCGAGCTCCTGGAGGCCCGGCCCTTCAGCCGCGCCCTCGAGTACTGGCTGGTGCCCGCGGACCATGGCTAGGTGGCTGGTGCTCCTGGTGCTGCTGGGGGCGGCGCTGGCGCA
Organism: Oceanithermus desulfurans; assembly: GCF_014201675.1. Lineage (NCBI taxonomy): Bacteria > Thermotogati > Deinococcota > Deinococci > Thermales > Thermaceae > Oceanithermus > Oceanithermus desulfurans. Next base: position 170,221 of record NZ_JACHEZ010000003.1, on the reverse strand, counting down.
GACGCCGCTCGAGCTCGAGGCCTTCCGGCTCACCAACGAGGCCCGCAAGGCGCACGGCCTGGCCGCCCTCGCCTGGGACGACGCCGCCTACCGCGCGGCCCGCGCGCACGCGCTCGACATGCTCGAGCGCGGCTTCTTCGACCACGTCAACCCCGACGGCCTCGGCCCCGCGGACCGCATGTGGGCCGCGGGGGTGCTCGAGGTCACCGTGGGGGAGAACCTCGCCTTCTACGAGGGCTACACCCCGGAGTACGCCGCGGGCGTGGTCGTGGACGACTGGCTCCGCAGCCCGCCCCACCGCCGGAACCTGCTCAAGCCCGAGTTCACCCACCTGGGGCTGGCCCTGGTGCAGCGGGGGGACCGTATCGCTGTGGTGCAGAACTTCGTCGCCCGTCCCTTTCGCCTCTGGGTCTGGCAGACCCCTTCGCAGAAGCGCGAGGGGCGGCTCAGCTACCAGGGCACCGCCAGGGCGACCGTGGGGCTGTTCGTGAACGATGCCTTCGTCACGGCGTTGCAGCCGCCCCGCTGGAGCGGCGAGCTCGACCTGGACCCGCAAAGCCAGGTCAGCCTCGGCCTCTGGAACGGCGGGCGCTACCTGCTGGCCTGCGCCTTCACCCTTCCCGCGACCGCCTGCCGCCACCCCCGCATCGAGTGGACCGCCCGCTACACGGAGCGGACGGTGGCGAGCGTAAGGCTGCAGCTGGGTCTGCCGCCGGGCGAGCACTGGCTGGCCTACGGCCCAGAGCCGCGGCTCTTCCGCCGCGCGCAGGGCGACGCGGTGGTCGAGGTGCCCCTGAGCTGGGAGGTCGTCTGGGTGGGAACGCCCCAGAAAGATAAGATAGAATATACCCATCGGATTCCGCTCCTGAGAGGCACCGCGGAGCCGCTACGGAAAGGAGCTCGACCGTGAAGCTACACCGTTGGTTTCCCGCATTGGGGCTGTCGCTGACCTTCCTGTTCTTCGGCTGCGCCCCCGGCGCCATCACCCCGGCGCCGATCTACGACAGCGGCGGCATGGCCACCGGGCCTTACCCGCCCTCGACGCGCGCCGGCCACTTCGACGAGGACGGCTTCTACATCAGCGCCGGCCCCGTGGGGCTGGGGCTCGAGGTGGCGCAGGGCCCCTGGCGCGGCGTCCTCTACGGCGGCTACACCGGGGCCGCGGGCCGGGTCTCCTGGTCGCAGGGTCCGTTCGGGGTCTCGCTGGACATGGCCTACAACGGCTACACCACCTGGGACTACGTGGACACCAACAACGACGGCGTCCCCGACACCGACGTGGAGGTGACCACGAACACGATGGGCGCGGCCCTCGACGGCGCCTACTACCTCGCCGTTCCCACCGAGCTCGGTTCCGCCTACGCGGGGCCGCGCGCGCGGCTGTACTACGCCTGCACCAAGACGAACGGCGGCCCCTTCGTCTGCGACCGCTACGGCCTGCTCCCCGGGGGCACCCTGGGCATCAACGTGCCGCTGACGGCGTTCAGCGACCGCCTGACCCTGGGTTTCGAGGGCAGCGTCTTCCTGGTGGCGCCGGTCGTGACCGACCGCAGCGACTTCTCGGTCTTCAGCCCCTTCTCGGTCAGCCTCTCCTACCGCTTCTAGCGCGGTCCGACGCGGAGGCCTAAACTGGGCGGAGATGGACCTCACCACCCTCTCCGCCCTCGCGTTCACCCTGGTGCTGTGGGCCTCGGCCTTCGCGGGCATCCGCGCGGGGCTGGAGGGGTACGGTCCCGCGCACCTGGCGTTGCTCCGCTTCCTGGTCGCCTCGTCCACCCTGGTCGTCTACGCGGCGCTGGCGCGCGTCCGCCCGCCCCGGCGCGTCGACCTGGGCCGGATCGCCCTTTTGGGGTTTCTGGGGATCACCGTCTACCACGTCGCGCTCAACTACGGCGAGCTCACCGTCAGCGCGGGCGCGGCGAGCCTGCTCATCGCCTCGGGCCCGATCTTCACCGCGCTGCTCGCCGTCTCCTTCCTCGGCGAGCGGCTCACCCCCCTGGGGTGGGCGGGCATCGGGCTCGGGTTCGCGGGGGTGGCGCTGATTGCCCTGGGGGAGGGGGGAGGGCTGCGCTTCAGTCCGGGCGCGTTCTGGATCGTCCTTGCTGCGTTCTCCACGAGCCTCTACTTCGTCTTCCAAATGCCCCTGCACGGACGCTACACTCCGCTCGAGGTCACCGCCTACACCCTTTGGGCGGGCACCCTCTGGATGTTGCCGTTGCTCCCCGGTTTGCCCGCCGAGCTGGCTGCGGCGCCCCCCGCGGCGACCTGGAGCGTCGTCTACCTGGGGGTGGGCCCGGGGATGCTGGCCTACGTCGCCTGGACCTTCGCGCTCAGCCGGGCGCCGGCCTCGCGGGTGACCAGCTTCCTTTACCTTTCGCCGGCGCTGGCCATCGTCATCGCCTGGGTCTGGCTGGGCGAGTGGCCCAGCCTCCTGGCCGTGGTCGGCGGCGCGGTGGCCATCGTGGGGGTGCTGGTGACGCAGTACGCAGGACGTGCGCCCGCTTCGCGCGGTATAAGCTGAGGGCATGGGACGGGTCACGATTCTGGACACCCTGCTCCGCGACGGAGCCCTCTCCGAAGGGGTGAGCTTCACCCCCGAGGACAAGATCGAGATCCTGCAGCTCCTCGATCGGCTCGAGATCCCCTATCTGGAGGCCGGCTGGCCCTACCAGTGGCCCGAGGACCTGGAGGTCTTCGAGCGCGCCCGCGATCTGGACTTGAAGGGGCGGCTCGTGGCCTTCGGCTCCACCCGCCGGCCCGAGACCGACCCCGACCGTGACCCGAACCTGCGGGCGCTGCTCAAGGCCGACACCGGGACCGTGCACATCTACGGCAAGGCCTGGAGCCTGCACGTGGAGAAGGTGTTGCGCACCACGCTGGAGGAGAACCTTGCGATGGTGCGCGAGACCGTGGCCTACCTCAAGGAGCTGGGTAAGGAGGTCATCTTCACGGCGGAGCACTTCTACGACGGCTGCCGCCACGACCGCGGCTACTCGCTCGAGGTGGCCGCGGCGGCCGTGGAGGGGGGCGCCGACATCCTGGTGCTGGGCGATTCCGTGGGGGCCTCGCTGATGCATGAGGTGGCCAAGGGCATCCGCTCGGTGAAGGAAGCGCACCCGGACGTCACCGTCGGTTTCCACGGGCACAACGACATGGGCCTCGCCGTCGCCAACGCCATCGCCGCGGTGGAGGCGGGCGCCGAGCACGTGCAGGGCACGATCGGCGGCTACGGGGCGCGCACCGGGATGACCGACCTTTCGACGCTGATACCCATCCTCAAGCTCAAGATGGGAATCGACGTCGTCTCGGACGAGGCGCTCGCGAACCTGACGCCGGTCACGCGGGCGATCGTCAACAAGATCGGGGTGGGCGACCTCGACTACCACCCCTTCGTGGGCTACAAGGTCTTCGCCCACCGCACCCACTCGCACATCGCCGCGGTGCTCAGCGATCCGGAGACCTACGAGCCGATCCCGCCCGAGGCGGTGGGCAACGAGCGCCGGCTGCTGCTCCCGGGCATCGCCCGGGCCAGCTACCTCGAGTCCCTGGCCCAGCGGCTGGGCGTGGACCTCTCGGGCGACTCGGCCGCCAACCAGCGCATCCGCGAGGAGCTGCTGCGGCTCGAGGAGGCCGGCTACACCTACGAGGACGCGGAGGCCAGCCTCGAGCTGGTGCTGGGCAAGCTGACGGGCCGCTTCCACCCGGCGATGACGGTCGAGCGGCTGCGGCTCTTCGAGGTGATCCGCGGCAAGCACCAGCCGGTCGTCGAAGCCAGCCTGCGCATCCAGCTGGGCTCCCACGACGAGTACGTGGCCGCCGAGGGCACCGGGCCGGTGACCACCCTCTTCGAGGTGCTGCTGGGCGCCCTGCGCGAGGTGCGCAGCGAGCTGGGGCCGCTCGAAGACTACGTCTGCGGCATCCGGCTGGCCGCGGTGCGGGTGCGCACCTTCTACCCGCGCGGCAAGCAGGAGCTGCGGGCGCGGGTCACCGTAACCTTCACCGACGGCGAGCGCAACTGGAGCACGATCGGCATCAGCCGCGACCTGATCCAGGCCACCTGGCAGGCGCTCTTCGACGGCATCGAGTACGGGCTCTACACCAAGGCCGAGGCCGAGGGCATCGAACCGCCCTTGTTCAAGTAGGAGGAGGACGTGATGGAGATCCAGAAGATCGGAGTCATCGGCGCGGGGCAGATGGGTTCGGGCATCGCTCAGGTGGCGGCCCAGTCGGGGTACGAGGTCGTGCTCATGGACGTCGAGGAGCTGAGCCTCAAGAAGGGGCTCGAGGCCATCCGAAGGTCGCTCGACCGCTTCCTGCGCAAAGAGAAGATCACCCAGGAAGAGGCCGACGCGACCCTGGCCCGCATCAAAACGACGCTCAACCCCGCGGACTTCGCGGACTGCGACCTGGTCGTCGAAGCCATCGTGGAAAACGAGTCGGTCAAGGGCAAGCTCTTCCAGACGCTCGACAAGGTGGTCAAGCCCGAGGCCGTCTTCGCCTCCAACACCTCCTCGATCCCCATCACCAAACTGGCCAGCTACACCACCCGCCCCGAGCGCTTCATCGGCATGCACTTCATGAACCCGGTGCCGCTCATGAAGCTCGTCGAGGTGATCCGCGGCTACAAGACCACGGACGAGGTCACCCGGTTGGTGATGGCGACGGCCGAGAAGATGGGCAAGGTGCCCGTCGAGGTCAACGACTACCCCGGCTTCGTCTCCAACCGCGTCCTCATTCCCATGCTCAACGAGGCCATCCAGGCGGTGATGGAGGGGGTGGCCACCCCCGAGGCCATCGACACCGTAATGAAGCTGGGCATGAACCACCCCATGGGCCCGCTGACGCTGGCCGACTTCATCGGCCTCGACACCGTGCTGGCCATCATGGAGGTGCTGTACGAGGGCTTCGGCGACAGCAAGTACCGCCCCTCGCCGCTGCTCAAGAAGATGGTCCAGGCCGGCCTGCTGGGCCGCAAGAGCGGTCAGGGGTTCTACAAGTACGACGAGAAGGGGAACAAGATCGGTTCGTAGTGCGTAGTAGGTGGTGCGTGGTCGCGGCCGGCTGCTTGCAGCCGGCCGCGCATCTTTACCATGAACTACCTACCACGCACCACGTACCGTTTACCACGAACCGGTCAGACCATCACAGGTTCCTCGTACACCCCGTAGACCTCGCGCAGCACGTCCATCATCTCGCCCAGGGTGGCGTAGGCGAGGGCGGCCTCGACGAAGTGGGGCATGGTGTTCCGACCGGTCACGGCGGCCTGGCGCAGCCCCTCGAGCGCCGCCTGGACGCGCTCGGGGTCGCGCTCGCGGCGCACCCGCGCCAGCCGCTCGGCCTGGATGCGTTCGATCTCGGGGTCGATCTCCTGGATCGGCACCTCGATCTCCTTTTCGTCCTGGAAGGCGTTGACCCCCACGATGAGGCGCTCGCCCGACTCGACCTCCTGCTGGAAGCGGTAGGAGGCGTCGCCGATCTCGCGCAGGAAGTAGCCCTGCTCGATGCCGCGGATCACCCCGCCCATGCGCCGGATCTCCTCGATGTAGCGCATGGCCTCGGCCTCGATCTTGTCGGTCAACCATTCCACGTAGTAGCTGCCGGCGAGCGGGTCGATGGTGTGGGTCACCCCCGACTCGTAGGCGATGATCTGCTGTTGCCGGAGCGCCAGGGTGGCCGCCTCCTCGGTGGGTAGGGCCAGCGCCTCGTCGTAGGCGTCGGTGTGGAGGCTGTTGGTGCCGCCGAGGACCGCCGCTAGCGCCTGGATGGCCACCCGGGTGAGGTTGTTGAGCGGCTGCTGGGCGGTGAGGCTGACCCCGGCCGTCTGGGCGTGGGTGCGCAGCATCCAGCTGCGCGGGTCCTTGGCGCCGTAGCGTTCGCGCATCTGGGTGGCCCAGATGCGCCGGGCGGCGCGGAACTTGGCGATCTCCTCGAAGAAGTCGTTGTGAACGTCGAAGAAGAAGCTGATGCGGGGGGCGAAGGCGTCGATGTCCATGCCGCGCTCGAGCGCCTTTTCCACGTACTCGAAGCCGTCGGCCAGGGTGAAGGCCAGCTCCTGGACGGCGGTCGCCCCGGCTTCGCGGATGTGGTAGCCCGAGACCGAGATGAAGTTCCAGCGGGGCACGTTCTCAGGGCCCCACTCGAAGGTGTCGATCACCAGCTTGACGCTGGGCTCGGGCGGGAAGATGAACTCCTTTTGAGCGATGAACTCCTTGAGGATGTCATTCTGGATCGTGCCCCCGAGCTTGTTCCAGTCGAAGCCCTTCTTCTTGGCCAGCGCCAGGTACATGGCCCAGATGGCGTTGGCGGGGGAGTTGATCGTCATCGAGGTGGTGACCTCTTCCAGGTTGATGCCGTCGAAGAGGATCTCCATGTCGGCGAGGCTGGAGACGGCCACCCCGCACTTGCCTACCTCGCCGGCCGAGAGCGGATGGTCGGAGTCGTAGCCCATCAGCGTGGGCAGGTCGAAAGCGGTGGAGAGGCCCATCTGACCGGCGGCCAGCAGCTTCTTGAAGCGCTCGTTGGTCTGCTCGGCGGTGCCGAAGCCGGCGAACATGCGCATCGTCCACAGCTTGGAGCGGTACATCGAGCCGTAGACGCCGCGGGTGTAGGGGTACTCGCCGGGGTAGCCGAGTTTCTTGTCGTAGTCGAAGCCCTGGACGTCTTCGGGGGTGTAGATGGGGTCGGGGGCGATGTTCGAGAGCGTGCGGTGCGCGACCGGACGCTCGGGCACGCGTTCCGTGCTCTTTTCGTAGGTTTCGCGCATCCATGCGTGCTTAGGGCGCATCGGAGCCTCCTTGGGCCGTATTATAACGGTTCAATACGCGACCGGCGAAAAAACGTGAGACCCGCGGCTCGGGTGATAGCATCGTGGAAATGCGGACGCTGCGACTCGCCATCGTCATTGCTTTCGGGCTCTGGTCGGCCGTGCTGGCCCAGCCCAAGGTGGCCCTGATTCTCGGTGGGGGGGCGGCGCGCGGCATGGCCCACATCGGGGTGCTGCGGGCCCTGAACGAGGCCGGCGTGCCCGTCGACCTGATCGTCGGCACCTCGATGGGCTCGGTGATCGGCGCCATGTACGCCGCCGGCTACTCGACCGAGGTGCTCGAGGAGCTGGCCGTGCAGATCGACCCCGGCATGGTCGTGGGCTTTCACTTCCCCATCGACGGGGGGCTGCTCGACGCCTCGCCCCTGGAGACGGCGCTGGAGGTGCTCACGGAGGGGGCGCAGGTGGGGGCGACCCCCGTGCCCTACTACCTGGTCGCCTCCAACCTGCGCACCGGCGAAGCCCACCTCTTTACCTCGGGTTCGCTGGCGCGCGCGGTGCACGCTTCCATGGCCATGCCGGTGCTGATGGAGCCGGTGGAGGTGGACGGCGAATGGTACTACGACGGCGCCTACAAAGCGCCGGTGCCCGTGCGCATGGCGCGGGAGCTGGGCGCGGAGGTGGTGATCGTCGTCAACGTGACCCGCGAGGTGCCCTTCCAGCCCGAGAGCCTGATCGACAACGTCACCCAGCTGGTCATCGACATCATCCGCCGCAACAGCGAGGCGGACCTGGCTGCGGCCGACGCCATCGTGGACCCGGGGCTGGCGCTCGAGTCCTACATGTCCTTCGACAAGGCGCGCGCCTTCATCGGCAAGGGCTACGCGGCGACGCGGGCCCGCCTGCCCGAGATCTACCGCGTCCTCGAAGCGCACGGCATCCCGCTACGGCCGCCCGGCGACCCCAACCAAGGCCGCGCCATCAACCGCGGCTGGCGCGAGCGCCTCGAACGGGCCCGGGCCGCGGTGGAGCGTATGCCGCCGCGCTTCAGCGTGCTGCCGGTGGTGGGCCTCGCTCCCTCTTCGTACCTGAGCGGCCGCCACCCCGACGCTACTCCGTCGCTCAGCCTCTTCAAGCTGGGGGCGCGCGCCGGCGGCGGGCCGCTGCAGCGCGGCCACCTCGAGGCGTGGTACGCCACCAACCTCGAGGGGGCCGGGGGCGCGGTGGGGGTTTCGGCCGCCTGGAACCCGCGGCCCGACTGGTTGCTCGGGGTCGCGCTGGCGCGTGACGTCGGGGGGCGCTGGTCGGTGGAGCCCTCGCTCCGCTACGACGGCCTGCCCGGGGCCGAGGTCGGCCTGCGCCTGGACCCGATCCGCAGCCGGCTGCGGCTGGAGGCGGCGTGGCGCCGGCGCGGCGCCTACGCGCTCTCGGGCGGGTACACGCGGGGATGGGCGCCGGTCTTCGACGCGGTCGACCTCGACGCCCGCGTCCGCCGGCCGCTGGGACGGGGCCTGGAGCTGCGGGGGCGCGTCTACCTCGCCGCGACGGGGGCGGGCGCGCCGCAGGACGCCCTCTTCAGCCTGGGGGCGCGCAGCCTGCTGCGCGGTTACCCCTCCGACGCCTGGACCGCGCCGGCGGTGGGCGTGCTCAACCTCGAGCTGGCCTGGACGCCGCCGCACGGTTCGCCGGTGCTGGAGACCGCGCTGGTCAAGCCCAGCTTCTGGGGCTTCGTGGACGCGGGGGCGGCCCCCGCCCGCTTCCCGGGCGCGGCCGTGGGGCTGGGCGTGGGCGCCGGCGTGGAGGCCCAGCTCTTTGGCTTCCTGCCGGTGCAGGGGGGCTTCGACCTCGCCTACGGCCTGCGCGGGGGAGGGTGGGGGCTGGGGTTCCGGGGCCGTCTGTGGCCCTAGGTTCCGTTCAGGAAGGCCTGGCGCACCGCGGCCTCGGAGCGCAGGGGCTCGAGCTGATAGGCGACGTAGCCAAGCAGGGCGGCGAGCAGCGGCCGCCAGGCCGCGGCTTCCAGCCGGGCCATGGCCTCGCGCCCGGGGCGGCGCAGCAGCACGGTCAGGAGCTCCGCGCCCCCTTCGCCCAGCGGCAGCGCCGGGCTTTTGGCGCAGGCCGCGCAGGCGAGCGCGCCCTCCAGCTCCAGCCGGGTCGGGGGGTGGCCGCAGCGGCTGGCGAGGCCCGGCTCCAGGCCGCCCGCCGCGAGCATGCGCCAGCCGGCCCAGACGAGCGGCAGCGCCGGTTGGTCGTGGCGGGCGACGCCCCGCAGGCCGCTGGTGAAGACCGGCCAGAGGGCGGGGGCCACCTCGGGGGCGGCCAGCCGGTAGGCGAGCTCCCCCAGGTAGGCGGCCGCGGCGTAGCGTCCGGGTTCGGAGAGGCGCTCGAGCCGCCCCACCAGCTCGGCCTGGGTGAGGATGGCCAGCTCGCGGTCGGGTTTGTGGTAGGCCTGAAAGCGCACGTGGTGGAAGAGCATCAGCCGGCCGCTGCGCCCGCCGGGGCGCTGGGCCTTGCGCGCTACCGCGTCGAGCGCCCCCTCGGGACCCACGAAGCGCAGCAGCACGTCGCCGCCGGGCAGCGGTCTGCGGCCGACGATGACGCCCTCGTGGGTGCGGTAGCGCTCCACCCCTCCATGTTAGGTTAAGGCGTGCCCGAACTGGACGCCGCGCCCACCCTCGACCAGATCGTGACGACGGCGCGCGCCGGCCTCGCCTGGACCCTCTCCGCGGCCGCCCGCGCACGCATGCAGGCGAGCCGTGACGTGGTGGAGCGGGCGTTGGCCTCGGGGGCCGTCGTCTACGGGGTGACGACCGGCTTCGGCAAGTTCGCGCGGGTGCGCATCGAGCCCGCGGCGGTGCGCGAGCTGCAGCGCAACCTGCTGCTCTCGCACGCGATCGGGGTGGGCGAGCCCTTTCCCGCCGAGGTGGTGCGGGCGATGATGCTGCTGCGCGCCGCCTCGCTGGCCCGCGGTTACTCGGGAGTGCGCCCGCTCGTGGTCCAGCGCCTGCTCGCGCTCCTGGCCGCGGGGGCGCATCCGGTCGTCCCCTCGCAGGGATCGGTCGGCGCCTCGGGCGACCTGGCGCCGCTGGCGCACATGGCGCTGCCGCTGATCGGCGAGGGCGAGGTCGAGCTCGCGGGCGAGGTGCTCCCCGGGGCGGAGGCGCTGGCCCGTTTGGGGCTCGAGCCGCTGGTCCTCGAGGCCAAGGAGGGGCTGGCGCTCGTCAACGGCACCCAGGCGATGAGCGCGGTGCTCGTGCTGCTCCTCCACGACGCCCGGGTGCTGGCGCGCACCGCCGACGTGGCCGCGGCGATGAGCGTCGAGGCGCTGAAGGCCAGCCACCGCCCCTTCGACGCCTGGGTCACGCGGCTTCGGCCCCACGCCGGGGCCGAGGCCGTAGCCGCGAACCTGCGGCGGCTGCTCGCAGACTCGCAGATCGCCGCCTCGCACGCCGACTGCGACAAGGTGCAGGACGCCTACTCGCTGCGGGCGGTGCCGCAGGTGCACGGGGCCAGCCGCGACGCGCTGGCCTACCTGGAACGGGCGCTTTTGGTGGAGGTGGCGAGCGTGACCGACAACCCGCTCGTCGTGCCCGAGACCGGCGAGGTGATCAGCGCCGGCAACTTTCACGGCCAGCCGCTGGCGCTGCCCGCCGACGCCGTCGCCGTGGCCCTGGCGGAGCTGGCCGACGTCGCCGAACGGCGCGTGGAGCAGATGCTCAACCCCGCGCTCTCGGGGCTCCCGGCCTTCCTGGCCGAGCGCGGGGGGCTGCACTCGGGCCTGATGATCAGCCAGTACACCGCCGCCAGCCTGGTGAGCGAGAACAAGGTGCTGGCGCACCCGGCCTCGGTCGACTCGATCCCCACGAGCGCCAACCAGGAGGACCACGTCTCCATGGGTACGACGGCGGCCCGGCAGGCGCGCATGATCTACGAGAACGCGCTGTGGGTGCTGGCCATCGAGCTGGCCTCGGCGGCGCAGGCGCTCGACTTCCACCGGCCGCTCGAGCCCGGCCGGGGGGTGCGCGCCGCCTACGCGCGCATCCGCGCCGAGGTGCCCCACCTGGACCGCGACCGCTACCTCAAGCCCGAGCTGGCTCGGCTGCGCGAGCTGATCCGTAGCGGCGAGCTGCTGCGCGTCGTCGAGGCCGCGGTGGGCCCGCTCGCCTAGCCCTGCCCCTGAGTGTGCTAGACTAAACGTGGATGAATGCCTTGGACCGTTACACCCTGGAGGACCTGCTCGAGTGGATCGTGATCGGGCTGCTGATCGTCGTGGGCGTCCTGGTGGCGCTCTGGCTCGCCGGCTGGGTCATGGTCTTCCTTGGCAAGCTCTTCCTGGCCGTCGCCGCGCTGATCGTCGCGCTGCTGAAGTTCCTGATTCCCGCGCTCATCATCGCAGGGGTGCTCTACCTGATCCTGCGCGCCCTTTCCAAACCCCAAACCGCTGCGTGACCGACGCCCCGACGCTCCCGCCCCAGCGGCCGCGCCTGCGCGGCGGGCTTTTTCTATGAACGACGAACTGCGCAAGCGCATCCAGCGCCGGCTCGCCGGCGAACGGGGGACGATCTTCAAGGACGCCCCCTTCCGCGTCACCGTGGCCTACCCCAACACCTACGCGGTGGCCATGGCCTCGCTGGGCTTCCAGACCGTCTACCGCCTTTTCAACGCCGAGCCCGACTTCGCCGCCGAGCGTGCCTTCCTCGAAGATGCCGAGCTGGCCCCGCCGGGGCGGCTCGTCACCTACGAGTCGGGGCGCTACGCCGGCGACGCCCACGTCTTCGGCATCTCCGTGGCCTTCGAGCTCGACCTGGTCAACGTGGTGCGGCTGCTGAGGGCCGCGGGGCTCGAGCCGCTGCGCGAGGAACGCCACGACCGCGACCCCCTCGTCCTCGTCGGGGGGCCGCTGACCAGCTCCAACCCTTGGCCGCTCGCCCCCTTCGCCGACGCGATCCTGATCGGCGACGGCGAGGAGACCGTGCCCCGGCTGGCCGAGGCCTACCGCCAGGCGGAGAGCAAGGCCGAGTTCCTGGACCTGATCGAGGGGATGCCCGGGGTCTTCCTCCCGGACCGCGACGAACGCGAGCCCCACTGGGCCACCGCCCCCCTCGACGTGCTTCCCGTCTACTCCCAGATCGTCGCCGAACAGTCCGAGTTCCCCGGCGTCTTCCTGGTCGAGGCCGAGCGCGGCTGCCCGCGGCCCTGCACCTTCTGCCTGGCGCGGACGATGTACGGACCCACCCGCAACGTCCCCGCCGAACGGGTGCTCGAGGTTGTGCCCGAGGGGGTGGTCAAGGTGGGGCTGGTGGGGGCGGCGCTCTCCGACTACCCCCACATCAAGCGGGTGGGGCGGACGCTGCTGGAGCGCGGCATCAAGCTGTCGGTCTCGAGCATCCGCGCCGACCGGGTGGACCCCGAGCTCGCCAGCATCCTGAGGGAGGGCGGCCTGCGCACCTTCACCATCGCCTCCGACGGTCCCAGCCAGCGGCTGCGCGACCTCCTCAAGAAGCAGATCAGCGAGGACCACCTGCTGCGCGCCGCCGAGATCGCCCGCGATCTGGGCTTCAAGGGGTACAAGCTCTACCAGATGATCGGCCTCCCTACCGAGACCGACGACGACATTTCCGAGATGATCGCGTTCACCCGCCGAATCGCCGAGATCACCCCGGTGGCGCTGGGCATCTCGCCCTTCGTCCCCAAGCGCCACACCCCCCACTGGGGCGACCGCTTCGCCGGCATCAAGACGATCGAAGCCCGGCTCAAGCGCATCCAAAAGGAACTGCGCAGGCTGCGCCCGCGCGTCGAGGTGCGCTCCACCAGCGCCAAGTGGGCCTGGATCGAGGCGGTGATCGCCCGCGGCGGCCCCGAGGTGGGCCTGGCGGCCTTGCGCCTCGAGGACGGCGAGTCCTTCGCCGGGTGGAAGCGCGCCCTCGCCGAGGTGGGCTGGCACGACCCGCTCACGCTGCCCGAACCCGAGGGCGCTTCCTTGCCGCTCGTGCTGGGGTAGGCGGTGTACGCGGAGGCGGTTCGCTGGCTTTCCTCGCAGCGGCGCGCCGGCCGCGAACGCGGCGCGGGTCGCCTCGCCGCCGCGTGGGCGCGCATGGGCGGCGCACTCCCCGGGACCCGCTTCGTGCACGTCGTGGGGACGAACGGCAAGGGCAGCGTGGCCGCCTACCTGGAGCAGGGCTTCCTCGCCGCCGGCGTGCGCACCGGGGCGTTCACCAGCCCCCACCTCGTCGATCCGCGCGAGCGGGTAAGGGTGGACGGCGCCCCGGTGAGCCCCAAGGTGCTCGTGCGCTTCGTGGCGCGCGCCCGCGCGCTCGACCTCGAAGACCCCCCGGCCTTCTTCGAGTGGATGCTCGCCTTCGCCCTCGAGCGCTTCGCGGCGGAGGGGGTGGCCTGGGCGGCGCTGGAGGCCGGGGTGGGGGGCGCGAGCGACGCCACGGCCTTTGCCGCGGAGGGCGTGGCCCTGACCGTGCTCACCAACGTGGGCGAAGACCACCTGGCGAGCTTCGGCTCGCTCGAGGCGCTGGCGCGGGACAAGGCGGGGGCGGTGCTTCCGGGCCTGCCCGTCGTCACCGCGGCCCGCGGCCGGGCGCGGGCGATCCTGCGCGAGGTCGCCCGCGACCGTGGTGCGCCGCTTTTCGTCTACGATCCCGGGAATCCGCTCTTCGCCCTCCCGGTCCCGCCGGCCCTCGGCGGCGCCTTCCAGCGCGTGAACGCGGCGCTGGCCGCGGCGGCGCTGCGGCTTCTGGGATTCGAGGAGGGGGCGGTGCAATCGGCGCTGGAGCGCGCCCGGCTGCCGGGGCGGTTCGACCGCCGGATTTTCCGCGGTAGGCCCGTCCTGCTCGACGGCGCCCACAACCCGCCCGCGGCGCGGGCGCTGGCCGCCGAGCTGCCCGGGCGCTACCGCCTCGTCTTCGGCGCCCAGCCGCACAAGGCGGCGGATGCGATGCTCGAGCTTCTGGCGGCGCGGGCGGACGGCGTCGTGCTCACTTGGCCGCTGCCCGCGGCCCGGGGAGGCCACCCCTACGAACCCGACCCCCTCGCCGCCCTGGCGCGCGCGGCGGAGACGGCAGGCCCGGGCGAGCCCGTGGTGGTCACGGGCTCGCTCTACCTGGTCGGCCGCCTACTCGGCTCGGGCCTCCTTGAGTAGGTTCCCCTTTTCGTCGAGGAACCGCACCTTGGCCGGTTTCCCCTGGATCCGCAGCAGCAGGTAGGGGCTGGTGATCGCCTGGGTGACCAGGCTGCCCGGCTTGGGTTGGATCAGCTTCAGCTGCACCACGAGCACGTCGTCCTTCAAGCTGACGCGGAGCACCTTGATGGCGTAGCCGCCGGTCGGCTTGGTGCCCCAGAAGAAGGCGACCACGCTGTCGCGCCGGAAGTCGATCGCAGGGGGCGCCGGCTGGGGAACCCGGCGGCCCGCGGCCAGCGGCCAGACCTTTTGCCGGAAGGTTTTCTCGGTCACGGCCAGGACCGCGTAGGGCTGGGTGTCCGCGTAGGCGCTGAAGGGGCCCTTGTCCAGGACCTCCCAGGCGGGGGCAGGCGGGGTGACGGGACCCAAGACGAACTCCTTTGGAACGCCGTATTGCACGGCGAGGCTGACCTTGCGGTAGCTCCGGGGCTTGGGATCGAAGCGGTAGTCGGGGTAGACGGCGTCGCTGAGCTGGTAGACGACGAGCGGACGGTTGCCCGAACGGGCCAGGGCCTCGTCCAGGAGCACCTTGGCCTCCTCGCGCTCGAGCCCCTTGAGTACGGGATAGGACGGTACGCCGTCACTGCGGAGGCGTTCGCCGGCCTTGAGCTTCCCGGCGAGGCGGAACCAGGTGCCGTCGTAGAGCCAGACCCCCTCCAGGTCCACCCGCGATTCGACGACGTAGTCGAATCCGGGCAGGGCCTCCACGGTCTGGGCCGGAAGGCGCAGCGGCGGAAGGACCTCGCGCAGGTTGGGCTGGCCGTCCACCCACAGGGCGCCGGGGACCGCCCAGATGTGCTCGCGGGCGGGGGCGGGCTCGAGCGTGATCGGCCTCCCGTCGAGGTAGACCGTCTGCGGATCGCCGAAGAAGTAGGTCCAGCGTTCGGACGCCTCGGGGGTGAGCCATTCGATCTCGGTCACGCTGTAGCGCGGGCCGGTTTCCACCAGCACCGGCACGCAGGCGCTCAGCCCCAGGGCGAGCAGTCCCAGCGACAGTTTCCAGAGCTTCATACGCACAGTCTAAAGTACCTTTCTTATTCCCGCATTAGGTCGGATGAACGCCGCCTTAACGCGAGGTCCGCGGGTCGAGGGCGTCGCGCAGGCCGTCGCCCAGGAGGTTGAACCCCAGCACCGCGATCATGATGGCCACGCCGGGGAAGAGGCTGATCCAGGGCGCCCGGGTGAAGTAGAGGAAGCCCTTGGAGATCATCAGCCCCCATTCGGGCTGCGGCGGCTGTGCGCCCAGCCCCAGGAAGCCCAGGCCCGCCGCGTCCAGGATCGCCGTCGCGATCGAGAGGGTGGCCTGGACGATCAGAGGCGAGAGCCCGTTGGGGAGGATGTGGCGGAAGATGATGCGTGCCCGCCCGGCGCCCAGCCCCTCGGCGGCGGCGACGAAGTCCTGCTCCTTGAGCGAGAGCACCACGCTGCGGGTGAGGCGCGCGTAGATGGGGATCTGGACGATCCCCACCGCGATCATCGCGTTGGATATTCCGGGACCGATGACGGCCACGATGGCGATCGCGAGCAGGATCGACGGGAACGAGAGCATGATGTCGACGAGCCAGCTGATCAGCATGTCGGTGCGGCCGCCGAAGTAGCCGGCGAGCAGCCCCAGAAAGGTGCCGGCGACGACGGCGATGCCCACGGCGAAGACCCCCACCCGGAGGGAGATGCGGGAGCCGTGGACGACGCGGGTGAAGATGTCGCGCCCCAGCTCGTCGGTGCCCATGATGTGCTCGGCCGAGGGCGGCTTGAGGCGTTCGCGCAGGTTGCGGTCCTTGGTGGCGTCGTAGGGCATGATCAGCGGGGCGAGCAGCGCCAGCAGGACGAAGAACCCCACGATCAAGAGACCGGCCTTGCCGGAGCTCGAGCGCATGAAGCGCCGCCAGGCCTGCTGGGTCGGCGTGCGCATGTAGGCTTCGGAGGTTGCCATGGCGTCTCCTAGCGGTACTGGATCCGCGGGTCGAAGAACCCGTAGGAAAGGTCGACGAGGGCGTTGATGATGACGTAGACGGTGGCGATGAAGAGCGTGCCGCCCTGCACGATCGGGTAATCGCGCGCCCCGATCCCGTCGTAGAGCCACTTGCCGATACCGGGCCAGTTGAAGATCGTCTCGGTCAGGATCGCGCCCGTGAGCAGCGTACCGAACATCAACCCGATCACCGTGATGACCGGCAGCATGGCGTTGCGCAGGGCGTGCTTCCAGATCACGACCCGCTCGGCCAGCCCCTTCGATCGGGCGGTGCGGATGTAGTCCTGGTTCATCACCTCCAGCATCGCCCCGCGCATCATGCGGGCGATGACCGCGGTGGGGATGCTGCCGAGCGCCAGCGCCGGCAGGACGAGGTGCTTGAGGGCGTTGCCGGTTGCGGCCAGGTTGCCGGTGATCAGGCCGTCGATGACGTAGAAGCCGGTGACGGGGTTGAGGTGCATCCCCACGTCGAGCCGTCCCGAGGGCGGCAGCCAGTGCAGGTTCACGGCGAAGAGGTAGATCAGCAGCAGACCCAGCCAGAAGATCGGCATCGAGATGCCCACCAGCGCCGCGGTCATCACGCTCAGGTCGAGCCAGCTGTTCTTGCGCACCGCGGCCATGATGCCGGCTGGAATCGCCAGCAACAGGGCGATCAGCATCGCCCCCACCGAAAGCTCGAAGGTCGCCGGGAAGCGGGCCCGCAGCTCGGTGGCCACGTCCACCTTGGTGAAGATCGACTCGCCCAGGTCGCCGTGCAGGATGCGCGTGATGAAGGTAAAGTACTGGCTTTCAAAAAGCGCGGCGGGAGATTTCTTCTCCACGGCCGCTTCGAAGTTGAAAAAGAGGGGTTTGTCGAGGTTGAGTTGTCTTCTGAGTTTTTCGAGCGATTCGGGCGTTGCGCGCTCCCCCAGCATGACGACCGCGGGATCGCCGGGGATCATGTGGATGAAGGTGAAGACGAGCAGGCTGACGCCGAAGAGAACGGGGATAAGGCTCAAAAAACGGCGGATGGCGTAGGCGGTCACGGAGCCTCCAAAGGGAAGGGGGCGCGGCCGCGGCCGCGCCCCGGTGAGGTTGCGTTACTTGACGGTGACCAGGTTGAGGTTCTCGGAGCTGCCCAGGGGGCTCGGCACCCAGCCCGACACGCCCTTACGCACCGCGTGCAGCGGGTTGTTGTGGGCCACGGGGATGGAGAGCGTCAGCTCGTGCACCATCCGCTGCACCTTGGCGTAGAGCTCCTTGCGGGTCGCCATGTCGGGCGCGGTGCGCGCCTCGACGAGCATCTGCCCGATCTCTTCGCAGGCGGCGCTCTCACAGCCGAGGTTGGTCTTGATCGAGGTGGGGCCGAAGAAGGTGAACAGGTAGTTGTCGGGGTCGGGGTAGTCGGGGCTCCAGCCCAGCATGTACATGGGGAACTTGCCCTGGTCGTAGTCCGACAGGTAGGTGCCCCAGTCCTCGGTCTTGAGGGTGGCCTTGATGCCCACGTCGGCCAGGTAGGTGGCGATCGTCTCGGCGATCGGCTGCGGGGCGGGGAAGTAGGGGCGGCTCACCGGCATGTACCAGATCTCGGTCTCGAAGCCGTTCGGGTAGCCCGCTTCGGCCAGCAGCTTCTTGGCCAGATCGGGGTTGTAGGTGTAGGCGGGGATGTTGCCGTCGCGACCCCACATCGCCGGCGGCACGAACTCGGTCGCCCGTTCGCCCAGACCGGCGTAGAAGGCGTCGACGATCGCGTCCCAGTCCACCGCGGCGGCGATGGCCTTGCGTACCCGGATATCGTCGAGCGGCTTGTTCTTCTGGTGGAAGGCCAGGTAACCGATGTTCAGGCCCTTCTGGACCACGGCCTCGAGGTTGGGGTCGGCGTCGATGGTGACCTTGTCCTCGGGCGAGAGGTTGTTGGCGATGTGGATGGCGCCCGCCTTCAGCTCGGCGAGGCGCGAGGCCGGTTCGGGGATGCCGCGGAAGACGAGGGTGTCCACCCTGGCCTTCTCGCCCCAGTAGGCGTCGTTGCGCTTCAGCACGACCTTGTCGCCGATCACCCACTTGTCGAACTTGAAGGGGCCGGTGCCGACGGCGCCCACTTCAGGGGTCCCGTACTTCTCGGGGTTGGCCATCACGGCCTTGGGCGAGTCGATGCCGAAGTAGCTGGCACCGAGCATGTTGGGGAAGAAGCCCACCGAGTCGGTCAGGTAGAACTTGACGGTGTACTCGTCCACGACCTCCACGCGGTCGATGATCGAGCCGTCGCCCTTGAAGCCGCCGAAGACCCAGGTGAAGGGGACGAACTGCTTGTTCCCGCGGTACTTGTTGTTCGGGTCGTTCCAGCGGTCGATGTTGAACTTCACGGCCTCCGCGTTGAAGGGGGTGCCGTCGTGGAACTTGACGCCCTGGCGCAGTTTGAAGGTCCACTCCTTGGCGTTGTTGCTGGCTTCCCAGGAAAGCGCCAGACCGGGGATCGGGTCGACGGTGCCGGGTTTGAAGGCCACCAGCGTCTCGGTGATCTGGTAGGCCACCCGGAGCGAGTTCCCGTCCTGCGCGTCGGAGGAATCCAGGGTCTTGGGCAGGTCGCTCTGGCCGTAAATCAGGGTCTGCGCCGAAGCCACACCGAACGCAAGGCTAAGGGCCAAGAGTCCTATGATCCATCGCTTCATATGCTGCTCCTTTCGTCCGCGGCGTGCGCGGCTGTAAATTCGCTACAGTGCAAGTATACTCAACTTTCTCACCCGGATAAAGCGCGCCGGCTGCGCCAGGGCCGGAAGGCCGTATAAAGGACCGCCGCCCCGAAAGGCGGCGGTCGTGGGTGCGGCCGGTTCAGACCTCGCCCAGGTAGGCGCGGCGCATGGCCTCGTTGTGCAGGAGCTCCTGCGCGGGGCCTTCCAGCACCACCTCGCCGGTCTGCAGCACGTAGCCGCGGTCGGCGATCGAGAGGGCGATGTTGGCGTTCTGCTCGACGACGAAGACGGTGATGCCGCGTTCGTTGACGGTCTTGATGATCTTGAAGATCGTCTCCACCAGCTTGGGCGCGAGGCCCATCGACGGCTCGTCCATCAGGATGAGCTTGGGGCGGCTCATGAGGGCGCGGCCCATCGCCAGCATCTGCTGTTCCCCGCCTGACATCGTGCCCGCCATCTGGCCGAGGCGTTCCTCCAGCCGCGGGAAGAGCGAAAAGACGTATTCCAGGTCCTCCTTGATCCCCTTGGCGTCGTTGCGCAGGTACGCTCCCATCTCCAGGTTTTCGCGGACCGTCATCTTGGGGAAGACGCGGCGGTTTTCGGGCACCACGGCCATCCCTTTCTCGATGCGGTACGAGGTGGGCCTGGGATCGATGCGCTCGCCGCGGAAGTAGACCTCGCCCTCGCCCACCTGCACCAGCCCGAGGATGGTCTTGAGGGTCGTGCTCTTGCCCGAGGCGTTGCCGCCGAGCAGGCAGACCATCTCCCCGGGGTAGAGGACCATGTTGACCTGGTTCAAGGCGCGGATGGGGCCGTAGTAGGCGCTGACGTTCTTGAGTTCGAGAAGAGGTTCCGGCATCACTCCTCCCTCCGGCCCAGGTAGGCCTCAATCACCTTGGGGTCGTTCACCACGTCCTTGTAGTCGCCCTCCGCGATCTTTTCGCCGTAGTCGAGCACCACGACCCGGTCGGAGATCTCGCCCACCAGGTTCATCTTGTGTTCCACCAGCACGATGGTGTAGCCCCCCTCGTCACGGAAGCGGCGGATGATCTGGGTGATCTCCTTGGTCTCCTTGGGGTTCATACCGGCGCTGGGCTCGTCGAGGAGGAGCAGCTTCGCGCCCGTCGCCATGGCGCGCGCCATCTCGGTGCGGCGGCGGTTGGCGTAGGAGAGGACGTAGACCGGCTGGTGCAGGCGGAAGCTCATCAGGCGGGGCCCGAAGAACGAGAGCTTCTCGAGCGCCGTCTTGCGCATCTCCTCCTCTTCCTTCAGGTAGGCGGGGGTGCGCAGGACGGCGGCCAGCCAGCCCGACTTGAGGCGGTGGTGCTGCGGGATCAGCACGTTTTCCAGCACGGTCAGGTGGGTGAACAGCCGCAGGTTCTGGAAGGTGCGGGCGATGCCCTTGCGCGTCACCTTGTCCGGGGTCAGCCCGTTGATCCGCTCCCCTTCGAAGATGATGTCGCCGCGGTCGGGTTTGTACACCCCGGTGATCAGGTTGAAGAGGGTGGATTTGCCCGCGCCGTTGGGCCCGATGATGCTGACGATCTCGCCCTCGTTGACGGTCAGGCTGACGTTGCTGATGGCCTGGAGGCCGCCGAAGGCCTTGTAGAGGTTGCGCAGCTCAAGCAGAGGCATCGTCGTCCTCCTTCTTGGCGGCGTCGGGGTTCAGGTCGGGGTTGGAGAGCCAGGCGTCCTGCTTGCGTTGCTCTTCTGTGGGGACGTCCTCGCGGGGGCCGAAAATGAGCTTCCAGGAGAACTCGGCGCGGCCCATGATGCCCTCGCGGCGGTAGATCATGATCAGGATCAGAATGACCGCCAGCAGGATTTTGCGCAGCCCGAAGAACTGCACGGTCTGCGTCATCCAGGATTCGTTGCGGAAGAATACGGTGACGAGCAGCAGGGCCACCCCCAAGGCGCCGAAGATCAGATGCTTGGTTTCGACGACAGGCCGCAGGCGGCGCGCCTTGCGGATGTACGCCGAGAAGGCGAAGGCGCTCAGCATCACCACTGCGCCGCCCAGGTAGCCGATGTAGGCAGGGTAGGGTTTTTCCAGGAAGCCGCCGTAGATGCGCACGAGCACCACGATGGCCGTTCCCAGCACCGCGCCGGTGATCGATCCCAGACCGCCCAGGCTGATGGCGACGAGCAGGAAGAAGGTGACGAAGAAGTTGAAGGTCTGAGTGTCCACCGACTGCAGGTAGCTGGCGTAGAGCCCGCCGGCCACCCCCGCGAAGAAAGCGCTGATGGTGAAGGCCAGCACCTTGTGGTAGGCCAGGTTGACGCCCATGGCCTCGGCGGCGATCTCGTCCTCGCGGATGCCCTCGAAGGCACGTCCGTACGAGGAGAACTTCAGCCGGCTGAGGAACCAGAGCACGAAGAGGAAGGCGAAGAAGGTCCACCAGACCGTGCCGGCGTCGCCGGGGATGCCCTTGATGCCGAGGGGGCCGTTGGTGAGAGCGGCGACCTCGGGGGCGTTGGGCAGCAGGCGGATGATCTCGCCGAAGCCGAAGGTGACGATAGCCAGGTAGTCGCCCTTGAGCCTGAGCGAGGGCGCACCGACGATGACGCCCACCACCGCCGCGGCGAGCCCCGCGATGAAGAGGGCGACGACGTACTTGAGGTCGATCGAGTTGGCGATGAAGTCGAGGCCGGCGCCGCGCAGCCACTTGTCGAGGTCCAGGTGGTTGCGGGCCCAGTCGGAGAGCAGGCGGGTGCGGAACGGCGCGCGCTCTTTCTCGGGAAGCATCAGCAGGGCGGTGACGTACCCCCCGATGAGCATGAAGCCGTGGTGACCGAGGGAGAGGATGCCGAGCTGCCCGTTGATCAGGTTGAGGCTGACGGCGGCGATGCCCCAGATGAAGATGAGGGTGAGGGCGGAGAGGAGGCCGCTGCTGCCTTCGGCCTGGGTCAGCAGGAAGAGGCCCAGGATCGCCAGCCCGACGGTGGCAAGGGTGAGCAGAGTGTTGCGCATCATACCTTCTCCGTGAGGTCTTCCCCGACCAGCCCGGAGGGGCGGAAGAGGAGGATCAGGATGAGGAGCACGAAGGCGAAGACGTCCTTATAGGCCGAAAGCGTGGGGAACAGGCTCACCACATAGATTTCAATAAAGCCGAGCAGCAGACCGCCGAGCACGGCGCCGGGAAGGCTCCCGATGCCGCCGATGACCGCGGCGGTGAAGGCCTTGATGCCCGGGATCAGGCCCATCAGCGGGTGGATCTGCCCGAAGCGGATGGCGTACATGACGCCCGCGGCCGCCGCCAGGATCGAGCCGATGAAGAAGGTCAGGGCGATGACCTGGTTGACGTTGACCCCCATCATCTGGGCCACCTCGGCGTCCTGGGCGGTGGCGCGCATGGCCTTGCCCAGCTTGGTGCGGGAGACGAAGAGGTTCAGCACGAAGAGCAGCACCGCGGTGACGGTGGGGACGACGATGAGGATGCCCGTGTAGTAGACGGTCTCCTCGCCGATGGTGAAGTTGAGCGGGCGGTTGAGGATGGTTTCGGCGTTGAACCCCTGCACGCGCGGGCCGAAGAGCAGCTGGCCCATGTTCTGCAGGAAGAAGCTGGCTGCGATCGCGGTGATCAGCATGCTCTCGCGGGGGGCGCCGCGGAGCGGGCGGTAGGCCACCGCTTCGAGCAGCACCCCGGCCACGCCGGTGGCGAGCATGCTCAGGAGCAGCGCCTCGATCCAGCCCATGTTCCTGAAGGCCAGCAGGAAGAAGGTTCCGGCAAAGATCAGCAGCGCCAGGGCCGCCGTTCGTTTAGGTTCTTCGAGATTAAAAAGGCTGCGCAAGACGAGCAAAACGGTGCCGCCAAGCAGGACGGTGATGAGCAGGGCCAGGCCCCAGTGCATGGGGGTCAGGGTCATCGCGTAGAAGGCGAAGTACGACCCCAGCATGAAGATCTCGCCGTGGGCAAAGTTGATCAGGCGGATGATGCCGTAGACCATGGTGTAGCCCAGGGCGATGAGCGCGTACAGGCTTCCCAGCGTAAGCGCGTTGAGGAAGTCCTGCACGATGCGCGCAAAGGTGTAATCGCCCAGCATGGCGATGCGCCATCCGATGAGGACGACGAGCAGCAGGCCTGCCAGCAGGGTGAACAACGTTGAACGCGAGGCGAGTTTGGATGCGGTCACAGGGTTCCTCCGAAGTTCCGGCGTTAACTGGGGCGAGCCGCGCAGGCCCGCCCCAGGTCCGGAATGCGACGAGCGACTACTGCACTTCGGCGGTCGACTTACCGAAGAGCTCGATCTTCTTCCAGTCGCTGGCGCTCTTCACCTCGTACTTGTAGAAGCCGATGGTGCGGTCCTTCGGGGTGCCGTCGGTGCCCTTGTAGGTGATGTCGCCGGAGACGCCGGGGTAGTGCTCCATGTTGGCGAGGGCGTCGCGCACGGCCTTGACGTCGGTGGTGCCGGCGGCCTTGATGGCGGCGACGAGGACGTTGTAGCTGTCCGCACCGGCGAGCACGAAGCCGTTGAAGTCACCGGGCTTGGCGTTCTTGATGACCTCGAAGTACTTCTGCTTGAAGGCTTCGGCGCGCTTCTTGGCGGCGGGGTCGGCGATCAGGTTGGGCGTGGCGAAGCCGGTGAAGATGTAGCCGTCGAACGCCGCGCCGGCGCCTTCGGGGCACTGCGGGTCGTCGGAGGCGTCGGCGCCGATGACCTGCTGGGTGAAGCCCTGCTCGCGGAGCTGCTTCATGAAGGGCGCGCCCTCGGCGCAGAAGCCCGAGTAGTAGATGGCGTCGGGCTTGAAGCTGCGGATGTTGTTGAGCTGGGCGGTGAAGTCGACGGTGTTGGCCACGAAGTCCTGCACCAGGGTCTTGGCGCCCAGCTTCTTGGCAGTCTCGTCGAAGAAGCCGGCCAGACCGTAGGAGTGGTCGTCGTCGATCTGACGGAAGACCGCGACCTTCTTGGCGCCGAGGTCCTTGACCACGTAGGCGGCGGCGAGCTTGCCCTGGAAGTCGTCGGTGTAGGCCATGCGGAAGATGAAGTCACCGATCTGGGTGGTCTGCGGGTTGGTGGAGGAGGTGGAGATCATGATGATGCCCGCGTCCTGCAGAACCTCCGCGGCGGGGATCGACATCGAGCTGGAGATCGCGCCCAGGACGCCGATCACGCCTTCGTTGACGAAGCGCTGCGCACAGGCGATCGAGCCCTCACGGGTGGTCTCGTTGTCGCAGATGACGAGCTCGACCTTCTGCCCCAGCACCTCGGGGGTCTGCAGGTTGGCCACCTTGATCCCGTTCAGGGTCTGGTTGCCGATGGCGGCGAAGCGGCCCGAGAGCTCGAGGTTGATCCCGATCTTGACCTGGGCCAGGCCGAGGCTGCCGGCGATAAGCAGTAACGCGGCTACTAAAAGGCTTTTCCTCATATACGTCCTCCCTTTCCTGCGTGTCCAATCGTCTTGCGCGAGCGTTGGTGTTTTATACTCGCACCCGTATTTTATATGCAAATCGCGCGCGGGTGTCAACTTGCCGCGTGCAGAAAAAACCGCGAGCGGACGCAGCGACCGGGAAAGTTTTAACGGGAAGTTGACCGGCGAAACCGCTGAATGTTCAAGCAATCGTGGCGGTGCGTAGCGAAAAACGCGCACGCAGGGCGCGTTAACGGCCAATCCCCCGCAGGGTTAACCCTGCGGGGGATTTTCAAGGGCGGATCTGCGGTTCAGTACTCGCTCAGGTAGCGGTCCAGCTCCCAGTCGTGGACCGTGATGCGGTAGTCCTCCCACTCCAGCCGCTTGGCCTGGATGAAGTGGTGGTAGATGTGCTCGCCGAGCGCCTCCTTGATCACCTCGTCCTTTTCCAGGGCCACGATGGCCTCGCGAAGGGTCCCGGGCAGCTCCTTGATCTTGTGGCGGCGGCGTTCGCGTACCGTCATCGAGAAGATGTTGCGCTGGATCGAGGGTGGCGGCAGCAGGTCCTTCTCGATGCCGTCGAGACCGGCCGCGAGCATTACGGCGAGCGCCAGGTAGGGGTTGGTGCTGGGGTCGGGCATGCGCAGCTCGGCCCGCGTGCCTACGCCGCGCCGCGCGGGGATGCGGATCATGGCGCTGCGGTTCGAGGCGGACCAGGCGATGTTGGTGGGTGCCTCGTAGCCGGGCGTGAGCCGCTTGTAGGAGTTGACCAGCGGGTTGGTGATGGCCACCATCCCCGGGGCGTGCGCCAGCAGGCCGGCGATGAAGTTCAGCGCGGTGCGCGAGAGCTGGTACTCGGCCTTGGGGTCGTAGAAGGCGTTCTCGCCGTTCTTGAAGATCGAGAGGTGGGTGTGCATCCCCGAGCCGTTGATGCCGGCGATCGGCTTGGGCATGAAGGTGGCGTGCAGTCCGTGCAGGAGCGCGACCCGCTTGACCACGAACTTGAAGGTGGCGATGTTGTCGGCCGTTTCGAGCGCGTCGGCGTACTTGAAGTCGATCTCGTGCTGGCCCGGGGCGACCTCGTGGTGGGCGGCTTCGATCTCGAATCCCATGTCCACCAGGACGTTGACCATGTCGCGCCGCGCCTCTTCGCCCTTGTCGATCGGGGCGAGGTCGAAGTAGCCTGCCTGGTCGTGGGTCTCGATCGTGGGCAGCCCTTCCTCGTCGCGCAGGAAGAGGAAGAACTCGGGCTCGGGGCCGGCCGACATGCTGTCGAAGCCCAGCTGTTTGAGCCGCTCGATCTGGCGCTTGAGGACACCGCGGGGATCGCCCTCGAACGGGGTGCCGTCGGGGTAGGTGACGTCGCAGATCAGCCGGGCGACGCGGCCGCGGCTGGCGTCCTCGATCTCGTCCGGAAAGATGACGAAGGTGTTGTAGTCGGGCTTGAGGAGCATGTCCGACTCCTCGATGCGGGTGAACCCCTCGATCGAGGAACCGTCGAACATCATCTCGCCGTCCAGGGCCTTTTCAAACTGCGACGCCGGCACCTCGACGTTCTTGTTCTTGCCCAGAATGTCGGTGAACTGGAGCCGCAGGAACCGAACGTCGTGTTCGGCCATCGCTTGGAGGATATCCTTCTTCGTCCGTCCCATACGGCAACATTATAAACACAAGAAGCACGGATGGGGAAGAGGTGCGAACCTTACAATTGTCCGGCTATACAGGGTAGATTGCAAGGATGCAACGGGAAAAGACGCATGTTGTATTCGCAAATGCTGCGCAGAGGCAAGAAAAGACGGTACAGCATGAAATATGAAGATGGCATATATAATGAATAAAAATAAACCCTGGTATGCAGGAACGAGGGCGGCCCAAAGGCCGCCCTCGCAGGGTGCTTCGCCGGGGTTACTTGACCGTCTTGATGCGGCCTTCCACCTTGGGAGCGACGGGCGAGTGGGCCTGGATGTAGTTCATGACGACGTTGGCGAGCAGCAGGCCGGAGCGCTCGTCGACGACGCGCGGGGCGTCCTTGAACATGCTGTAGCCGTCGCCGCCGCGGCCCATGTAGTCGTTGATGGCGACCACGTAGGTCTTGTTCGGGTCGAGCGGCTGGCCGTTCACGAAGACTTCCTTGACCCGCTGGCCGGGTTCGGCGCCGGGGTCGTAGGTGAAGGTGATGCCGGAAACCTGCGGGAAGCGGCCCTTGACGCGTTCGACCTGGCTGACGCCGTTCTCGAGCGCCGCCTTGAGGTCGGCGCCGCTGACCTTGACGCTGATCACCACGTTGCCGAAGGGCAGGATGGCGAGGATGTCCTTGCGGGTCAGCGGACCGGGGCCGTAGATGCTGTCGGTGCGGATGCCGCCGCCGTTGGCGATGGCCGCGTCGGCCTGGGCGTAGTCGCGCATGGCGTCGGCGATCAGGTTGCCGATGTTCGACTCCATGGTGCGCACGGTCTTGCGGCGGGCGTCGAGCGGCACCTTGGTTTCGCCGATGGTGACGTTGAGCTTCTCGTCGAGAACCTTCACGTAGGCGTCCACGACCTTGGCCATCGCGGGATCCTCGGGGATCTTGTTCGTGACCGGGATGACCTCGAGGAAGACGACGGGCTTGAGGCCGGGGATGTTGTAGACCTTGAGGTAGCCGACGTCGCGCCAGTCGGACTTGGCCTTGAAGATCAGGGTGCCGTTCACGACCTTGAACATGCCGCCGTGGTCGTGACCGCCGAGGATGAGGTCGATCTCGGGCACCTTGGCCGCCAGCTCTTCGTCGTGGACCATGTCCATGTGGGTGAGGGCGACGACGACGTCGGCGCCTTCGGCCTTGAGCTTGCGGGCGAGGTCGCGCCCGACGGTGACGAAGTCGAGGTACTGGGCGTTGTCGCCGGGGCTGGTGAGCTCGAGCCAGTCGTCGATCAGGCCGATGAAGCCGACCTTGACGCCGTTCACCTCGGTGATCGCGAAGCGGACGCCGCCGGCCAGCGGCTCACCCGTGCGCTTGTCGAGCAGGTTCGAGCTGAGCCAGGGGAAGTTGGACTCCTTCACGCGCTGCTCGGCGACCGCGGGCCCGAAGTCGAACTCGTGGTTGCCGTAGACGGCGAAGTCGAAGCCCAGCTTGTTGAAGACGTCGACCATCTGCTTGCCCTTGAGCAGGCTCGACATGATCGAGGGGCTGAAGGCGTCGCCCCCGAACGTGACGATCAGGCTGCCGTCGTCCAGCTGCTTGATCAGGGTGGCCACCCGGGCGGCGCCGCCTAACTTGCCCCGTTTGACGGGCTGGATCTCGTAGACGTCGTTCGAGTGGAAGAGCGTGAAATCGGGTTTCGCGGCGAAAGCCAGACCCATGGCCAGCGCCGCGAGCAACAGTATTCCTTTGCGCAACAGCTTCATAGCATCACCTCCACCGTTGATTCTATCCTCAAACCGCCCGCGACACGCCAGGGTGGCGGATCAGTCGTCGAGGCTCGAGCGCGCCACCGAGGGGCGGCCTTCGGGCGGGTGGTCGGAGGAGTGCCCGGGATCGACGCGCAGGCGCGGGTGGGCGAAGGCGGCGGCGTGGTTGGCGGCGGTGGCCGCTTCCCCGAAGCCGACGGCGATCAGCCGGATCTTGCCCGGGTAGGTGGTGATGTCCCCGGCGGCGAAGACCCCGGGGATGTTCGTCTCCATGCGGGTGTCGACCTTGATGCGGTTCTTCTCGAGCTCGAGTCCCCAGTTCGCGATCGGGCCCAGCTTGGAAACGTAGCCCGTGAGGACGAGGACCGCGTCCACGTCGAGGTTGCGCGTCGCGCCGGTCTTCTTGTCGACGATGACCGCCTCGCGCACCCGCTCCTCGCCCAGCACCGCCTTCAGCTCGTAGGGGGTCAGGATCGTGAGCTCGCCCGCCTCGGCCGCGGCGATCAGGCGGTTGACCGTGGCGCCGTGGGCGCGGAAGGTCTCGCGCCGGTGGATCAGGGTGACCTGCGCCGCCAGGTCCTTAAGCGTCAGCGCCCAGTCCACGGCGGAGTCGCCCCCGCCGATGATGAGCAGCCGCTGGCCTTCGTAGGCGCGGGCGTCGCGGACCGCGTACTCGAGCCCCTTGTGCTCGAGCCGCGCCACCCCTTCGGCCTCGATGCGCCGCGGCTCGAACGCCCCCACCCCCGCGGTGATGATCACCGCGCGGCTCAGGTAGGTGCGGCCGCTCGAGGTGGTCACCGCGAACCCACCCTCGTCCAACGGCTCGAGCCGTTCGGCGCGTTCCTCCAGGGTGTAGATGGGGTCGAAGGGCCTGACCTGTTCGACGAGGTTGCGCACCAGCTCCTTGGCGCGGATCTTGGGGAAGCCGGCGATGTCGTAGATGAACTTGTCGGGGTAGAGCGCCGAGAGCTGCCCGCCGACCTCGGCCATCGGATCGATGATGCGGGTGGTGAGGTCGCGCATCCCCACATAGAAGGCCGCGAACAGCCCGCTCGGTCCCGCTCCGATGATGATGACGTCGGTCTTGGGCACCGCACCTCCCGCGCTTCAGCCGTTCTGGCGCGCCAGCTCGCCGAGCGCCTCGATGTCGAGCAGCATCACCCGGCCGTAACCGGACTTGATGAGGCCCTCGCGCACCAGCTCGCCGACCACCTTGGTGACGGTCTCGCGCACCGAGCCCACGGCCGAGGCGATCTCGTCGTGGGTGACGTGGATCATCACCCGCCCCTTGTTGTCGTGGACGGCCAGCGGCGTGTCCATGAACTCGAGCAGCGCCGCTGCGATCCGGTTCTTCAGCCGCTGGGAAACCAGCCGCTGGATGGCGTCGTAGGTCTGCCCCAGCGCCAGGGCGAGCCGGACCGCCAGGTTCAGGGTCTCCTGGGGATCCATGCGCTCGGGATGGATCTGGGCAATGCGGGTGTCCGCCGCCGCCTCCGCGTGGTAGCGCCGTTCGCCGCCCGAGAGCGCCTCCTCGCCGAAGTACTCGCCGGGACGCACGAAGCGCAGGGTCAGGGCGTTGCCGTCGTCGTCGACGCTCTGGATGCGGACCAGGCCGGACTCGACGCGGTAGATGCGGTCCCGCGGGCCGGGGCTGCCGGGATAGAGGATGATCTCCCCGGCGCGGAACGCCAGCGTGTCGATGATGCTGCCTTGCGTCACATTTCCCTCCCCCTTCAGGGTAGCACGCGGGCTCGACTAAGTAAATAAAGATATTAATTTATTTAACGTTTTCTTTCACCCAGGACAAATAGCGATCCAGGCCACTTTCTACCGCGAAGGCGAGCAGCTCCGGCACGCTGTAGGGGTGCAGCTCCCGCACGCGCGCCTCCAGCTCGGGCAGCGCGGCGGTCGTCGTCTTGACGAGGAGGAGCAGCTCCGCGTCCTCGTGAACCTCGCCCTCCCAGCGGTAGACCGAGGTCAGGCCGCCGACGACGTTCACGCAGGCGGCCAGACGCTCCTCGACCAGGCTGCGCGCGAGTTTCCGCGCCGTGGCCTCGTCGGGCACCGTGATCAGGACCAGACGCACCATGGCCACAGTCTAGCGCGCCCGCCGGACGGGCGGGCGCGCTAAAGACAGGGCCGGGTTCAGTCGTGAGGTTTGATGACGAAGGCCGAGGCGATCTCGTCGCCGGAGGCCAGGTTCATCACCTTGACACCGCTGGTGGGGCGCGAGTACTGCGAGATCGTGCGCACCCGGGTGCGGATGGCCAGCCCCCCGCGCGAGAGCACCAGCAGATCCTCGTCGCCGTCCACGGCCAGCAGCGCGGCGAGGTGCCCCACCTTCTCGTTGAGCTTGAAGGTGATCACCCCCTGGCCGCCGCGGCCCTGGAGCGGGTACTCCTCGAGCGGCGTGCGCTTGCCGTAGCCGTGGCTGCTGATGGCCAGCAGGTCGCCCTCCCAGTCCTTGGGGACGACGATCAGCGAGACCACCTCGTCGCCCTCTTTGAGCCGGATGCCGCGCACCCCCTGGCTGGCGCGGCCGGTGGCGCGCACCTCGTCGAGGGGGAAGCGGATGGCCTTGCCGCCGCGGGTGGCCATCACCACCTCCGCGCCGCTGCCGGCGATACGGACGTCCACCAGATCGTCGCCCTCGATCAGGTTGATGGCGATGAGGCCCGAGGCGTTGAGGTTCTGGTAGTCGCGGATCGCCGTCTTCTTGACCACCCCCTTGCGGGTGGCGAAGACGAAGTAGCCGGGGTCGGTGAGGCTGCGCAGCGAAAGCAGCGCCTTGATCTCCTCGCCCTCCTCGAGCGGCAGGAAGCTCTTTACGTGAGTGCCGCGGGCGGTGCGCTGGGCCTCGGGCAGCTCGAAGACCTTTTCGCGGTAGACGCGGCCGCGGTTGGTGAAGAAGAGCAGGTCGTCGTGCATCTGCGCCACGAAGACGCGGGTGGCCTCGTCCTCGTCCTTGGTGCGGCCCGCCTTGGCCCCCATGCCGCCGCGGCCCTGGGCGCGGTAGTCCTCGAGCGGGGTGCGCTTGAGGAAGCCCGCGGCCGTCATGGTGATGACCATCGGTTCGTCCTCGATCAGGTCCTCGGGGTTGAAGCCCTCGGCGAACTCGGTGATCAGGGTGCGCCGCTCGTCGGCGAACTTTTCCCGGATCGCGAGAAGCTCGTCCTTGACGACGCCCCACAACCGGGTCTCGTCGGCCAGGATGGCCCGCAGGTAGGCGATCGTCTCCTGCAGCTCGCGGTACTCGGCCTGCAGCTTCTCGCGCTCGAGCCCGGTGAGGCGCTGCAGCCGCATGTCGAGGATGGCCTGGGCCTGCACTTCGCTGAGCGCGAACCGCTCCATCAGCCCCGCCTTGGCCTCGGCACCGTCGCGCGAGGCGCGGATCAGGGCGATGACCTCGTCGAGGTGGTCGAGGGCGATGAGCAGGCCCTCCAGCACGTGGGCGCGGTCCTCGGCCTTCTTGAGGTCGAAGCGGGTGCGGCGCACCACCACCTCGCGCCGGTGGTCGAGGTAGGCGCGCATCATCGCCAGCAGCGGCAGCACCCGCGGCTCGCCGTTCACGATCGCGAGCATGTTGATCGTGAAGCTGGTCTGCAGGTTGGTCTGCTTGAAGAGCTGGTTGAGCACCACGTCGGGGTTGGCGCCGCGCTTGAGCTCGATGACGATGCGCATGCCCTGGCGGTCCGACTCGTCGCGCAGGCCGGAGATGTCCTCCAGCTTCTTGGCGCGCACCAGGCTGGCGATCTGGCTGATCAGGCTGGCCTTGTTGACCTGGTAGGGGATCTCGGTGACGACGAGCATCCTGCGCCCGCCGCGTTCTTCGGTGCGCACCCGCGCGCGCAGCCGCAGCGAGCCCTTGCCGGTCTCGTAGGCCCGCTTGAGGCCCACGCGGTTGAGGCGGCCGCCGGTGGGGAAGTCGGGGCCGGGCAGGTGCTGCATCACGCCGTCGAGGGTGATCTCGGGGTCGTCGATCATCGCCGCCAGGGCGTTGATCAGCTCGCCCAGGTTGTGGGGCGGAATGCTGGTGGCCATGCCCACGGCGATCCCCGTCGAGCCGTTGGCGAGCAGGTTGGGGAAGCCGGCGGGCAGAACCGTGGGCTCCTCGGCGGTGCCGTCGAAGTTCTCGACGAAGTCGACGGTGTCCTTGTCGATGTCGCGCAATAGCTCGAGCGCGATCGGGGAAAGCCGCGCCTCGGTGTAGCGGTAGGCGGCCGCGGGGTCGCCGTCGACCGAGCCGAAGTTGCCCTGGCCGTCGATGAGCGGGTAGCGCAGGTTCCACTCCTGCGCCAGCCGCACCATGGCGTCGTAGACCGCCTGGTCGCCGTGGGGGTGGTACTTCTTGATGACCTCGCCCACGACCCCGGCGCTCTTGGAGTGCTTGCGTCCGGGCAGCAGCCCCTCCTGGTACATGGCGAAGAGGATGCGCCGCTGCACCGGTTTGAGGCCGTCGCGAACGTCGGGCAGCGCCCGGTTCACGATGACCGACATGGCGTAGTTGATGAAGCTCTGCTTGACTTCTTCGGTGATTTCTACGGGCAGTACCTGCGACATGCTCCTCCTTACGGGTGGGTTTCAAGAAGAGGGCTGCACCCCGTGGCGCAGCCGCTCGGAATCAGGCCTTCGCTCACCTATTCATTATAACAAACCGAAGGGATGGCTTCACGTACGGTTTTTCGCGAGCTCGAGCAGCTTCTCCGCCACCTCCGCATCCACCGGCATCACGCTCAGGCGGAAGCCGCGCTTCAGCAGCGGCAGCTCGGTCTCGTTGAAGCGCTCGCGCAGCTCGGCGAGGGGGACCAGCCGCGGGAATTTCTCCACGAACTCCACCTCGACCGTCTGCCAGCGGGGGTTCTCGGGGGTACTCTTGGGGTCGAAGTAGCAGCTTTCGGGGTCGAACTGGGTGGGGTCGACGACGCCGCTCTTCACGATGCGCATCAAACCCGCGACGCCCGGGGGCTTGGCGTTGGAGTGGTAGAAGAAGGCCAGGTCGCCGGGTCGCATTTCCCGCAGGTAGTTGCGCGCCTGGTAGTTGCGCACGCCGTCCCAGATCTCGCGCCCGTCGCGCTCAAGGTCGTCGATCGAATAGGCCTCGGGCTCGGATTTCATCAGCCAGTAGCGCATGGCCCGAGTATACCGGCCGCGGTAGACTGACGGTATGCCGCAGCTAGGGCGACTCGTCTCCGACCTGGGTCCCGACAAGGTCCTGCTCGACCGGCCCGACCGGGTGCTCTACCGTTACGACGCCATCGCCGAGGGCGAGGTCCCCCTCGCGGTGGTGCTGCCGCAGACGACCGAGGACGTGGCCCGGGTGGTGCGCTGGGCGCGCGAGCAGGGGGTGCCGCTCTTTCCCCGCGGGGCCGCCAGCGGTCTTTCCGGGGGTGCGGTGCCGACGGAGCCCGGGGTGGTGGTGGCCTTCACGCGGATGCGGCGGCTGCGCATCGACCCCGCCCGCCGCCTCGCCGAGGTCGAGCCGGGCGTGGTCACCCACGAGATCAGCGCCGCCGCCCGGCCCCACGGCCTCTACTACCCGCCCGACCCCGCCAGCTACAAGCAGAGCACGATCGGCGGCAACCTCGCCGAGAACGCCGGCGGCCCCCAGTGCTTCAAGAAGGGGGTGACCGGCGACTACGTAAGCGGGCTGGAGTGGGTGGACGCCGAGGGCGAGGTCCACCGTTCCGGGCGCGAGGCCTACGACGTCGTAGGAGCGCTCGTCGGCTCCGAGGGCACCCTGGCGATGATCACCCGCGCCTGGCTGCGCCTCGAGCCCCGGCCCCGCCACACCCGCACCCTGATGGCCCACTTCCCCGAGGTGGGCGCCGCGGCCGAGGCGGTCAGCCGCGCCATCGCCGACGGCGTGGTGGCCGCGAAGCTCGAGTTCATGGACGCGGCCTGCATCCGCGCGGTGGAGGACGCCTTCCAGCTGGGGCTGCCCACGGAGGCGGCGGCGCTGCTGCTCGTCGACACCGACGGCGACGACCTCGAGGTGGTCGAGGAGGAGCTCGAGCGGGTGGCCGAGGCCTGCCGCGCCGCCGGCGGCGCGGTGCACCGCGCCGCGGACGCCGCCGAGGCCGAACGCCTGTGGCAGGCGCGGCGGGCGGTCAGCCCGGCGCTGGGGCGCATCCACCCCCACCGCATGAACGAGGACATCGTGGTGCCGCGCAGCCGGCTGCCCGAGGTGGTGCGGCGCATCCGCGAGCTGGGCGAGGCCTACGGGCTGCCGCTGGCGCAGTTCGGGCACATCGGCGACGGCAACCTCCACCCCAACATCCTCTTCGACCCCAAGACGACGCCGGAGGAGCGGGTGCACGAGCTGGCCCACGCGATCGCCAAGGTGGCGCTCGAGCACGGCGGGGTGCTCTCCGGCGAGCACGGGATCGGCCTCACCAAGCGGGCCTTCCTCGCCGAGGCCCTGGACCCGGCGACC
The DNA here is from genome assembly GCF_014201675.1 of Oceanithermus desulfurans. NCBI lineage: Bacteria > Thermotogati > Deinococcota > Deinococci > Thermales > Thermaceae > Oceanithermus > Oceanithermus desulfurans. The sequence continues at coordinate 136,458 of NZ_JACHEZ010000003.1, read as the reverse complement.
CTCGCGGCGCTGCGCCGCCTGAAGCGCGCCTTCGACCCGGAGGGGCGCTTCAACCCGGGCAAGGTGCTTCCTTAAAGCCGGTTATACTTCGTTTTAGGGAGGAAGGCTTGAACCTGGAACGGCCCCACAACGACGAGGAGCTCCAGATCTGGCGCCTGTACGCGCCGCTGGAGACCCGTGCCGGGATCCTCTTCGTCGAGTGGCGCTGGGAGCCGCGGCGCTACCGCCTGGGCGGCGCCGAGGGGGTGGTCCTCAAGACCGCGGGCGTCGAGCGGCTCATCCAGGCGCTGGCGCGCAACGAGCCCTGGGCCCCCGGGCCCATCACCTGGAACCCCCCGGTGCTCCTCATCGGGGACCAGGCCTACCACCTGGGCAAGCGCGGCCACCTGATCCTGGCGCGGGTGCTCAACCAGATGCTGCGCGAGATCGAGCCCCTACCCTGACGCGCCCTCGAACAACGCGGCGATCATCTCCGCGTGGATGCGGCCGTTGCTGGCGACGATGTAGCGGTTACCCAGGGCGTAGGGTTCGCCGGCGAGCCCGGTGACGCGCCCCCCGGCCTCTTCCACGATCACGACCGCCGCCGCCACGTCCCAGGGCTTGAGCTTGACCTCCCAGAAGCCGTCGAGCCGGCCCGCGGCCACGTAGCAGAGGTCCAGCGCCGCCGCGCCCGGCCGGCGCACCGTGAGGCCGTGCTCGAGCGCCCGTTCGAAGTAGACCAGGTTCTCGCGGTCCCGGTTCACGTCGTAGGGGAAGCCGGTGGCGAGCAGGCTGCCGATGAGCCGGTCGGTGGCGCTGACGCGCAGGGGGCGGCCGTTGAGGAAGGCCCCGCGGCCGCGCACCGCCCAGAAGAGCTCGTCGCGGGTGCTGTCGAGCACCACCCCCAGCTCGAGCCGACCCCGCACCTCCAGCCCGATGGAGACGGCGAAGAAGGGGAAGCGGTGAGCGAAGTTGACCGTGCCGTCGAGCGGGTCCACGATCCAGCGGTACTCGGCCTCGTGGTCCTGCCCCCCCTCCTCGCCCAGGAAGGCGTGGTCGGGGTAGCGCTCGAGCAGGAAGGCCTTGACGGCCGCCTCGGCCTCGCGGTCGGCCTGGGTGACCAGGTCGGTGGGCCCGGTCTTGGTGTCCACGGCGAAGCCCTTTTCCTGGTAGTAGAGGTGGATGCCGCGGGCCAGGCGGGCGGCGGCGATGGCGCTAGCGAGCAGGTCGTCCATACGCCTACCTTAACGCCGCGCGCGCAGGAAGCGCGGCCGCTGGGCAAGGTCGGGCAGCACGGCCACCTCCGTAAAGCCCGCCCGCCGCGCCTCGCGGGCGAGCGCGTGCACGTTCGCGGGGTCCAGTTCGAGCAGCAGTCCGCCGCCCCCGGCGAGCGCCGCGTCGGCCTCCGCCAGCAGCGGGCGCGCCACCGCCAGGCCGTCGGCGCCGGCGTAGAGCGCCTCCTCGGCCTCCCAGGCCAGCTCGGGGGGCGCTTCGTCGCAGTAGGCCTCGGGCAGGTAGGGGGGGTTGCTCACGATCAGGTCCAGCCGCGCCAGCCCCGCGGTGAGCGGGGCGTGCAGGAAGGTCACCTCAAGCCCCAGCCGCCGGGCGTTGGCGCGCGCCAGCTCCAGGGCGCGGCCGCTGACCTCGCTGGCGTAGACCTCCAGCGCCGGCCGGGCCCGCTTCAGCGCCAGGGCGATCGCGCCGCTGCCGGTGCCGACGTCGAGCACCCGGGCCGGACGGTCTTCGGGAAGCTCCGCGAGCGCCAGCTCGACCAGGCGCTCGGTCTCGGGCCGGGGCACCAGCACCCCGGGCCGTACTTCCAGCTCGAGCCCGTAGAAGACGGCCGTGCCGAGGATCAGCTGCAGCGGTTCCCCCGCCGTCCGCCGCGCGAGGGCTGCCTCCAGGCGCCGCTGCTGCCCGGGTTCGAGCTCGAGCGGAGCGCCCCGCCAGAAACGCGCGCCGTGCTCTCCGGTCAGGTGCTCGAGCAGCTGCCGCGCCTCGGCCTCCGCCTGCCGCGAGGGAAAACCCGCCTTCTCGAGGCGGGTGCGGGCGTAGCGCAGGGCCTGGGCCCGGGTCATGCCTCGGTGGGGTGCTCCCCTTCGTCCGCGGCCGGCTCCTCGGCGGCCACCTCGTCGGTGCGCGGCAGCACCACGACGTGGCGCTCCTCCCCCTGCCCCACCGAGTGGGTGGTGACGTGAGGGTGGTCCTTGAGCGTCATGTGGATGATGCGGCGTTCCGCCGGCCGCATCGGCGGCAGCTCCAGCGGCTCCCCGGTCGCGGCCACTACGTCGGCGGCCTCGAGGGCGCGTTTGCGCGCCCGGTCCTCCTGGCGCTTGCGGTAGCCGGCGGCGTCGAGGTTGACCCGGTAGCTGGAGCCGAAGTGCTTGGCGACCACCGCGTTGGTGATCGTCTCCAGGGCCTTGAGGGTGCGCCCTTCGCGGCCGATGATGCGCCCGCCGTCGCCCCCGAGGATCTCCACGTGGATGCGCTCCCCCTCCTGCCGCAGGTCGAGGGAGTAGCTCGGGTCGAGGTAGAGGAGGAGGCCCACCAGAAAGTGCTCCACCACCTCGCTGGGGCTCTGGGGGGCGCTCGCCGTCGTCTCTTCGGCGCCCTTTTCCTCGAGCACCGGCGCGGGCGGGGCTTCTTCCTCGTGGATCCCCAGCCCGTTGAGCAGGTCGTCCAGATTCTTTTTCTCTTCCATGGCTCAGCTCCTGGCAGCCGTTGCGATCCCCAGCTGCTTGTTGATCATCCATTGTTGCACGAGCCCGATCAGGGTGGAGAAGACCCAGTACAGCGTCACCCCGGCGGGGAACTTGAGCACCAGGAAGATGAAGATCAGGTTCATCATGATGCCCTGGCGCATCGCGTCCTTGTTCCCGTGCGACATCAGCATGGTCTGGGCCAGCATGACCAGCACGTAGAGCGCGGGCAGGATGTAGAAGGGGTCGGGCAGCGAGAGGTCGGGAATCCAGAGGAAGCCCTGGTCGAACTCGTAGTTGGCGATGACGCGCCACATCATGAAGAGGATCGGCATCTGGATGAACATGGGCAGGCAGCCCGCGGCCGGGTTGATCTTGTGCTCCCGGTAGAGGTTCATCAGCGCCTCGTTCTTCTTCTCGGGATCGTCCTTGAACTTCTTGTTGATCTCGTCCATCAGCGGCTTGATCTTGTTCATCTCCGCCATGGACTTGAACTGCTGGTGCATCAGCGGCCACAGCAGCAGCCGCACGAAGACGGTGAGCAGCAGGATGGCCAGCCCCCAGTTGGTGGTGTACTTGTAGGCCAACTCCATCACGTAGAGGAGCCCCAGCGAGAGCTGCCCCCAGATGTTGGGCTTGAACAGCCCCGGCAGCTCGTAGAACCCCTCGACGTAGAGGCGCACCAGCTCGTTGAGGCCGCCGTAGACGCTCAGCTCCGTGGTACCCGCGGGAAGCGCGACCCGGACGGTGGCGGCGCCCCCGCCCAGCTCCAGCTGCGTTTCCAGCGGGTCCTTGCCGCGCAGCACGAAGGCGTAGCCCTTGTTCGCCTTGGTCTGCACCGCGGCGTAGAGCGCGGCCCCGGAGCCCGAGGGCACCGGCTGGTCGCTGCCGGCGAGCAGCAGCTTGGTGATGGGGTTGTCGCTGCGGTTGATCCCCGTCCAGATCAGCGTCGTGGGCCGGTCCAGCTCCACCTCGAGCTTCAGGGAGTACAGGCGGGGGTTGATCCGGTAGCGCATCACCGCGCCCGGCGCCCGGTACTCGGCCACCAGCTCGCCGGCGTCCTCGAAGAAGCGGGCGTTGTCGCCGTTGAAGCCGGAGCCCGCGGCCGCGCCCTCCGCGGGGGCGGCGTAACCGACGAGGGTGCCCGGCAGCGGCAGGCCCGGCTTGACCAGGTTCGGGGCCTTGGCGTAGTTGCCCTTGAAGTTCTGGCCCTTGATCTGCTTGACGTACCAGCCCACGATCTGGCCCCGGTCGTTGAAGGCGATGTCGGCGAGGTTGGTGATGGCCAGGTGTTCGGGCTGTCCGTCGCCGTTGACGTCGAGGGACTGCCACTCGGCGGTCAGGGCGAAGGCGGGGGAAAGCAGGACGACGAAGAGCAGGAGCAGGCGTTTCATGATTCCTCCGTTACGGGCGCGGACAGCTCGACGTCCAGGCGCAGGCGGGGCTTCTTGGGCGGCACCGGGTCGTACCCCCCGGGGTGCAGCGGGTGACAGCGCAGGATCCTCCGGGTGGCCAGGTAGCCGCCGTAGAGGACGCCGTGCGTCTCGAGCGCTTCGGCGGCGTAGTGCGAGCAGGTGGGGTAGAAGCGGCAGGTTCTGGGCTTGAACGGGGAGATCCAGCGTTGGTAAATACGAATGAGACCGATGAGGAGCCGTGACATCACGCTTGATTCTACATGCTACGCCGCGGCGCGCGTCCCTTCGCGGGGTGGTGGCGGAGCAGCCCGCTCTTGTCGAGGGCGCGCATCAGGTCCCGCGCCAGCTCGTGGAAGTCGGCCGCGGCCGCCTCGGGGCGGGCGACGACCATCAGATCGGCCGAGGGCAGGTGCATGCGCCTGAGGATTTCGCGCAGGCGCCTGCGCACCCGGTTGCGCACCACGGCGTTGCCGACCTTTTTGGAAACGACGATGCCTACCCGGACTTCTCCCCGCCGGGTAGGCAGCCAGCGCACGCTCAGCGTGCGCGCCCTTCCCGTGCGGCCTTTGCGCAGACGGCGAAAGGCCGCGTCGGTCTTGAGCGAAGTTATACGGTGAGCCGTTTGCGGCCTTTGCGGCGCCGGCGAGCCAGGACCTTGCGGCCGCCCGGCGTCGCCATGCGGGCGCGGAACCCGTGGGTCTTGGCGCGTTTGCGACGGTTGGGTTGCCAGGTGCGCTTCATGGGTGCCCTCCTCTTCTCGTTTCACGACCGATCCCCCAGCAGGGGCCTTGGCAGTCTACCACAGCGGGCGGGGTGAGGAAAAGGGCGGCTGCCGCCCGCGGCGGAACCCCGCCGCGCCCGCCCCGGAAATCGCTTGACAGCCCCGAGCGGGCTCGATACCATGTTCCTTGCGCGTAGGCCGGGATGGCGGAATTGGTAGACGCGCATGATTCAGGGTCATGTGCCCGCGAGGGCGTGGGGGTTCAAGTCCCCCTCCCGGCACCAGAAGGGCCCCGCTAAGGCGGGGCCGTTTTCGTTGGGGCGCGCCGCGGCGGCGGGTTAGAATGCGGGCCATGAAGCGCGTGCTCTCGGGCATTCAACCTACCGGCGCCATCCACATCGGCAACTACTTGGGCGCGATCAAGCAGTGGGTCGAGATCGGCGAGCAGCTGGGCAAGGACGCCCTCTTTTGCATCGTCGACTACCACGCCCTCACCAACCCCGACGCCTACGACCCCAAACGGCTGCCCCAGCGCACCTTCGAGGCGGCGCTGGCCAACATCGCCGCCGGCCTCGACCCCGAGAAGATCACCCTCTTCGTGCAGTCGCACGTACCCGAGCACACCGAACTCTCCTGGATCTTCACCACCCAGACCCCGGTGGGCGACCTGACGCGGATGACCCAGTACAAGGACAAGTCGGCCAAGCTCAAGTCGGTGCCCGCGGGGTTGCTCATGTACCCGGTGCTGCAGGCGGCGGACATTTTGATCTACAAGGCCGACACCGTGCCGGTGGGCGAGGACCAGCTGCAGCACCTGGAGCTCACCCGCGAGATCGCCCGGCGCTTCAACCACACCTTTGGCGACACCTTTCCTGAACCCAAGGCGCTGCTCAACCCCAAGGCGCCGCGGGTGCCGGGCATCGACGGCGCGGCCAAGATGAGCAAGTCGGTGGGCAACACCATCGAGCTGCTCGAGGAGCCCGCGTCCATCTGGGAAAAGCTGCGCACCGCCCCCACCGATCCGGCGCGGGTGCGCCGCAACGATCCGGGCGACCCGGACCGCTGCCTGATCTTCAAGTACCACACCTACTTCTCGCCGCCCGAGGTGCAAGAGGCCGTGGCCGGGGGCTGCCGCACCGCGGGCATCGGCTGCGTGGATTGCAAGAAGATGCTCTTCGACCGCATGATGGAGGTGCTCGGGCCCATCCAGGAACGCGCCGCCGAGCTGCGCAGGCACCCTGAAGCGGTGGAGGCTGCCCTCGAAGACGGCGCTGGGCGAGCGCGGGCCCTCGCGCAGGAGACGATGCACGAGGTGCGCGTCAAGATCGGCCTGTACAAACCCTACTAGTCATGGCCATCCACCTGAGCTTCGAGGGCTTCGCCGGCACGCCGGAGGAGCTGCAGCGGGCGTTGCGCTCGGGGCGGGTGGCGCCGCGCGCGCTGCCGCTCTTGGACCTGATCGAGCAGGCCCTCGCCCAGGTGGCGGCGCTGGAGCTGCCCGAGCGCGGCGCGCTGCTGCCGCTCCTGGCCGAGCTGCTGGAGCGCAAGCTGCGCGCGTTGCTGCGGGTGGAGGCGGAAGCCGAAGATGAGGAGGCGGAGGGCGACGGGGAGGCGCTCGTCGGCCTGCTGGTGGAGCTGGACGAGGCCGTGCGGTTCCTGATGGAGCGGGCCCAGGCGCGCAGCTACGTCTGGCCGGTTCCCGCGGCCACGCTGCCACGCGACCGCCGCGTCGCCCCCATCGCGGTGGCCTCGCTCTACCGCTACGCCCGCCGCTTCGTGCGGCCGGCGGCGCTGCTGCCGGCCGTCGAGCGCTTCGGGGTCGCCGAGGCCTGGGCCTGGCTGCAGCGGCGGCTGGCCAAGGCGGGGCGCGCCTGGTTCTCGCGCCTGGGGCTTGCCGCCTGGAGTGAACGCACCGTGGCCTTCGCCGCGTTGCTGGAGGGCGTGCGCCGCGGTCGGGTGCGCCTGGTGCAGAAGCGGCCCTACGCCGACCTCTGGATCGAGCTCGAGCCCGAACGCGAAGAGCGCTCGGCCTAGCGGACGTTGCCCGTCTCGATCTTGGCTTCGTGCAGGTCGACGACGGTGAAGTCGCCCTCGGCCAGCGAACCCGGGGCGACGACCAGGCTCTTGCCCAGCCACTCGTGCTTGAGCACGCTGCCGTCGAAGCCGGGGTCGTAGGCGACGACCAGCCGCGGGTTGTGCGTCTTGATCAGCTCGGCCAGCTCCTCGCTGCCGGCCTCGTGCAGCCCCTTGTGGGCGGGCATGCGCGCGAAGAGGAAGACCTTCTGGTAGTCCTTGAGCTCGCGCAGGACCTTGAGGCGGTACTCGACCTCCCAGGCGGGGTAGGCGAGCCGGGTCACCTCCTCGCGTCCCTGGTCACGGTCGACGATCTCACCCCCCATCCCCGCGACCACCACGTGGCCCGGGGCGAAGGCGAAGCTGCCGTGGACCCCGTGCAGGTAGGGGAAGACGATCTCGATGTTGTAGGCCTCGCGCAGGTACTCCTCCACGGGGGCGTCGCGCGGTCCGGGTACGTAGAAGCTGGGCACCGGGGCCTGCCCCAGGATCTTGAAGGCCTTGCGGTAGGCCTCCGCCTTGGCTCCGCCGCCGGCGAGGTCGCCGACGAGGACGAGGGCGTCCACGTCGAGGTCGGGGATCAGCTTGACCGTGCGCTCGAGGTAGTCGTGCTGGCCCTCCAGGCGGGCCAGCGCCAGGACCTTGCGGGTGAACTTCCGTGCCGTGGCCGACATTTTCATCCCCCCTTTAACAATCCTGCGTCGTTTCTTGTCAATTTAATTATATCCGTGCTCGGGGGTGAGGCCAAGGGGTCAGCCGCGGCGGAGCGGGCGCTTCAGCTGCAGGAAGCGGTCGACGATGACCGGATCCAGGTGGCGGCCCGAGAGCTCGCGCAGCTCGCGTGCGACCTCGCGGGGGGCCCAGCTCTTCTTGTAGGGGCGCTCGTTGGCCAGCGCGTCGAAGACGTCGACGACGGCGAAGAGGCGCGCCTCCAGGGGAATCTCGGTGCCGGCGAGGCCCCGCGGGTAGCCGCTGCCGTCCCAGCGCTCGTGGTGGAAGCGGACGATGTTGCGCGTGGACCTGGGGAGGAAGGGAATCGGCTCGAGCATCTGGAAGCCGATCTCGGTGTGTTCGCGCATCAGCGCCCACTCGTCTTCGTCCAGCGGCCCTTCCTTGAGCAGGATGCGGTCGGGGATGGCCAGCTTGCCGATGTCATGCAGGTAGGCGCCCCAGCGGACGGCCTCGAGCTCACCGCCGCGGAGGCCCAGCGCCCGGGCGAGCCGGGTCGAGAGCTGCGCCACCCGCTCGGTGTGGCCCCGGGTCTCGTAGTCGCGCCGCTCCAGCGCTACGCCGAAGGCGCGAAACATCGCCTCGCGCGCTTCCTTGAGCGTGGTCAGGTGACCGATGCGTTCGAAGGCGCGCTCGATGCGCCGGGCGGTGAGCTGCACCAGGTAGCGCGCCTCCGCCGGCGGCGCGGCGGGCTGGCCGAAGGTGAGCAGCGCAAGCCCGCCGTAGGGCACCCCCTTGACCCAAAGGGGCTCGACCAGGACGCTGCGGGTTCCGATCTTGACGAAGGGTTCGAGCGCGCCGGGGTAGTCGCGGTAGTCGTGGACGGCGCCGCCCTTGCGGCCGGCGATCGTGCTGCCCACCAGCCCCTCGCCCAGGTGGACGGGATGATCCTCGTAGATGCGCGGGAAGCGGGAGGGGTAGTCGCCGACCAGCACGTCGGGCTCGAGCCGCTTCCCGCCTTTGAGGGTGTAGAAGACCCCGGCCTCGAAGGGGGTGAGTTCGAGGATGGTGCGCAGGGCGCGCTCGGCGATCTCGTCGGGGTTCTCGAGGACCTCGATCTCGGTGGAGAGCACGATCAGCTTGCGGTAGGCCTCGGCGCGGCGGGTCGCCTCGCCCAGGGCCTTGAGGCGCTCCGTCGCCATGCCGATGGCCTCGGCGGAGGCTTCGAAGAAGGCGAGCTCGCCCTCGCCGAACCCCTGGTGGGGGCGGCTGTTGGCGCTGATCACCCCCACCACCTCGCCGGAGCCGTCGATCAGGGGGGCGGCAAGCAGGGCCACCGGACCCCGGCGGCGTTCGCCGAAGTGAAAGACGCGCGGGTCCTTGTAGATGTCGTGAATGTGCACCGCGCGCCGCTCCTCGATGGCGATCCAGCTCGCCCCCCGGTCGCGGGGGATGCGCATGCCGGCGGTGAGGTCGGGCGTGGTGGAGGCGACGACGCGCAGCACCTGGCCGTCCTCCTCGAGCAGGAAGACGGTGACGTGGCTGGAGCCGATGTAGCGGCGCAGGGCGGTAAGGGTCTCCAGGTAGAGCTGCCCCTGGCTGCGGGCGCGGCGGGCAATGCGGTTGATTTCGACGATGCGCTCGAGCAGGCCCAGCCGCCCGCGCAGCCGTTGCTCGCGGCGCTCGGTCTCCAGAAAGCCCAGGATCTCTTCGGCGAAGAGCCGGCCCGCCTCGATCGACTCGATGGTGAACGCGTTCTCGTTGCGGACGCTGTCGAGGTTGAAGGTGCCGTAGACCTCGCCCTTGCGCACGATGGGGATGAGCAGGTTGGCCTGGAGGGGGCGCTCGCTGTTCAGCGAGGCGATCTCGGTCTCGCTGTTGATCGCCTCGATCGTGCGCCGGGTGATGATCCGCGGCGTGCCCTGGCGCATCGCGGCCTCGCCCTGGCCGTACCAGCGCAGCTCGGTTTCGAAGGAGACCGAGAAGTTGATCAGCTCGGGGGTGTGCCCCACCTGGGCGGTGCAGACGAAGCGGTCGCCCTGGAGGATCCAGAGGCTGCCGGCGTCGGCTCCGGGCACGGACTCGAGGGCCGAGGTCAGCACCGCGGCGTAAAACTCGGCGGGAGCGCGGTCCAGCGCCTCCTTGACCCGCTCGAGCGAGCGGAAGACCTGCACCATCTGCTGCTCCGGGGCCAGTTCGCGCAGCAAGCCCGCGTAGTAGGGCGGCTTCAGGGGAAAGAAGACGCTGTGGACGGTGCGCGGCCTCCCCTCGAGGGTCAGGGGCAGCCGCAGCTGGCAGCGCTTCCCGGTGCGCAGCCGCGCCACGATGGCGCTGCGGTGGTCGGGATCGGCGTAGACCCGCGCCCCCGGCAGCGGCTGGTCGAAGCGGGGATCGAAGCCGGTCCGTCGGGCGAAGGCGCGGTTCGCGTGAACGAGCTCGAAGTCGTCGTCGCGAAGCCTGAGGACGACGAAGGCCTCCTCCGCATCATGCAGCGCGGCCACCATGGAATGGAACGGATGCAAATCAGGGGGAAGCTCCATGACCTAGGCCACAGGCTACCACAGGGGTGCCGGGGGTCGGGTGGCCGGGTTTAGGATGGGGTTCGGAGGTGCACATGAGTCAAGACGTGTACATCGCAGCCTGGGCGCGGACCCCCATCGGCCGCTTCGGCGGCGCGTTCAAGGACACGCCCCCCACGCAGCTGGGGGCCCACGCCATGAAAGCGGCGCTCGAGCGCGCCGGGGTTTCGGGGGCCGACCTCGACCTCTACGTCTTCGGCAACGTCCTGCGCGCCGGGCACGGGCAGCTATTGCCGCGCCAGGCGGCGCTGGCCGCGGGCATCCCCGAGCAGGTCGACGGTTACGCGGTGGACATGGTCTGCTCGAGCGGCATGATGGCCGTCATGAACGCGGCCATGACGATCCGCGCCGGCGAGGCCGACCTGGTGCTCGCGGGCGGCATGGAGTCGATGTCGCAGGCCGCCTTCGCGCTCTCGGCGCGGGCCCGCTGGGGGTACAAGTTCCTGCTGGGAAGCCCGGAGGAGGTCAAGGACCTGCTTCTCTACGACGGCCTCACCGACCCGGTGACCGGCGAGGCCATGGGCGAGGAAACCGAGCGCCTGATCGCCGAGCACGGCATCACCCGCGGCGAGCTCGACGAGGTGGCCTACCAGTCGCACAAGCGCGCCGCCGAGGCCACCGAGGCGGGCGTCTTCAAGCGGGAGATCGCCCCCTATGAGCTCAAGACCCGCAAGGGCACGCTCACCCTCGAGGCCGACGAGGGCATCCGCCCCGAGACCACCCTCGACTCGCTGGCGGCACTGCGCCCCGCCTTCCAAAAGGACGGGGTCCTCACCGCCGGCAACTCCAGCCAGATTTCCGACGGCGCCGCGGCCCTGCTCGTCGCCAGCGCCGAGGCGGTCGAGAAGTACGGCCTCGAGCCGGTGGCCCGCCTCCTCGGCGGCAGCTGGGCGGCCGGCCCCACCTGGCGCTTCCCCGAAGCGCCGGTGCCTGCGGTGAAGAGGCTGCTCGACAAGCTGGGCATGACCCTGGACGACTTCGACCTGATCGAGAACAACGAGGCCTTCGCGGTCAACAGCGTCCTCTTCCACCGCATGCTCGGTATTCCTTACGAAAAGATGAACGTGCTGGGCGGCGCCATCGCCCTGGGCCATCCCATCGGCGCCAGCGGCGCGCGCATCGTCGGCACCCTGATCACCGCCCTCAAGGCCCGGGGCGGGCGGCGCGGTCTTGCGGCCCTCTGCCACGGTACCGGCGGGGCCACCGCGGTGGCCGTTGAGCTGGTCTAGTTTGGGTTGGTGAAAAGGCGCGGGCCCTTCGGGGCCCGCGCCTGCGTTCAGCCGCCGTAGCTCCAGGGGGTGTCGCGCATGCAGAGGGGGTCCTCGTCCCTTTCGGGCACGTCGTTGACCCCCACGCCCGTAACCCGCGCGATCCAGACGGCGTGGTCGCCGCCCGGGTGCCAGCCCTCGGTTTCGAGCGCGAAGTACCAGGGCAACGGTGCGAGCACCGGCAGGCCGTCTTCCAGCCGGAAGGGCAGGCCGTTCAGCCGGCCGTCCTCCACCCGGGTGGCCTTGAAGAACGCCGGGGCCAGCTGCTGCTGGCTCTTGGCCAGCGGGTGCAGCACGGCGCGCCGGCTCTGCTGCAGGATCTCGTAAAGGCCCGAGTCCTTGCGCACACCCACCGCGTAGAGCGGGGGTTCGATCGAGACCTGGGTCACGAAGGTCACCAGCGCGGCGCTGTAGCGCTCTTCCTGGCGCGTGGTCATCACGAAGACGCCGTTGAGGACCTTGCGCAGCACGCGTTTACGCAGTTCAGGATCCAGCTTCGCCATGTTTCCAAGCTTACCGTTCGCTGGCGGCGGGCAACGTGCCGTCGAACACCAAGACCTCGCGCGCCAGCACGACCACGCGGTACTCGCCGGCGGCGTAGAGAAACCGCTCGACGGCGTCGAGCACCCCGTTCACCCACTCCGCGTCCCCGCCCACGACGCTGAAGCCCACCTGCTCCCAGGCGTGCTCGTTCAGACCGGCGACGCGCGCCGCCGAGACCGGAAACCGCGCCTTGATGCGCTCCATCACCGGGCGGATGACCGCGCGTTTCTCCTTGAGGCTTCCCACCCAGGGGGTTTCCAGCCGCGCGGTGAAGACGCCGACGTAGGTCTTCATTCCGCCTGCAGCATACCGCGCTGGTAGACCAGCCGGCCGCGGATCCAGACCGCGGCTACGGCGTCCTCGCGGGCGAGGGCGAAGGCGGCCCCCAGCGCGCGGTCCGGCCCATCTGCTTGGGCGAGCACGGCCTCGAGCGTCGAGCCCGGCGGCGGCCGCAGCCAGACCAGGTCGGCGCTCCTGTCCGGCTCCAGCCCGCCGGCCTCGCCCGGCTGCCCCAGCGCCGCCGCGCCCGCGCGGGTGGCCAGCCACAAGAGCGCCGCCGCCGGCAGGTTCACCCCATCGGCGCGCAGCCGCTGGGTCTTGTAGGCGTCCATGGCCTCGCCCAACAGCGAAAAGCGGGTGCCCGCGCCCACGTCGCTGCCCAGCGCGAAGCGCACGCCGGCTTCCAGGTGGGCGCGCATGGGGAAGAGGCCCGAGCCCAGGAAGGCGTTGGAGCTGGGGCAGTGGGCCACCCAGGCGGCGCTGGCGGCCAGGCGCTCGAGCTCGCGCGGGTTCGGGTGCACGTCGTGGGCGAAGACCGCACGCGGCCCCAGCAGCCCGAAGCGGTCGTAAACGTCGAGGTAGTCGTGCGCTGCGGGGAAGAGGCGGGCCACCGCTTCGATCTCGCGCGGGTTTTCGTTGAGGTGGGTCTGCAGGTGCAGGTCGGGGTGCTCCCGCAGCAGCGCCCCGCTCACCTCCAAAAGCGCCTCGCTGGCGGCGAGGGCGAAGCGCGGGGTCACCGCGTAGCGCAGGCCGCCTTGGCCGTGGTAGCGCTCGATCAGCGCCCGGTTTTCCGCATAGGCGCGCTCGGGCGTGGTGTGCAGCTCGGGGCGCAGGTTGCGGTCGCCGGTGGCGAGGCCGCTGGTGAGCGGGAAGCCCAGCGCCGCCGCCTCCTCGAAGAGCGCGGCCTGGGCGGGGGCGAAGTGGCTGCCGAAGACGAGGGCGCGGGTGGTGCCGCTACGAACGAGCGCCCGCAGGAAGGTCTGCGCCTCGCGGCGGGCGTAGGCTTCGTCTGCGAAGCGGGCCTCGGCGGGCAGGGTCACCCGCTCGAGCCAGTCGAGCAGGTCGAGGCCCAGCGCCCCGATCACCCCGGTCTGGGGGAAGTGGACGTGGGCGTCCACGAAGCCGGGCAGGAGCAGGCCGCCCTCGAGCCGCCGCAGCGGGGCCTCGGGGTGGCGCGCGCGCACCTCGGCGAAGGGGCCGACGTCGGCGATGCGGCCGCTTTCGATGAAGAGACCGCCGTCGCTCCAGCCCTCCAGGCGGGCCTCGAGCGGGCCTTCGCCGACCGCGTGCAGCAGACTCGCGCGCAGGATCACGTTCCCCAGCTTACAAAAGAAGCCCGGCGGCAGGCGCCGCCGGGCCCGTGGGCGCGGACGTTCAGCCCTCGCGCACCAGCTTGCGCAGCACCGTCTGCAGGATGCCGCCGTTGGTGTAGTAGTCCACGTCCACTTCGCTGTCGAGGCGGGCCTTGGCCTGGAACTCGACCACCTGGCCGCCTTCTTTGGTGGCGCGGACGGTCAGGACCTTGTGGGGCGCGAGCCCCTCCTCGAGGCCGAGGATGTCGTAGGTCTCGTAGCCGGTCAGGCCCAGGCTGGCGGCGTTTTCGCCGCCTGTGAACTCGAGCGGCAGCACCCCCATGCCCACCAGGTTGGAGCGGTGGATGCGCTCGAAGCTTTCGGCGATGACGGCCTTCACACCCAAGAGCGCCGGCCCCTTGGCCGCCCAGTCGCGGCTCGAGCCGGTGCCGTACTCCTTGCCGCCGATCACGATCAGCGGGGTGCCTTCCTCCTTGTACTTCATGGCCGCATCGAAGACGAACATCCGCTCGCCCTCGGGCAGCTTGACGGTGTAGCCGCCCTCGACGCCGTCGAGCATCAGGTTCTTGATGCGGATGTTGGCGAAGGTGCCGCGCATCATCACCTCGTGGTTGCCGCGGCGGGAGCCGTAGGAGTTGAAGTCCTTGGGTTCGACCCCGTGCTCGATCAGGTAGCGGCCGGCGGGGGAGTCCACCGGGATGGCGCCGGCGGGGGAGATGTGGTCGGTGGTCACGCTGTCGCCCAGCTTGAGCAGCACCCGGGCGCCCTTGATGTCGCGCGGCGGTTCGGGCTCGAGCGGCATGTCCTGGAAGAAGGGCGGCTCCTGGATGTAGGTCGAGTCGGGATCCCAGGCGTAGATCTTCCCGGTCGGCGCCGGCAGGCCCTGCCAGCGCTCGTCGCCTTCGAAGACGCCGGCGTACTCGCGGGTGAACATCTCGGGGTCCAGGGTCTTGCGGATGGTTTCCTGAATCTCCTGCTGGCTGGGCCAGATGTCGCGCAGGTAGACCGGGCGGCCGTTGGGGTCGTGGCCCAGGGGCTCCTCGTTCAGGTCGACGTCGACCCGACCCGCGAGCGCAAAGGCGACGACCAGCATCGGGCTCGCCAGGTAGTTGGCCTTGACGTGGGGGTTGACGCGGCCCTCGAAGTTGCGGTTGCCCGAGAGGACGCTCGCCGCCACCAGGTCGCCCTTCTCGATCGCCTCGGCGATGTCGGGCGGCAGCGGGCCCGAGTTGCCGATGCAGGTGGTGCAGCCGTACCCCACCACGTGGAAGCGCAGCGCTTCCAGGAAGGGCATCAGCCCCGAGGCCGCGAGGTAGTCGGTCACCACCCGGCTGCCGGGAGCCAGGCTGGTCTTGACCCAGGGCTCGACCGAGAGGCCGGCTTCGACCGCCTTCTTGGCGAGCAGCCCGGCGCCGATGAGCACCGAGGGGTTGGAGGTGTTGGTGCAGCTGGTGATCGAGGCGATGACGACCGAGCCGTGCTTGACCTCGAACTCCTCGTCCTCGCGCTTTACCTCCACCGCGCGGTCGAGCTCGCTCGCCGCGAGGCCGAAGCCGCGCTCGGTGGCCGGCTTGGTCAGGTCCTCGGCGAACTGCTCCTTCATGCGGCCCAGGGGGATGCGGTCCTGGGGCCGCTTGGGGCCGGCCAGGCTGGGCTCGACCGTGCCCATGTCGAGCTCCACGTACTCGGAGAACTCGGGCTCCACCTCGCCGTCGCGGAAGAGGCCCACCGCACGGGTGTAGCGCTCGACCAAGTCCACCAGCTCCGCGGGGCGGCCGGTGAGGCGCAGGTAGGTCAGGGTCTCCTCGTCCACCGGGAAGAAGCCCATGGTGGCGCCGTACTCGGGCGCCATGTTGGCGATGGTGGCGCGGTCGGCGAGGCTGAGCTTGCCCACGCCCGGGCCGTAGAACTCGACGAACTTGCCCACCACGCCGTGCTTGCGTAGCTTTTCGGTGATCGTGAGGACCAGGTCGGTGGCCGTGGCGCCCTCGGGCAGCTCGCCGGTCAGCTTGAAGCCCACCACCTTGGGGGCGAGCATGTAGTAGGGCTGGCCCAACATCACCGCCTCGGCCTCGATGCCGCCGACGCCCCAGCCGAGCACGCCGAGGCCGTTGATCATCACCGTGTGGCTGTCGGTGCCCACCAGGCTGTCGGGGAAGGCGTAGGTCTCGCCGTTCGCCTGCTGGCGCATGACCACCTGGCCCAGGTACTCGAGGTTGACCTGGTGGATGATGCCCTGCCCCGGGGGCACGACGTGGAAGCCGTCGAGCGAGGTCTGCCCCCACTTGAGCAGGGTGTAGCGCTCGGTGTTGCGCTCGTACTCCTTGTCCACGTTGGCCGCAAGCGCGTAGGAGGTGCCGAAGAAGTCGATCTGCACCGAGTGGTCGATGATCAGATCGGAGCGGACCTGGGGGTTGATCTTGCCCGGATCCTTGCCGAAGCGCTCCATGGCGCTGCGCATCGCGGCCAGGTCGACCACCGCGGGCACGCCGGTGAAGTCCTGCAGGACGACGCGCGCCAGTTTGAGGGGGACGGTGATCTCGCCCGGCTCCGGTTTCCAGGCGGCCAGGTTCTTTACGTCTTCTTCGCTTACGCCGTAGGTTCCGGCGTTGCGCAGTACGCTTTCGAGCAGGATCTTGATCGAGAAGGGCAGCTTGCTGATCGCTCCCAGCCCCTGCTTCTCCAGCTCGGTGAAGTCGAAGTACTGCACCTTGCCCGCTGCGGTCTCCAGCGTCTTTTTCGTTCCGAACAGGTCCTTGTACGCCATGTGCGCTCCTTTCCCGCGTGCAAGACGCGGTCTCTGGGTGGTTCGTTTGTGGGGTGGTGTTGTACCGAACCGGGTGCGCCCCGCTCAGCAACCCTTACTATAGCATGCCGGCCAGAAAGCCCTCTTCGCGCACGGCGCGGATCAGGTCCATGACGGTGAGGCGGTGGGGGTCGTACTCGACCGTGACCTGGCCCAGCTGCTGCACCTCGGTCTTGAGCACGCCTTTCTGGCGCGCCAGCGCGGCCACCACCTTCTTCATCTGGTCGTCGCTCTGCACCCCTTGAATGCCCAGCATGATCCGGTTCATCATAGGTTCATTCTACGCGAGGTCTACTCCAGGACGCCCCCGGTCTCGCCCCGCGCTCCGCGCCCGCCCAGCACCCGGGTGTGGAGGCGGCGGCCGCGGTCGGCGAGCTGGACTTCGGCGAGCGCGCGGTCGAGCTCGGGGCGTTCGCCGGGTTCGGCCAGGAGGGCCACCTCGTAGGCGTTCGCGTCGTAGGCCGACTTCACCAGCGCCCGCAGCAGGCCCGCGTAGACCTCGGTGCTCTCGGCGGCGATGCGGGTGGCCAGCACGGTGGCGCGGTCGCCCTGCCAGACGGCCTGCGCGAGGACGAAGCCCAGGATCCGGTCCCCTCCCGAGGCGACGAAGCTGTGTCCGCTGCGGGCGTAGAAGCGCAGCGCGGCGGGGGCGGTGCGGTAGAAGGCGTCGGGGCGGTCGGGAAAGACCCGGCGCTCAAGCGCCTGCAGCTCGGCGAAGTCGGGTTCTTCGAGGAAGCGAAAGTGCATGCTCCTAGCCTACCGCTCCCGGCCGCCGCCGCGGCGCCTGCAGGACCAGCAGCAGCGCGGCCAGCAGGGCCAGCCAGGCGCCGAAGGGGCGCGGCTGGCTGAGCGGGGCCAGCCGGTCCCCCGCAGGGCGCGGCAGCCGGGTTTCCGCGTAGTCGAGGAGGTTGACGGCGAAGCCGTCCCGGATTCCCGGCTCCAGGACGCCGTTCCACCCCAGGGGGCGGTAGGAGGCGCCCACGGGCTCGAGCCAGTTGTAGAGCAGCACGACGAAGGCGGGCAGGTCGCGCAGCGCTTCGGGGCGGGGGAGGTAGAGCTCGTCGCCGCGCGCGTAGATCACCCCCAGTCCGTCGGCGCGGGTGGCCAGGGCGCGCCAGCCGCTCCCCGGCGGCGGCGGGGGCGCGGGCAGCCGGTAGCCCACCAGCTCGACCCCGCGGGTGAAGGGGTGGGTGGGGTCGACGTCGTAAACCACCTCGGGCGCGGCCGCGTCGGCGGCGGCCAGGTAGAGGGTGGGCCGTGGTGCGGGGCGTTCCGGGGGCGGGCCCGGCCGCACCTCGGCCTGGGCGCCGGAAGGCCCCGCCCGCCGGGCGCCCAGGGCGGCCAGCGCCCGCGCCACGCTGGGGGCGCCGACCTGCAGCCGGACCCGCGGAGGGCGCTCGAGCAGGTAGGCCTCCTGGTCCAGCGCCATCGCGTCGTCGGGGCGCAACGCGGCGCTGCGGCGCGGCTGGGTTTCTTCGAGGTCGAGGGCCGCGAACCGCCCCGGCGGCAGGCGCAGCTCCCAGCTGCGGCCGGAGCTGGTGAGGCGGCCGTTCCAGCTGCCGGGGCCGGCGTTGTAGACCGCGGCGAAACGCGGCCCCAGCGCGGTCAGCCCCGCGTTGGCTTCGTTCGCGGCGACGTCCAGGAAGGCGACCCGCAGCTCCGCGGGGGGCGGCGCGTCGCCGATCACCAGCACCGCGGCGTCGGGGAGGAGGCGTCGCCCCAGCGCCACCGCCCGTTCCAGGTCGGCTCCGGCGTCGCCCGCGCGCAGCGACTCCAGCGTCGCCAGCAGAGCGGCCCCGCGCACGGGGCCGAAGCCCCGGGGCTGCAGCCCGGCGCGCACCAGCACCGCCCTGGTGGCGTCTTCGAGCCAGGCGGCGGCGCGCTCGCGGGCGCGGTCGAACCGGGAACGACCGTCCGCGCCGGTGGCGGTCATCGAGGCGCTGGCGTCGAGGACGACGACGAGCCGCACCGGCTTCGCGCCGCGCCACGTCGGCGCGGCCAGCGCCAGCACCGCCGCCGCCCCCGCCAAGAGCAGCAGCGCCAGCCGCAGGTCGAGCCGCCGCCGCGCCCGCCCCCGTCCCCGCGAGCGCTCGAGCAGCCAGACGCCCGCCGCCGGGACCACGAGGGGCCGGCGGCGGGCGTAGGTCCAGTAGATCCAGCCCAGGACCGGGGGCAGGAGGATCAGCAGGTAAGGGTGGCCGAAGCCTACCAAGCCACCTCCGTGAAGCCGAAGCCGACCACGTCGTTGCCCTGCACCTGCTGGTAGCCGATGCTCGAGCCGATCCGCTGCGCCAGGAAGTTCAGGAACTGCGCGTACTTGTCCGTGAGCTCGAAGACCAGCGCCTGGGCGTCGGGGTCGTCGATCGTCTGCATCATCATCATCGGCAGCATCTGCGCCAGCTGCTCGAGCGAGCGGCGGTTGTTGGTGTAGCTCACGCCGTGGAAGCGGTCGGGCAGGTAGGTGTCGGCGAGCTGGCGGTAGGTGCCGTCGTCGCCGACCCGATCCTGGTTTTCGAGCAGGCGCGCGGCGCGCTCGGAGGTGGCCAGGTAGAGGCGGTCCTCACCGGTAACCAGGTAGAGCGTGCCCAGCATGCCCACGCCGATCTTCTTGGCCGGCATCCCCGCGATCTCCAGCGCCTCCACGGTTAAGCCGCCGCTGCCCTCGGGGGTCGAGAAGCCCGCGAGCATCTGGATCCAGCTAAGCAGCGTCACCTCGGCGGTGAGGGTGTCCCGGGTTTCGAGGACGATCAGCAGGTTCCCCATCGGGTTCTGCAGCATCTCCTGGGGGTCGCTGCTGCCGGCGTCGACCATGGCGACGTGGTTGCCGAAGGCGGAGAGGTCGAGCTGCAGGTCCTGGCCGAACTGCTGGGCGTAGCCGGTGAGGTAGTCGCCCAGGGCCGCCAGGTCGACCACGAAGCTGCTGGCCCCGACCCCGCGCGGCAGCTCGTCGAGCGGCCAGGCCGGGTCGCCGGGCAGCAGCAGGCCGGCCAGATCGGCGTCCTGGTCGGGGTTGAGGGGAAGCCGCGAACGGGTGAAGATCCCGCCGTCCTGGATGTCCAGGGCCCAGGAGAAGCCGCCGAAGGTCTTGAGGGTGCGCACCACCTGCGGGGGCAGGCCCAGGTCGGGGGTTTCGAGCAGCGGCCAGAGCGGCTCGGCGTCGAACCAGAAGGCGAGGTCGCCCTCCACCGGGGGCTTGAGCCCGCGCTCGCCGGCGAGGAAACGCTCCACCGCACCTTCGGATCCGATCAGGATCAGCTCGCCGTTGTGGCCGGCGTAGACCGTGGTGCCCCCTTCGTCGCTGCGGTCCAGCTTCCAGCCCTTACGGGTCTCGGGGTTCTTCATCGACTTGTTGAGCAGCGCGATCAGGGTGTCCACCCGGTTGGCCGAGGGGCGCGCCAGCGCGAAGAAGTCGCCGCTGGGGTAGACGACGAGGATTCCTTCGCGGCCCACCAGGTCGACGTTGAGGATCTCGCTCGCGAGCTGCAGGTCGTCGGCGTTGACCTCGCCGTCCTGGGCGGCCAGCTCCTTGATCGAGTCGAAGAAGCCAAGCCGGTTCCATTCGGTCTGGAAGTCGATGAAGAACGCCTTCTTGATCGCGAGGTTGCGGGTATAGAAGCCGGCCGTCGCGCCGGGGGGCGTGAGCGCCGGCAGGCTCTGCGCGGTGGCGGGCAGCAGGGCGAAGACGAGCGCCAATAGGAAAAGGTAGGGTTTCTTATACAGCATGGCCCTAGGTTACCAGCTCCCTGGATTAGAAAAGGTTCCGCAGTCCAGGTTTCGTCTCAGAAGTAGACGGGCACGAGGCGGGCGTCCCCGCGGTTCCAGCGCTCGAGCCCCAGGCGGGCGAGCGCACGCCCCGAAGGAGGGGCGTTCCACAGCAGGCAGGCGTCCTCACGGGGCAGCGCCCCGGCCGCGAGCCGGGCGGGCGGGTCCTGTTCCTCGGGGAGGCCGTCGACGCGGTAGAGGGCGGTGTAGACCTGGCGGTTGCGGGCCTCGAAGGCTGCGCGCACCCGGCCGCGCGCCCGCGCCGCGGCCGCGGCGAGGGAGGACGCCCCCACGACCGGCACGCCCAGGCCGCGGGCCAGGCCCATCGCCGTCGCGACGGCGACGCGGATGCCGGTGTAGGAACCCGGCCCCTCGCCGACCACGATCAGCTCGAGCCGCCCCGGCTCGAGCCCGACCCCGGCGAGGAACGCCTCCAGGTCGGCGATCAGCGTCTCGGCGTGGCGGCGCCCCCGCCGCAGCGTGCGTTCGGCGTCGAGGGTGCCGAGGACCAGGTAGGGGGTGGCGGTGTCGATGGCCAGGACGTTCACAGGACTTCAGTTTAGTACCCCCGCGCTAGACTGAGGGTAAGGAGGCGCAAGATGACCTTCCAGAGGTTCGTGGCGACGCTGCTCGAGGTGGAACGGGCGAGCTCGCGGATCGCCATGGTGAAGATGCTGGCCGAGGCCTTCCGCGAGCTGCCGCCCGAGGAGGTGCCGCTGGCGGTGCTGCTCCTCCAGGGCCGGGTGGCCCCCGAGTTCGAGGGGCTCGAGTTCGGCGTGGCCGAGAAGGAGGCGGCCAAGGCGCTGGCCCTGGCGCTGGGGCGGGACGAGGCGGAGATCGTTCAGGCCGTGAAGGAGAAGGGCGACATTGGCGCCTACGCGCTCGAAGCGCTGCCCCGAAGCGCCGGGGGGCTGACGCTGCGGCACGTCTACGACGAACTGCGCGCCATCGCCGAGGACGCGGGGCCCGGTTCCCAGGCGCGCAAGCGGGAACGCCTGGCGCGCCTCGTCGCCGGGGCCAGCCCCGAGGAGGCGGCGGTGATCCTGCGCACGGTCACCGGCCGGCTGCGCCTGGGCGTGGGCGACGCTACGGTACTGGAGGCGCTGGCGCTGGCCTACCTTGGCGACCGCGGCAAGAAGCCCCTGCTGGAGCGGGCTTACAACCTCACCTCCGACCTGGCCTACGTGGCGCGGTTGGTGCTCGAGGGCGAGGCGGCGCTGCGGGCAGTGAAGCTGGAGGTGGGCAAGCCGGTGCGGATGATGCTCGCCGAGCGGCTGCCCGGCCCCGAGCAGATCATGGAGAAGCTGGGCCCCCACTTCGCCGAGCACAAGTACGACGGCGAGCGGGTGCAGGTGCACTTCGACGGCGATCGCTTCTGGGTCTACTCGCGTCGGCTCGAGAACATCACCCACCAGTACCCCGACCTGCTGGAAGCGCTCAGGGAGGTGCAGCAGCGGCCCTTCATCCTCGAGGCCGAGGCCGTGGTCACCGACCCGCTGACCGGCGAGATGCGCCCCTTCCAGAACGTTCTCAACCGCAAGGTCAAGCACCTGACCCCCGAGCTGTTGGAGAAGTACCCGATCAAGGGGTTCGTCTTCGAGCTGCTCTACGCCGACGGCGAGGTCCTGATCGAGCGCCCCTACCGCGAGCGGCGCGAGCGGCTCGAGCGCTGGTTCAGCCCCCACGAGCGGCTCGAGCTCTCCACCAAGCGGTTCGTGAAGACCACCGAGGAGCTGGTGCGGTTCTTCGACGCGTCCATCGAGGCCGGCTGCGAGGGGCTGGTCTGCAAGAAGCCCGACGGCGACTACGAGGCCGGCAAGCGCGGCTTCAAGTGGGTCAAGTACAAGCGCGGCATCGCCGGCAAGCTCTCCGACACCCTCGACCTGGTCATCGTCGGCGCCTGGCTGGGTAGGGGACGGCGCGCCGGCACCTACGGCTCGTTGCTGGCCGCGGCCTACGATCCCGACGAGGACCGCTTCGTGACCCTCACCAAGGTGGGCTCGGGGTTCAGCGACGAGGACCTCAACGAGGTGCTGCCCCGGCGGCTCGACCCTTACCGGCGCGAGGAGCGGCACCCGCGCGTCTGGTCGCTGCTCGAGCCCGACGTCTGGTTCGAGCCCGTCCAGGTCATCGAGGTCGAGGCCCAGGAGATCACCCTCAGCCCCAACCACACCTGCGCCTTCGGCGCCGTTCAGGAGGGCCGCGGCCTGGCGCTGCGCTTTCCCCGCTTCGTGCGCTACCGCGACGACAAGAGCCCCGAAGAGGCGACCACCACCCGGGAGGTGGTGGAGATGTACAAGAACCAGTGGGCCGGTTGAGGCCGCCCGGCTGCGTTCGCGGCCGGCATTGGTGGAACACCACCCGTAGCGGAAGGCTTTCCCAAGGTCGGCACGCGCCCGTGGCGGTCCTGCAGGCGCGGCGGCGTTCGCGCCGGCCTGCGACCGGGGTTCGCCTCTTCGTCTACCCGGCCGACATGGCGCGGGGGGCGGTCCCTGCGGAAGCGCCGTCTGGAACGGCACCGAAGAAACTCATATTCTGGACCACCTCCTGTAGTAAAATCAAACCATGAAACAAGTTGGCGAGGTTCTCGAACGGACGGTGCGCTATGCCTTCGCGTTCGTAGCGCACGTGGCGCTCGGGCTGCTGCTGGCGGGGTTGCTCGTCGCGGCCGCCCGTACCTTGGCGGCTTCGACGGCCTGGGTGTGGGTATCTTCGGAAGGGGCGGTCGCACCGCTGTCTTCACCGCTCAACTGGGCCGGTGCGCTCATTGGCTGGGTTGCGGCCGCGTGGATGGCCTACCTGGTGGTGGGCTGGCTGCAGCAGACGTTGGAGGGCCGCCGCCCGGCTTTCGTGGCCGCCGTGGGCGCCGCGCTGGGGGCCGGCCTGCCGCTCTGGGTCGCCAACATGGTGCTGGCCCTGATCCTCCTGCTGCTTCCGCACCGTAGCGTGGCCAGCGCTTACCCGGCCTTGGAAGCCGCCTCGCTGGCGGTGCTGGCCCTGCTGCTGCCGGCTATGGTGTTCGCCGCTGCGCGGGCAGGAGGGTTCCGCAGCGCTTTGATGCGGTTGGCGGAGGCCCTCGGAAGCCCGGGCTACGCCCGCCTCCTGACCCGCCCCGGGTTCTGGGCGGCTGTGGTGCCGCTGCTGCTGTGGCTGGTGCTGGCTCCCCGGCTGGGCGGGCTGGGCCTGCAGCTGGACCTGGACCGGCCGCTGGCGGCGCAGTTCTATGGTCTGCTCGTGGCCGGAGCGTTGCGCGGCTTCCTGACGACCGTCGTCGGCCTGCCCATCGTGGCCGCCGTGCTGCGCAGCGTCTACGACGTGGTCTGGGGTTCGCCCGGGGAGGCTAGCGCCACTCCAGCACCCCCTGCCGCCTGAGCGCGGGCACGACCGCCTCGCCCACCCGCAGGTGGGCGTAACCGCCCTGCGCCGCGGCCAGGCGGTGCAGGGCGCGCAGGTGCGCCTCCAGCGCCGCGCGCCAGGCGGCGAGGCCCGCGGCGTCCACGCGCTGCCGCCGCCCCGTTTCGACGTCCCGCCACTCGGCCTCGCGCCGCGGCGGGTCCAGCTCCTCGGGGGCCAGCACCTGGACGAGCAGCGGCCGTCGGGGGGCGAGACGGCGCAGGAAGGCGGACCAGTCGCCCTCGTCGAGGGCGTCGGTGACGAGGACGAGCTGGCCGCGGGCGCGCACCAGCTCGCCGAGCGCCGCCATGGGTCCGCGGGGATCGGCTTCCAGGCGGTCGTGTTCGCCGGGGCTGCGCAGCCGGCGCAGACCGCCAGGGGTCAGTGCGTGGGTCTCGTCGGGGAGCGCCGCGGCCAGCAGCACCCGCGCCACCTCGCGGGCGTAGGCGCGCTTGCCGTGGAGCTCCATGCTGGGCGAACCGTCGAGCCAAAGGGTGAAGCGGGCGCGCTCCTCGCCCTCCCAGACCCGGGTGTAGAGGCGGCCGGTGCGGGCGTAGGCCTTCCAGTCGACGAAGCGGGGGTCGTCCCCCGGGGTGTAGCCGCGCAGCTCCATGAAGTCGAGGCTCTCGCCGGCGCGGCGGCTCTTGCGGCCTCCGGGAAGGGGCCTGCGCAGGGTCGTGCGGATGCGGTAGCGGAACACGGCTACCTGGGCAGGGCCTTGGCGAGCAGGTCTTCGAGGACCTGGAGTTCGCCGACCCCTTCGAAGCGCGCCTCCTCGGTCAGGAAGAGGCGGTGGACGAGCGCCGGCCGGGCGGCGGCGCGAAGGTCGTCCCACTCCACGTGGGCGCGGCCCGCGAGCACCGCGAAGCCCCGCGCCAGCGCGAGCCAGGCCTTGGCCCCGCGGGGGCTGATGCCGAAGCGCAGACGCGGCTCCTCGGACGCCAGCTGGGCCAGGTTGACCACGGCCTCCATCCCCGTCGAGGCGACCCGCACCGCGTCCGCGCGGCGGCGCAGTTCCAGGAAGTCCTCGGGGCCGGCCGCGGCCTCGGGCATCTGCGGCGTCTCGCTGAGGATGCGCGTCCAGACGGCGCGCTTCGGCGCGACGATCTCGATCTTGGCCATGAAGCGGTCCACCTGGGCCTCGGGGAGGGGGTAGGTGCCCTCGAGCTCGATGGGGTTCTGGGTGGCCAGCACCAGGAAGGGCTGGGGCAGTTCGTGGCGCACCCCGTAGGCGGTGACCGCGCCCTCCTCCATGGCCTCGAGCAGGGCCGACTGCGTCTTGGGGGTGGCGCGGTTGATCTCGTCGGCGAGCACCACCTGGGCAAAGAGGGGGCCGGGGCGGAACGCGAAGCGCCCGTCCTGCCACACCTCGGTGCCGGTCACGTCGGCGGGCAGCAGGTCGGGGGTGAACTGGATGCGCCGGTAGCTGAGGCCGCTGGCCGCGGCGAAGCCGCGGGCGAGCAGCGTCTTGCCGAGCCCCGGCAGCCCTTCGAGGAGGACGTGGCCGCCGCTGGTCGCGGCGGCGAGCAGCGTGTCCACCACGTCTTCCTGGCCGAAGAGGACGCCGCCGAGCGCCGCGCGCACCTTCTGAATCGCCATGCTCCGTTATACCCGAAGCCCGGATGAGCCTGGGGTAAGCTGGAGGGCGGATTTTGGAGGTGGCCGTGCCGTTCTTGCCCTATCAAACCGGTTGGATCGAAGTGATCGCGGGGCCGATGTTTTCGGGAAAGTCGGAGGAGCTCATCCGCCGCGTCAAGCGGGTGATGATCGCCGGACAGAAGGTGCGCGTTTTCAAACCGCGGCTCGACGACCGCTACCACAAGCGCGACGTGGTGAGCCACGACGGCCAGCGGGTCGAGGCGGAGCCGGTGGCCGATGCCGCCGAGCTGCTCGCGCAGGTGGAGGCGAACGGTCCGTTGCAGGTCGTGGCCGTGGACGAGGCCCAGTTCTTCGACGACGAGCTCCCGGAGGTGCTCGAGCGGCTGGCGGACCGCGGCGTCCGCGTGATCGTGGCCGGGCTCGACCTCGACTTTCGGGGCGAGCCCTTCGGGCCCATGCCCCAGCTGCTGGCGCGGGCCGAGTTCGTGGAAAAGCTGAGCGCCGTCTGCGTGCGCTGCGGGCGCTCGGCGACGCGCACCCAGCGTCTGATCGACGGGGAGCCGGCGCGTTACGAGGACCCGGTCATCCTCGTCGGGGCTAAGGAGGCCTACGAGCCGCGCTGCCGCGGCTGCCACGTGCTGCGCGACTAACTGGGTTCGATGGGGACGGCGCGCCCCCGCGCCTTGGGAATGCGGATCTCCAACACGCCCTGCTTCAGGCTGGCCTCGGCCGCGCCCTCGACGATCGGCTCGGGCAGCGTAAAGGCGCGGCGGAAGTAGCCGTGGGGACGGGTGCGGGTGACGTAGCGCGCCTCGGGTTCGTGGCGCGCGCCTGCGATCGTGATCGTGCGCCCTTCTTCCTGCAGCTCGAGGTCCTCGGGCTTGACGCCGGGCACGTCCACCAGGATTCGGTAGGCCTCGCCCTCGTCGAGGACGTCCACGGGCGGAGCCCAGTCGGCGAGGGCGTCCGCCCCGAAGCGCGACTCCAGCGCTTCGATACGCCGCTTGAGTTCGATCAGTTTTTCGATGGCCGCCCAGCGGTCGCTTCGTTCCAGTTCCATGGCCGCCTCCTTTCCCCAGTCTAGCGCCGTTAGGATGGGGGCGTGAACCGCGCCGTACCCGTGCTCACCGGGCCCAGCGCGAGCGGCAAGTCGTCGCTGGCGCTGTGGCTCGCCGACCGCTGGCCGCTCGAGATCGTGAGCGCCGACGCCACCATGGTCTACCGCGGCCTGGACGTGGGGACGGACAAGCCGAGCGCGGCCGAGCGGGCCCGGGTGCCCCACCACCTCGTCGACGTGGTGGAGCCCGACGAGGCCTACGACGTGGTGCGCTGGGTGGAGGCCGCCGAGCGCGCCATCGCCGAGGTGTTCGCCCGCGGGCGGATTCCGCTGGTGGTGGGGGGGACGGTCTACTACCTGCGGGGCCTCTGCGAGGGGCGGCCCACCACCCCGCCGCCCGACGCGGAGGTGCAGCGGGCGATCCGGGCCGAGCTGGAAGGCGGGGGCGCGGACGCGCTGCTGGCCGAGCTGGCGGCCGCGAGTCCGGCCGACGCGGCGCGGGTGGCCGGGAACCCGCGGCGGCTGGTGCGGGCGCTGGAGGTGCTCAGGCGCACCGGCCGGCCCCCCGCCGACTTCCCGCCGCGCGCGCCGCGGCTGCGCTGCCGCAAGCTGGTGCTCTGGCCCGAGCGGGCGGCGCTCAAAGGCAAGGTCTGGGCGCGGGCGCGCTGGCAGTTCGAGCACGGCCTGATCGACGAGGTGCGGGCGCTGCTCGCGCGCTACCCGCGGATGCCCACTGCGCTGCAGTCCATCGGCTACAAGGAGGTCGTGCGCTACCTGCAGGGTGAGTGGAGTTACGAGGAGGCGCTCGAGGCCGACCGCCGCGCGGTCTGGCGGCTGATCAAGCGCCAGTACACCTGGCTGCGGCGCGAGCCGGGCGACGTCGCCTACCTGCCCCGCGCCGGCGCGGCGGCGCGGGAGGGGGCGGCCTTCTGGTTCGAACGCCGCTTCGGCCTTCCTTGACGCGGGTCCGCGGCCGGCCGTATGCTGGCTCAAAACCCAAGTTTGGGAAGGGGGCCAGCGGTGGACAAGGATCGCATTGAAGCCGTACTCAAGGAAACGCGCAGCTTCGAGCCGCCCGAGGCGTTTCGCCTGACCGCCCGGGTGAAGAGCGAAGAGGAGTACGAGGCCGAGTATCGGCGCTCGATCGAGGACCCCGAAGGCTACTGGGCCGAGATCGCCGGCGAGCTCGAGTGGTTCGAGCCCTGGCAGAAGGTGCTGGAGTGGAACCCGCCCCACGCCAAGTGGTTCGTGGGCGGCCGGACCAACGTCAGCTACAACGCCCTCGACCGCCACCTGACGACCTGGCGGCGCAACAAGGCCGCCATCGTCTGGGAGGGCGAGCCGGGCGACACCCGCACGCTCACCTACCACGAGCTGCACCGCGAGGTGAGCCGCTTCGCCAACGTGCTCAGGCGGCTGGGGGTGAAGAAGGGCGACCGCGTCACCCTTTACATGCCGATGATTCCCGAGGCGGCCATCGCCATGCTGGCCGCGGCCCGCATCGGCGCGGTGCACTCGGTCGTCTTCGGCGGCTTCTCGGCCAGCGCCCTGGCCGAGCGCATCAAGGACGCCGGCAGCGAGGTGCTCATCACCGCCGACGGAGGCTGGCGGCGCGGGCAGATCGTGCCGCTCAAGGAGGCCGCCGACGAGGCCGTGCGCGAGACCGGCATCGTCAAGCACGTCGTCGTGGTGCGGCGCACCGGTCAGGACGTGCCCATGGAGCCGGGCCGCGACCACTGGTACCACGAGCTGGTCGAGGGGGTGGAGGACGAAGCCGCCCCCGAGCCGATGGACAGCGAGGACCCGCTCTTCATCCTCTACACCTCCGGCTCCACCGGCAAGCCCAAGGGGGTGCTCCACACCACCGGCGGCTACATGACCTACACCTTCCACACCGCCCGCACCGTCTTCGACCTGGGGGACGACGACACCTACTGGTGCACCGCCGACGTGGGCTGGATCACCGGCCACTCCTACATCGTCTACGGCCCGCTGCTGAACGGCGCCACGGTGGTGATGTACGAGGGCGCGCCCAACCACCCCGAGCCCGACCGCTTCTGGGAGATCGTCGACAAGCACGGGGTCACCGTCCTCTACACCGCGCCCACGGCCATCCGCGCCTTCATGAAGTGGGGCGAGCAGTGGCCGATGAAGCACCGCCTCGACTCGCTGCGGCTCTTGGGTACGGTGGGCGAGCCCATCAACCCCGAGGCCTGGCTGTGGTACTACCGGGTCATCGGCAAGGAATGCTGCCCCATCGTGGACACCTGGTGGCAGACCGAGACCGGCGGGATCATGATCACCACGCTGCCCGGCGCCCACCGGATGAAGCCCGGCTTCGCGGGTAAGCCCTTCTTCGGCGTCGCCCCCGAGATCGTGGACGGCGAGGGGAACCCCATCACCGAGCCCGACCAGGGCGGCTACCTGGTGATCACCAAGCCCTGGCCCAGCATGCTGCGCACCGTCTGGGGCGACCCGGAGCGCTTCGTCCACCAGTACTGGAGCCAGTACCCGGGCAAGTACTTCACCGGCGACGGCGCGCGCCGCGACGCCGACGGCTACTACCTGATCCTGGGGCGGGTGGACGACGTGATCAACATCAGCGGCCACCGCCTGGGGACGATGGAGGTCGAAAGCGCCCTGGTCAGCCACCCGGCCGTAGCCGAGGCGGCGGTGGTGGCCCGGCCCGACCCCATCAAGGGCGAGGCGATCGTCGCCTTCGTGACCCCGGTGGGCGACGCCGAGCCCAGCGAGGCGCTGGCCGAGGAGCTGAAGGCGCACGTGGTCAAGGTGATCGGCGCCATCGCCCGCCCGGAGGAGATCCGCTTCGCCGCGGCCCTGCCCAAGACCCGCTCGGGCAAGATCATGCGCCGCCTGCTGCGCCAGATCGCCGCGGGGCAGGAGGAGATCTCGGGCGATATCTCCACGCTCGAGGACCGCAGCGTGGTCGAGCAGCTCAAGAAGGGGAAGTAGCCCCGCGGCGCGCCGCAGGGTGAGCCGCGGCCTTTACCCGCGCGCCATGAAGTGATAAGATTTATCGGGTATGGAGGTGCCCGGTCTCGAGCGGCGGTTTCGTGAGCGCGGCCTGCGGCGCACGCCCCAGCGCGTCGCGGTGTGGAGCGACTTCGCCGACCACCCCGGCAGCACGATCCGCGAGGCCGCGGCGCGTCTGCAGCGGTCCGGGATCGGCCAGGCGACCGTCTACCGCGCGGTGCGCGCCCTCGAGGAAGCGGGTCTGATCGTCCGTTTCGCCGCCCCCCACGGGGAGGTGCGCTTCGCCGCGGTGCTGGACCACGCCCACCTGCTCGTCTGCGAGCGCTGCGGCCGCGTCGAGCCGCTGCGGGAGTGCGGGCTGCACGCCTACGAAGCCGAGCTGGCCCGGCGCAGCCGTTTCCGCGTCCGCGGCCACACGCTGATCGTCTACGGGCTCTGCCCCGAATGTCAGGAGTCGTCATGAACGCTACGCCCCAAAATGGCTCACCGGCCGTGGAAGTCGAGCACCTGACGGTGCGTTTCGGCGACCACCTCGCCCTGGAGGACGTTACCCTGGCGGTTCCCGCGGGGGCCTTCGTGGCCATCGTCGGTCCCAACGGCGCGGGGAAGTCCACCCTGCTCAAGGTGCTCCTGGGGCTCGTTCCTCCGAGCCACGGCCGAGTCCGGGTTCTGGGCAGCCCCTCCGACAAGGTCGACCCGCGCCGGATCGGCTACGTACCCCAGTTCAAGACCCTGGACCGCACCTTTCCGGCGCTCGCGGAAGAGCTGGTGGCCAGCGGCCTGCGGCGCGCCTGGCCCGGCCGGCTCACCTCCGGGGAGCGCGCGCGGGTGCGCGCCGCGCTGGAGCGGGTGGGGGCGGGGCAGCTGATCGGCCGCCCCGTGAGCCGCTTCAGCGGCGGCGAGCTGCAGCGCGTCTACCTGGCGCGGGCCTTCGTGCGCCGCCCCCAGCTGGTGATGCTTGACGAGCCCGCGACCGGCATCGACGTGCTGGGCGAGGCCGACATGTACCGCCTGCTCGAGGATTACCAGAAGGAAACCGGGGCCACCCTGCTGATGATCACCCACGACTGGGAGGCGGCCTACCACCACGCCACCCACGTGATCGTACTCAATCGCCGGCTGATCGGCTTCGGTCCGCCCGAGCGCGCGCTCTCGGAGCGCTGCCTGCGCGAGGCCTTCGGGCACGTGGGGCATGCCCACGGGTTCTCGCTGGCGCTGGGAGGGGAACGCCGTGCTTGAGGTGTGGAGCCTGCCCTTCATGCAGCGGGCGCTGCTCGCGGGTCTGGTCATGGCCCTGCTCGCCGGTTACTACGGGCCCTTCGTGGTGCAACGGGGGCTCAGCTTCCTGGGATCGGGTCTGGCCCACGCCGCCTTCGGCGGCGTGGCGCTGGGGCTTTTGCTGGGGCTCGAGCCGCTTTGGGTGGCCGTGCCCTTCACCGCGGCGGTGGCCCTAGGCATCACCTGGGTGCGCGAGCGCACCCACATCCGCGGCGACACCGCCGTGGGCATCTTCTTCGCCTTCTCCATGGCCCTGGGCATCGTCTTCCTCTCGCTCAAGCGCGAGTACACCGCCGAGGCCTTCACCTACCTCTTCGGCTCCATCCTCGCGGTCGCCCCGGCCGACCTCTGGGCCAGCCTGGCGCTGCTCGCCCTCACCGCCCTGACGCTGCCGCTGTGGGGGCGCTGGGCCTACGCCACCTTCGACCGCGAGCTGGCCGCGGCCGACCGGGTGCCCGTCGCCCTCGACGACTACCTGCTCGCCTTCCTGGTCGCGCTCGTCGTAGTCGTGGCCATGAAGCTCGTGGGGCTCCTGCTCGTCGCGGCCTTCCTGGTCATTCCCGCGGCGGCGGCGCGGCAGTGGGCCCGCACCTTTCTGGGGATGGTCGTGGGGGCGGTCTTCGTGGGCGTCTTCAGCGTCTTCGCTGGACTGCTGCTTTCGTACGGCTACGACCTGCCCAGCGGCGCCACGGTGGTGCTGCTGCAGGCCTTCGTCTTCACCGCCGCGGCGCTGCTCTTCCGCAGGGCTTCGTAAACCCGCTATTTACAGTAGGAATACAAGACATTAAACTGTACCTATGTGGGTATCGACGAAGGCGCAGTACGGGCTGCGCGCGCTGGTGGAGATCGGCCTGCGCGGCCCCGACCCGGTGCCGCTCAAAGAGGTGGCCGAGGCGCAGGGGATCAGCCAGCACTACCTCGAGCAGATCGCGGCGGCGCTCAGGCGCGCCGGCTTCATTCGCAGCGTCCGCGGGGCGCGCGGGGGTTACCGGCTGGCGCGGCCCCCGGAAGAGATCAACGCCCTCGAGGTCGTCGAGACGATGGAGGGCTCGCTCTCGCCCGTAGGCTGCATCGAGGACCCGGGCAGCTGCGAGCACGAGGGGCAGTGCTCCACCGAGCTGCTCTGGCGCCGCGTGGACCTGGCCATCCGCGAGGTGCTGGGCGGCACCAACCTGCAGCACCTCATCGACGAACGCCGCCTGATCGAAGCCAAGCGCAAGATGCACGCCACCGCTTCGTAGCGCCCCTTCCGGCCGCATTGCCGCCGCCCCGGTGCGGGGCGGCGGCTCCGTTGCGGTTAAGATGAAACCACGCCCGCGCGTGAGGCACGGCAGGGGCGAGCATTGGTACGGGAGGGGACGATGGGCTGGGTCTACGCGTTCAGCGAAACCGAGGGTTTGGGCAAGGAGCTGCTGGGCGGCAAGGGCTTCGCGCTGGCCGAGATGACGCGCTTGGGCTTTCCGGTGCCGCCCGGCTTCACGCTGACCACCGAGGCCTGCCGCGCCTACCTGGAGCGCGGCGCGTTTCCCGAGGGGTTGTGGGACGAGGTGCGCGCCCAGGTCGAGCGGCTGGAGGCGGCGACCGGGAAGCGGTTCGGCGGGGGCGGCGAGGGGCTGCCCCTGCTGGTCTCGGTGCGCTCGGGGGCGCCGGTGAGCATGCCGGGGATGATGGACACGATCCTCAACCTGGGCCTCACCCCAGACGGCGTGCAGGCGCTGGCCGAGGCCACGGGCCAGCCGCGGTTCGCCTGGGACAGCTACCGCCGCCTGGTGCAGATGTACGGCGAGGTGGTGTTAGGGATCGAGGCCGAGGGCTTCGAACGGCTGCTCGACCGCGCCAAGGTGCTGGCCGGAGCGGAGCGCGACGTCGACCTGAGCGCGTCCGACCTGGAGCGGCTGGTGGGGGAGTACCGGCGTCTCATCGAGGCGGCGGGCCGCCGCTTCCCCGACGACCCCTGGCAGCAGCTCGAGGGGGCGGTGCGCGCCGTCTTCGAGAGCTGGAACAACCCGCGGGCGCGCACCTACCGCCGGCTCTACGAGATCCCCGACGACGTGGGCACGGCGGTCAACGTCCAGGCCATGGTCTTCGGCAACCTGGGGGACGACTCGGGCACCGGCGTGGGCTTTTCGCGCAACCCCGCCACCGGGGAGAAGGGCCTCTACGGCGAGTACCTGAAGAACGCCCAGGGCGAGGACGTGGTCGCGGGCGTGCGCACGCCCCAGCCGCTCGAGCGGCTGCGCGAAAGCGACCCCGGGCTCTACGACGAGATCGCCGACGTGGCGGCGCGGCTCGAGGCCCACTTCCGCGACATGCAGGACTTCGAGTTCACCGTCGAGCGCGGCCGCCTGTACCTGCTGCAGACGCGCGCCGGCAAGCGCACCCCCGAGGCGGCGGTGCGGATCGCGGTGGAGATGGCCGAGGAAGGCGCCATCGCGCGCGAGGAGGCGCTTTTACGCGTGGACGCCAACACCCTGCCCAGCCTGCTGCGGGCGCGCATCGACCCCGAGCGCGCCCCCGAGGCGGCGGCCGAGGGGCTGCCCGCCTCTCCGGGCGCGGCGGTGGGGCACGCGGTCCTCGACGCCGAGACCGCCGAGAGCTGGGCCGGACGCGGTCTGCCGGTGATCCTCGTGCGTCCCGAGACCACCCCCGAGGACATCTCGGGCATGTACATCGCCCGCGGCATCCTCACCGCCCGCGGCGGTATGACCAGCCACGCCGCGGTGGTGGCCCGGGGGATGGGCGTGCCCGCGGTCGTGGGGGTGGCGGCGCTCTCCTTGAACCTCGAAGAGCGCAGCTTCCGCCTGGGGGAACGCAGCTTCAAGGAAGGGGACGTGATCAGCCTGGACGGCACCACCGGCAAGGTCTTCGCCGGCGAGGTGGCCCTCAGCGAAGGGGGTAGCGGCGAGTACCTGCACCGGTTGCTGGAATGGGCCGAGCCGCACCGCCGGCTGGGCGTGCGCGCCAACGCCGACACCCCCGCCGACGCCCGCCGCGCCCGCGAGCTGGGGGCGGAGGGCATCGGGCTGGTGCGCACCGAGCACATGTTCTTCGACCCCGAACGCATTCCCTGGGTGCGGGCGCTCATCCTAGCCGAGACCGAGAAGGAGGAGCGCGAGGCGCTGGAGAGGCTCTTCGCCTTCCAGCGGGCCGACTTCATGGGGCTGTTGGAGGCCATGGACGGCCTGCCGGTGACCGTGCGCCTGCTCGACCCGCCATTGCACGAGTTCCTGCCGCCGCTCGTCGAGCTCGAGCGCAAGGAGGCGGCCGGCGAGCTGGCGCCGGGGGAGGCCAAGGTGCTGGCCCAGGTGCGCCAGCTGCACGAGGTCAACCCCATGCTCGGCTTCCGCGGGGTGCGGCTGTTGCTGGTGCGGCCCGAGATCCTGCGCATGCAGGTGGCCGCGCTGCTCAGCGCCACTCGGGCGCTGAGGGAGCAGGGGAGGGACCCCCGCCCGGAGCTGATGATCCCCCTCGTGTCCACACCCGAGGAGGTGGAGCAGGCGCTCGCGGTGGTGCGCGAGGCCTTCGCCGAGTTCGACCTCGAGCTGCCCGTGGGCACGATGATCGAGACCCCGCGCGCGGCATTGGTGGCCGGGTCCATAGCGCCCCTGGTCGACTTCTTCAGCTTCGGTACCAACGACCTGACCCAGCTCACCATCGGCATCAGCCGTGACGACGCCGGGCACTTCCTGCCCCGATACCTGGACGCCCGCACCTTCGCCCACGACCCCACCGAGCGCCTGGACGAAGCGGCCGTGGGCCGTTTGCTGGAGATCGCCGTCCGCGAGGGGCGCGCGGCCCGGCCCGACCTCAAGCTGGGTATCTGCGGCGAACACGGCGGCGAGGCCCGCTCGGTGCACTTCGCCCACCGGGTGGGGCTCGACTACGTCTCGGCCTCGCCCTTCCGGGTGCTCACGGCGCGGCTGGCCGCGGCGCAGGCGGCGCTGGCGGCGAGCTAGATATCCCGCATTTCATGCGGAAAATCCAATGTTGTTATAGAGAAGGCTTATACTTTTTAGCGCCTGCGGATGTGAGCAGTTCCTCAATCCATGGTATGGATTCTCCACTATCATTGCATAACGTAAAGAATGCCCTTTGCTTGGCGCGTGTAAAAGCCACAAAGAAAGAGTGTAGCTCTTCAGGGCGTTCGGGTCTTAGGCTCCACCAACTTTTATTATCTAGTCCATAAAATATGACCGTATGGAACTCAAGCCCTTTACTCTTATGAATAGTCATAAGGGGAACTTGCCCAATACCCTCAAACTTGTCTAGGGCTGCTGCCCAGCTATCTGTATTCAGTAGAGATTTTTCTAGGAGCAGTACAAATCCTTCCCAAACACGATTGAAGTCTGCCTGCCTGTGATAGCTAGGAAAGGTCCGTTGAAGTACGCTTGTGCCTATGAAATCGAGTGCTTTAATAGCTACTTGCTTTGCGTTTTTCCGGCTGGGTTTAAGGCCATCAAGGGTTTGCCTTAATTCGCGCACAAATAGCTGGAGACGCTCATGAAGAAGCCGCTGAGCAACTTCATCTGCAGGATCTACAGCTTCAAGATGCTGTAAATCCGACAGACTAGCGTTCCAGTTTTCAGGGCTACGGGGAGTAGCACCAAGGCGAAGAAGCCGAAGAAGAATCTTCGTTAGCTCCTCTCCTAGAAGATCTTGGATAGAGATATTTCCTACGTTGCGCGCGACATTGCGTAAATCCAGATCGTGAGAAGAAAAAGCTGCAGCGAGCCGATCCTCAACCCTGTTTGCGCGCATCCGCACGAGAATAGCTATATCGTGAGGTTCGACACTTTCTTCTCGCACCTCGCGTGCGATCCATCGCGCAAGGTAGTCGCTTTCTTCCTCAATGGTTGCAAATTCCCAGATCGCGGCTATATCGCCGTCCGACATTCGGTCGGCCCGAGCTTCTGGTGATACGCTATCTGGATCCAATCGGCGCGCGATGAAGTGCTGAATCTGTACTAGGTCTTTGTGAGAGCGCCAGTTCATGTTTAATGATATACGCCGTGCAACGAAGTAATTTTCGAACTTGTCGAAAGCATTGGGCATCGCTCCAGCCCAAAGCATGATTCGCTGCTTGTCGTCGCCGACCGCAGTGAAGATGGTATTGCTGCCAGTAAACATCGTTTGCAGTAGTTCAAATTGAGCGAAGGTCGTGTCTTGATATTCATCTAAGAATACGACGGGATAGGTGAGGTGTAGCGCTCTTCGTATATAGGGGTTCTCCCGAATTAGCAATTCGACAAGTCGGTTAATCATTGAAAACGTTAGCAACACATGGTCATGATCGTTATACTGAGAGTTCCAATAGGCTTGGATAGCTTTTATAATCTTCGAGCCGCCATCATTCAGGGGAAGACGTGCTTCAGCTAATTTTCGGGCGAATTGCTCCGCATTTATAGTGCGTAAATTATGTATATTAAGATAGTATCGATAATGATTTATATCAGGTAATTCAATATGGTAATCCGCAGGGGGGCGGTAGGGTTCTGGAACAGCAGCGCGAAAACGATCCAGCAAATTCTTCGCGAAGCCGTCAAACGTATAGGAATCGAAACGCCGTGCCTGCTCAGGTGAACAGCGTCTCGCTACACGATCCGCAAGATTTTTCGCCGCGTCACGCTTAAAACTAATTGCAAGAATGCGCTTAGGGGCAGGGCAAAGGCCGGTTTGGAGTAGATACGCGGCTTTTTGCGCAAGAAACTCGGTCTTCCCTGCACCGGGGCTGGCTGCCACAAGTACACTCCTCTCCGTTTCTCGCAGCGCTCTAAGCGCGTTCGGCTCGAGGAATCCAACTCCTTGCGGCTGCCATTCCTCCGGGCGCACAACACTCATTCGCGATCACCCTCAAGCCCAAGCGTCTCCTTCACGAGTTGGATAAGTGCATCAAGCTCCGTGGGTGCGTTTGCAGCGAGTTCGCCTATGTCAATCCGTGCAAGTGCAGCGATATGGGTTTCTGGTTTGCTCCTATTAAGGAAAAGGTAGGGGTACCACATAAATTCGTCGTCGTAGCTTTCGTCGTACAATTCAGGAATGCCGCCGGTCTTAAGCGTTGTTAACTTCTTCTTATTCTTCGTTTCTTCATCGCTATCGCTGCGTGGGCCGGTACCACCAGGCCTCGTGTGTTGATAAGCGGATGGAAAAGCCTTTAACATGGCGAAATCGACGTCCAGCGGATATGAAAAGAATATCCTTTCCTCCCTCAAGGCTTGCAGCCAGGGGTGGTCAAGACCTCTATCCATCAAATCTTTATCCTCAATGCTACCTACATTGGTGGGATCAATGGTGCCGGACTCTACCAGCGGATTATTACTCATGTCATTACCAAATTCCATAAGTTTTTCAACGACATACTTAATAAGGTTTGCGCCGCCATGCTTGCGGCCAAGATCGAGGTCCAGTAGGGTTGCATGAGGGATTTCGAGATCATCGAGTAGTTTCCAGAAGTGATAGACATGCCGACCACCAAGCGGTACGACTGGGACGAACGAGGGATCGAGCTGAATGCCCATGGCGTCAGCGACGCGCGGAATCACTAAGCGTTCGGAATCGCCTTCGCCTAGGATGACAAAGCGTGCGAAGTAAAGTTCAGGGTAGGCCCTGACGGCGAGTCGTACGTACCGGCTTGCCTCTTCGTCGTTTTCTGGCATCGAAATCTCCTGAACAATTGCTGACCGAGATTCTTGATCTAGCCGAAAGTAGCGCACTTCTTCCGGCTCAATTCGGCTAAGAATTGCCGGTGAATGACTTGATATAGCAACCTGCGCCGATTCGTGTGCGCCAATTTCGCGTGCAAGCTTGATTACACGCGAAAGATAAAACGGCGAAAGGTTGTTCTCCGGCTCTTCAACCGCAAGGAAGGTGAGATTCGCTCGCCGGAGCTTATCATGATCAAATGCGCTTTCATCTGCGTCTTTAGTTAAGGCGTCCCTTTCAATTTCGAGGGTTGCAGCAGTGAGCGCGATGTGAAAAAGCGAATGCTGCCCATCGCTGAGGTCTGTAATTGTACGTTCATACCCAGCCTCATCGGGTGAGAGTGTGATTTCCACTTTGCGTACCAGCTCTTCAAATCTACTTTCTATCAGGCGTAGGTTTGGTTCAGAATACGTATCTTGGGCATGGACTTGTCGCCAGCGCTTGGTAAGTCGTTCCAAAACGAAGTCAACAGCTGTCTCTAGCTTGAACTCTTGCTGAACATCTTCCGAGATTGACTTGATCTTATCTCGGAAGCTATCAGACCACCTTGCCGCTCGCCAAAGACGCCCATTTAACAAAGCTGTTGCCTGCTTAGCGGCGTTTCGAGACGCGGGAATGTAGATAAGCTGTATCGAGCTGCGTTCAACAGCATGTACGCGTGTACAGCTGTCCCAGTCGTATTCTTCGTCGAGTGTTGTTACCCATCGGAGGTCCTCTTCTATGCTGCCATCGGGTGTGCCGTCGTCAGTCCATGTTGCCTCTAAACGCATCCTTGCTTTGAGTGGGGCACCCGGTGCAGATGCGGCCATTTGAGAAAAGAACTCTGGGACGGCATTGATAGCTTCAATATCGTCAGAGTCGCTTAGTTCGGGGAATCCGAAGACTACTTCAATTGACAACGGTTCGCCTGTTTCTAATTCGCTTATATCTTTGCCCACATGAAAGTCCTGCTTTCGAACCGCTCGATCGGAAGGTGTGATACCAAAAAGTCGGGAGAGCGCTAGAAATGCTGCGGTCTTCCCGGAACCGTTGTCTCCGACGAATGCCGTGAGGTTGTCTCCCAGGTGTATATTTACACCGTCAGGGCCGAAACAACGAAAATTCTTTATCCTCAGCTCTTCGATAACCATATGCAATGATATCAAATAGAAATAGCAGCTATCGTTGCTTTTCCTCCTCTTCCTTCCTGAGCATCCTCCGTAAAATCTTCCCCACCGCCGTCTTCGGCAGGTCGTCGCGGAACTCCCACAGCTTGGGCACCTTGTAGGCGGCCAGCCGCTCCTTGGCGAAGGCGCGCAGGTCCTCCTCGCTCACCTCGTCCGCGTAACCTTCCTTGAGCACCACGAAGGCCTTCACCGTCTCACCCCGGTAGGCGTCGGGCACCCCCACCACCGCGGCCTCCTTGACCGCCGGGTGCTGGTACAGCACCTCTTCCACTTCGCGCGGGTAGATGTTGTACCCGCCGGCGATGATCATGTCCTTCTTGCGGTCGACGATGTAGAAGTACCCCTCCTCGTCCATCCGCGCCACGTCGCCGGTGAAGAGCCAGCCGTCCTTCAGCGTCTGCGCCGTCTCCTCGGGGCGGTTCCAGTACCCCTTCATCACGTTGGGCCCCTTGACCACCAGCTCGCCCACCTCGCCCGGGGGGAGGGGCTTGCCCTCGGGATCGGCGCAGAAGGCGTCCACCGAGGGGAAGGGCAGCCCGATCGAGCCCACCTTGCGTTCGCCGTAGAGCGGGTTGCAGTGGGTCACCGGCGCGGCCTCGGTGAGGCCGTAACCCTCGACCAGTTTGGCTCCGGTCAGCTCCTCGAACTTGGTGGCCACCTCCACGGGCAGCGGCGCGGCGCCCGAGAGGCAGACCTTGATGGTGCGGATGTTGCGGTTCTCGATGCCGGGGAAGGTGTTGAAGGCCACGTACATCGTGGGCACACCGGGGAAGTGGGTCACCCGGTGTTTCTCGATCGCCGCCACCACCTCGGCGATTTCGAAGCGCGGCAGCAGCACCATCTTCATCCCGCGCATCACCGAGTAGTTCATGCTGACCGTCATGCCGTAGACGTGGAAGAAGGGGATCACGCTGAGCATGACGCCGTTCTTCCAGACCTGGCCGGGCTCCCAGGCGTCGACCTGGTAGACGTTGCTGATCAGGTTGCGGTGCGTCAGCATCGCACCCTTGGAGACGCCGGTGGTGCCGCCGGTGTACTGGAGGAGCGCCAGGTCGTCGGTCTGGATCGGGTGTTCCTTGGGGCTGGGCGGCGCCTGGAGCAGCCGCTTCCAGTCGTGGCGCTTGGGGTCGCGCGGCAGGTTGACCCAGCGGCCTTCCTTCTTGGCCTTGAGCGGGAAGAGCCAGTTCTTGGGGAAGGGCAGGTAGTCCTGCAGGCCGGTGGTAATCACGCGCTTCACCGGGACCTCGTCGGCCACCTCCGCGTAGCGGGGCCAGAGCAGGTCGAGGATCACCAGCGTTTCCGCGCCCGAGTCGCGCAGCTGGTGCGAGAGCTCGCGCGGGGTGTAGAGCGGGTTGGTGTTCACGGCCACGGCGCCGGCCAGCAACGCGCCGTAGAAGGCGATGATGAACTGGGGGGCGTTGGGCAGCATGATGGCCACGCGGTCGCCCGGCTGCACCCCCAGGTCCTGGAGGGCCCGCGCGAAACGGCGCGTTTCCTCCCATAGCCGGCCGTAGCTCATTCGTCGGCCCATGAAGTCGAGGGCTTGCTTCTCGGGGTTCGCCTCCGCGGTCCTGCGCATCAGCTCGTAGAGGGGAACCTCGGGGTAGTCCACTTCGCGCGGCACCCCTTCGTCGTAATGGGCGTACCAGGGTCGTTCCATGTTGCGCCTCCAGTTTTCTTAGCCTTCAGTATACCGGCCGGGCGCGCAAAGGTCGATCGCGCCGCTGGTTACTTCAGCATCCTCCGCAATATCTTCCCCACCGCCGTCTTCGGCAGGTCGTCGCGGAACTCCCACAGCTTGGGCACCTTGTAGGCGGCCAGCCGTTCCCTGGCGAAGGCGCGCAGGTCCTCCTCGCTCACCTCGTCCGCGTAACCTTCCTTGAGCACCACGAAGGCCTTCACCGTCTCACCCCGGTAGGCGTCGGGCACCCCCACCACCGCGGCCTCCTTGACCGCCGGGTGCTGGTACAGCACCTCTTCCACCTCGCGCGGGTAGATGTTGTACCCGCCGGCGATGATCATGTCCTTCTTGCGGTCGACGATGTAGAAGTACCACTCCGCGTCCATCCGCGCCACGTCGCCGGTGAAGAGCCAGCCGTCCTTCAAGGTCTGCGCCGTCTCCTCGGGGCGGTTCCAGTACCCCTTCATCACGTTGGGCCCCTTGACCACCAGCTCGCCCACCTCGCCCGGGGGGAGGGGACGGCCTTCGGGGTCGGCGATCCTCGCTTCGACGTCCGGCAGCGGCAGGCCGATGGAGCCCTTCTTTCTGCGGCCGTAGATGGGGTTGGCGTGGGTGACGGGAGAAGACTCGGTGAGGCCGTACCCCTCGACCAGCTTGGCGCCGGTGATCTTCTCGAAGGTCTGGGCCACCTCCACGGGCAGCGGCGCGGAGCCGGAGATGCACGCCCGGATCGAGTCGAGCCGGTAGCGCGGCGTGAGCGGCGAGGTGTTGATGGCCACGTACATCGTGGGCACCCCGGGGAAGAGGGTGGGGCGGGTGCGCTGGATGGTCTCGAGCGTCAGCTTGGTGTCCCAGCGCGGCAGCAGCACCAGCCGGGCGCCGCCGACGACGGCCAGGTTCATGGCCACGGTCATGCCGTAGACGTGGAAGAAGGGGATGACCCCGAGGATGACCTCGCCGCCGTCGCGAAAGTCGGGGATCCAGGCCTTGACCTGTTGGGCGTTGCCGGCCAGGTTGCGGTGCGTCAGCATCGCGCCCTTGGGGGTGCCCGTCGTGCCTCCGGTGTACTGCAGCAGCGCCAGGTCGTCGAGCTGCGGCTCCCGCGTCGGGGCCGCGGCTTCGCGGCCGCGGCGCAGGAAGGCCTTCCAGGGGGTGCCGCCCAGGCGCTGGGGCCAGTTGCCCTCGCGCCGGGCCTTGAGGGGGAAGAGCCGGTTCTTGGGAAAGGGCAGGTAGTCCTGCAGGCCGGTTCGCACCACGGTCTTGAGGGCGAACTCGTCCTGGATCTCCTCGAAGCGGGGCCAGAGCAGGTCGAGCAGCACCAGTGCGCGGGCGCCCGAGTCGCCGAGCTGGTGGGCCAGCTCGCGGGCGGTGTACATGGGGTTGACGTTGACCACCGTCGCGCCGGCCAGCAGGGCCCCGTAAAACGCGACGACGAACTGGGGGCTGTTGGGCAGCATGAGGGCCACGCGGTCGCCGGGTTCCACCCCGGAGGCGGCGAGCGCGCCCGCGAAGCGCAGCGCCTCGTTCCACAACCGGCGGTAGCGGATCCGCGAACCCAGGAACTCGATCGCGATGCTGCGGGGCTGGCGTTCGGCGACGCGCCGGAGCGTGGTCGGCAGCGGTTCGAGCGGGGGGAGCTGGAAGGGGACGCCGTCGTCGTAGTGCTCTCGCCAAAGGGATTCGTTCATGCGCGCCTCCGCGGTGGGCCGGTAGACCCGGTACAAGATTGCATCGAGGTCAATATAACGGCTTGGCCGCAGCCGCGGCTAGGGCGTAAGACCCGGCGCCGCGGGCGGAGCCCCCAGAGGGTAGAATGGTCCCGACGCGAAACGTGGCGGCGGCACTGGACAAGGGGTGTGGTGTCGGTATAAGTTTATACTCGGTATAAGGAGGAGGCTATGCGAATCAAGAAAGTTGGCGTAGTCGGCGCAGGGACCATGGGCAGCGGCATCGCCGCCCTGCTGGCCTCGGCCGGCGTGCCGGTGGTGCTTTTGGACATACCCGGCAAGGACGACCCGCTCGAGTTCGTGAAGCGAGGGCTCGAGCGGGCGAAGAAGGCGAGGCCCGCGGCCTTCATGCGGAAAGACCGCGCCGCGCTGATCACGATCGGCAACACCCGCGACGACCTGAAGCTGCTCGCGGACGCCGACTGGGTCATCGAGGCCATCATCGAGAAGCTCGAGCCCAAGCAGGAGCTCTACGCGCGCCTGGAAGAGGTCCTCCCCGAGCACGCGATCGTGAGCTCCAACACCTCGGGCATCCCCATGAAGGCTCTGCTCGAGGGGCGCAGCGAGGCCTTCAAGAAGCGCTTTCTGGGCACCCACTTCTTCAACCCGCCGCGCTACCTGCACCTGCTCGAGATCATCCCCACCCCGCACACCGACCCGGCGGTGCTGGAGACGATCGAGAACTTCGGCGACCGCATCCTCGGCAAGGGGCTGGTGCGCGCCAAGGACGTGCCCGGCTTCATCGCCAACCGCCTGGGCGTCTACGGCATGCTCCAGGCCGTGGCGCTGATGGAGAAGCACGACCTCACCATCGACGAGGTGGACGCGCTCACCGGCCCGCTGATCGGCCGTCCCAAGAGCGCCATCTTCCGCACCGCCGACCTCACCGGCCTCGACGTGCTCAAGATGGTGGCCGAGGAGTTGGCCCGCACCACCGGCGAGGACTTCGCCCTGCCGGCGTGGGTGGAAAAGATCATCGAGGGCGGCTGCCTGGGCGACAAGACCAAGTGCGGCTTCTACAAGAAAGAGGGCAAGGAAATCTACACCCTCGACTGGAAGACGCTCGAGTACAAGCCGCGCGAGAAGCCCAAGATTCCCGGCGTGGACGAGGCCAGGCAGCTGTCGCTGCCGAAGCGCATCGCCGCCGTGCTCGACCTGCCCGGCAAGTACGGCGCCTTCCTGCGCGACCTCTTCGCCATCGGCAGCCACTACACCCTGGCCAAGACGCCGGAGATCGCCTACGACCTCGTCAGCGTGGACCGCGCCCTCAAGTGGGGCTTCGGCTGGCGGATGGGCCCCTTCGAGCAGATGGACGCGGTGGGGCTCGACAAGACCGCCGAGCTGATCGCCGCCGCCGGTCTGGAAAAGCCCGAGCTGCTGGAGAAGGCCGAGGGCACCTTCTACAAGAAGGAAGGCGCCGCGCGCCGGATGCTGGCCCTCGAGGGCGGCTACGTGCCGGTGCCCGAGCTTCCCGGCGTGATCGAGATCCAGGGGCTGAAGGACGCCGGCAAGGTGGTCAAGGAGTCCAAGGACGCGGGGCTCTACGACCTCGGCGACGGGGTGCTGCTGCTCGAGTTCCGCACCAAGATGGGCGCGCTGGGCGAGGGCATCTTCAAGATGCTCGACTACGGCATGAAGTACATCGAGCAAAACGACCTCGCCGGCCTGGTGATCGGCCGCGAGGACGAGCGCGCCTTCTCCGCCGGCGCCAACCTGGCGCTCATCCTGATGCTGGCCCAGGAGGGCGAGTGGGACGAGCTGGAGATGGCCGTGAAGCTCTTCCAGAAGAGCACCATGCGGCTGCGCGAGGCCCCCTTCCCGGTGGTGGTGGCGCCCTTCGGCCTCACCCTGGGCGGCGGCTGCGAGATGACGCTGCACGCCGACCGGGTGCAGGCGGCGGCCGAGAGCTACATCGGCCTGGTCGAGGTGGGCGTGGGCCTCATCCCCGCGGGCGGCGGCACCAAGGAGCTGCTCTTCCGCTTCACCGAGGACCTGGCCCCCTACACCGGCGCCATGGGGGCGGAAGCCGACCCCTTCGCCGCGGTCAAGCGGGCCTTCGAGGTCATCGCCATGGCCAAGACCTCGACGAGCGCGCTCGAGGCCT
Organism: Oceanithermus desulfurans; assembly: GCF_014201675.1. NCBI lineage: Bacteria > Thermotogati > Deinococcota > Deinococci > Thermales > Thermaceae > Oceanithermus > Oceanithermus desulfurans. Next base: position 92,654 of record NZ_JACHEZ010000003.1, on the reverse strand, counting down.
TCGAGATCGGCTACCTGCAGAAGGGTGACCGCATCTCGATGAACAAGGACCGCCTCCTCGCCGACGCCAAGCAGCGGGTGCTCGACCTGGCGCCCGACTACGTCAGCCCGGCGCGCGGCAAGATCACCGCGCTGGGCAAGGAGGCGCTCGGCAACCTCAAGTACGCCGTCTGGAGCTTCCGCGAGGCGGGCCAGATCACCGACCACGAGGTCAGGATCGCCAGCGAACTCGCCTACGTGCTCTCGGGCGGCGACGGTCCGCGTCGCGAGGTGAGCGAGTGGGACATCCTCGACCTCGAGCGTGAGGCCTTCCTCAAGCTGCTCGGTACCCGCAAGACCCAGGAGCGGATCGCCCACACCCTCAAGACGGGCAAGACGCTGCGCAACTAAAGGAGGAGACGACGATGCGCGAAGCCGTAATCGTAAGCGCCGCCCGCACGCCGGTGGCGAAGGGCAAGAAGAACGGGGCGCTCGCCAGCGTCCACCCAGTGGAGCTGAGCGCCCTGGTGATGAAGGAGACCGTGGGCCGCGCCGGCCTCGACCCCGCGAGGCTCGACGACGTGCTCTGGGGCTGCGCCATGCCCGAGGCCTCCCAGGGGCTGAACATCGCCCGGCTGGCCTTGCTCAAGGCCGGGTTCCCGGTGGACGTCCCGGGGGCGACGATCAACCGCTTCTGCTCGAGCGGCTTGCAGACCGTGGCCCTGGCCGCCCAGGCCATCCTTAGCGGCATCAACGAGGTGGTCCTGGCCGGCGGCGTCGAGATGATGAGCCAGGTGCCGATGTCGGGCTTCCACTACCGCCTCGAAGAAAGCCTGACCCCAAGTGCGTGGAGCCCCGAGACCTACTCGAGCTACATCGGCATGGGCTTCACCGCCGAGCGGGTGGCCGAGCGCTGGGGCGTCAGCCGCGAAGACCAGGACAAGTGGGCGCTGCGCAGCCACCAGCGGGCCCACGCCGCCCAGACCGAGGGTCGGTTCAAGGAAGAGACCATCCCCGTGCCGGTGCAGAAGGTGAGCTGGCAGGGGCGCAAGAAGAAGGTCGAGGAGGCGGTCTTCGACTACGAAGAGCTGATCCGCCCCGACACCAGCCTGGAGGCGCTGGCGAAGCTGCGCCCGGCCTTCAAGGAAGGCGGCACCGTGACCGCGGGCAACGCCAGCCCCTACTCCGACGGCGCCGCCGGCGTGCTGGTGATGGAGCGCTCCGTGGCCGAGGCGCTGGGTCTGCCCGTTCTGGCCCGGTTCGTGACCTTCCAGGTGGCCGGCGTGGAGCCCGACGTGATGGGCGTGGGTCCGGCCAAGGCGGTGCCGAAGGCGCTCGAGAAGGCCGGCTGGACGATGGACGACCTCGACCTGATCGAGTTCAACGAGGCCTTCGCGGCGCAGGTGCTGGCGGTGATCCGCGAGCTGGGGATGCCCGAGGAAAAGGTCAACGTCAACGGCGGCGCCATCGCCCTGGGCCACCCGCTGGGGGCCACCGGCGCGAAGCTGACCACCCAGCTGATCCACGAGCTGCGCCGGCGCGGCGGCGGCAAGGGCCTGGTGACGATGTGCATCGGCGGCGGCATGGGCGCGGCCGGACTCTTTGAGGTGTACGGAGCTTAACGAGGAGGTCGTAACGATGGCGGACAAACCCCTGTGGAAGAAGGGCGGCGGCTGGTTGCTCGAGAAGCCCGAGCAGGCGCTCAGCCCCGAGGACTTCGACGAGACCGTGCGCATGATCGCCGAGACCACCCGCACCTTCGCCGAGCGCGAGGTGCTGCCGGTGCTCGACGAGATGGAGCACGACAAGGAAAAGATGTACGAGCACTCGGTGCGGCTCATGCGCAAGGCGGGCGAACAGGGCCTCTTGGGCCCCGACGTGCCCGAGGAGTACGGCGGGCTCGACCTGCCCAAGGTGGTCACCAGCGTGGTGGCCGAGAACATCGCCCTCACCGGCGGCTTTTCGGTCACCTTCAGCGCCCACACCGGCATCGGTACCCTGCCGATCGTCTACTTCGGCACCCCCGAGCAGAAGGCCAAGTACCTGCCTAAGCTGGCCAGCGGCGAGTGGATCAGCGCCTACTGCCTCACCGAGCCCGGCTCGGGATCCGACGCGCTGGCGGCCAAGACCACCGCGACCCTGAGCGAAGACGGCCAGCACTACATTCTGAACGGCACCAAGCAGTTCATCACCAACGCCGGCTTCGCCGACGTCTTCATCGTCTTCGCCAAGATCGACGGCGAGAAGTTCACCGGCTTCATCGTCGAGAAGGGCACCCCCGGCCTCAGCCTGGGCCCCGAGGAGCACAAGATGGGCATCCGCTCCTCGAGCACCCGCCAGGTGATTCTCGAGGACGTCAAGGTGCCGGTGGAGAACGTGCTGGGCGAGATCGGCAAGGGCCACAAGATCGCCTTCAACGTGCTCAACATCGGCCGCTACAAGCTGGGCGCGGCGGCGGTGGGTGCGGCCAAGGAGGTACTGAAGGAGTCGGCCAGGTACGCCCTGCAGCGCCAGCAGTTCAACCTGCCCATCGCCAAGTTCGGGGCCATCAAGCAGAAACTGGCGCGGATGGCGGCGCTCATCTACGCCGCCGAGGCGGCCACCTACCGCACCGTGGGCCTGATCGACGACGAGATCGAGGCCCGCGGCAAGGATCAGATCGTGGACGCCATCGAGGAGTACGCCATCGAGGCCTCGATCATCAAGGTGCTGGGCAGCGAAGTACTCGACTACGCGGTGGACGAGGGGGTGCAGATCCACGGCGGCTACGGCTACATCGAGGAGTACATGGTCGAGCGGGCCTACCGCGACAGCCGCATCAACCGCATCTTCGAGGGCACCAACGAGATCAACCGCCTGCTCATCCCCGGCATGCTGCTGCGCCGCGCCCTCAAGGGCGAGCTGCCGCTCGTCGAGGCGGCCATGAAGCTGCAGGAGGAGCTGCTCGAGCCCTCGTTCGGCGAGGAGTACGAAAACGAGTGGGACCGCGAGTGGGCCTACGTGACCGGGCTCAAGAAGCTGGCGCTGATGATCGCCGGCATCGCCAGCCAGAAGTTCGGCGAGAAGATCGTCAAGGAGCAGGAAGTGCTCATGGCGACGGCCGACGTTCTCATCGACGCCTACACCGCCGAGAGCGCGCTGTTGCGCACGCAGAAGCGCGGGGGCGAGCTCGAGGCGGCCATGACCCGCTACTACCTGGCCCGCGCCCAGGACAAGGCGGCCCAGCTGGCCCAGGCGGTGCTGCCCTACCTGGAGGAGGGCGACGACCTGCGCGTCCTCATGGCCGCCGCCCGCCGGCTGACCAAGCACGAGCCGGTGAACCAGGTGGCGCTCGAGCGTCGGATCGCCGGCGCGGTGCTCGAGGCCGAGGGCTACCCCATCAAGTAACGCCGACGTTCTTCCATGTGCCCGCCCGCCCCGCAAGGGGCGGGTTCTTGCTGGTGGGATGCAGGAGGAGAATGTGCGGGTTCATGCGGGAGTAGCCTTGGGCATTCCAAGAAACGTAAGCGCTAGGTCGCGTGCGTTCGTATTGGGACGACGATGCGAACACGGCGTACTGCTCAACGAGCCTTCGAACATTTACCACGCGCCCCCTTTCCCCGACACCCTGGAGGGTTAGCCACCGGCCCGCGAGATCCCGGATCAAGGCCGGGAAAGGCCCGCAATCTCAATGCGCGCAGTTATGGAGTCGGCGGCCCGAAGCACGGAGACGGCGGTGCGTCGGTGCACGCGTAACCCGCAACAACGCTAAGATCCCCGATCTCAGCGCTGTACGCCTCGTCGGGGATGACGGAGGCAGTGGAAGATGGGTAGGGCACGGTGTGGGATGGGACGAGCAATTCATGCTGCCTGCGCCCACAACCCCCACCCCAACCCTCCCCCAAGGGAGGGCGCTCTTGGTCGTTGGCGGTGTAGTTGGCCGTTCACGTTACCTGCACGCTACGAACCGCGTACCGGTTCAATACACGTGAAACCCCTCGAGCCCCACCGGATCGCTCCACTGGACCTCCACGCTCTCGACGCGCGAAAGCCGCGGCCCCTGGCGCAGGAAGTGCAGGAAGTGCTCGAGGGCGTCCTCCGGGCCTTCGGCCACGACCTCCACCCGTCCGTCGGGCAGGTTCTCGGCGTAGCCGGCCAGGCCCAGCTCCACGGCGTGCTTGCGGGCGAAGGCGCGGTAGCCCACGCCCTGCACCCGGCCGGAAACGAGGGCGACGATGCGGCGCTTCATGGCCCTAGATTACGTGAAAACCTTCATCTATCCCAGCCACCGCCGGATACGATAGGAACGTGCGGTTCAGGAAGCGCTGGCTCTTTTTGCTCCTGGCGGTGCTCGCGGCGCTGCCGGGTTTTCCGCCCCTGATCCAGTGGGGGCTCGAGCAGGCGCTCCGGGACCAGCCCTTTCAGGCGGAGTGGGGCCGGGTCAGCGGGTACGCGCTCACCGGCCTGCGCTTCGAGAAGGTGCGGATCAAGGCCCCGGGCCTGGACGCGCGCGTGGGCGAGTTGCGCCTCGGCTACAACCTCTTCGCGGCGCTGAGCGGTCAGTTCCCGCTCGCGGTCGAACTCAAGGACGGGACCGTGCGCCTGAATCCGGGCGCGCTTCCCGCGCTGGGGGGCACAGGGGGCACCGGCGGCTTGCAGCCGGTGCTCACCCGGCTCGTCCTCGAGGACGTACGGCTCGAGAGCGCCGCCTGGCCGCGCTTCGCGCTGCCGTCGTACCGCGCCGAGCTGTCGGGTGCGCTGCCCCGGTTCGCCTGGCAGGTGGAGACGGCCGACGGCGCGCTGGCGGGCGAGCTGACGCTGCGCCCGAACGGCGAATGGTCGACGAGCTTCGCGGGCGACCTGGGGCTGAGTCGCTTCTGGTGGCGGGGCGGACAGTACGGCCGGATCGAGGGACGCTTCGCCTACGAGAAGGGGCACTGGGTAGGAGAGGCCGCGGTCCGCGACGCCGGGGTGACGCTCGCCGGCTTCCCGGTGCGCGAGGTGTCGGGGCGGCTGCGCTACCGGGACCACGTGATCTCCTCCGAGCTGCAGGGCCGGAGCCTGGACGGACCCGTCCGCGCCACCGGCGTCGTGGACGTCCCCGCCCGCAACTACCGGTTCAAGGCCGAGGGCCGTCCGCGGCTGGAGGCGCTGTTGCAGCTGTGGAAGGTCAACCTGCCGGCTACCGGAGAAGGTCCGCTCGTCATCGAAGGCAGCGGTTGGGAAAAGCTTCACCTTGAGGGCCGTTTCCAGGGCGAAGGGCGTTTCCTCGACCGCCCCGTCACCTACGACGGGCGCTTCAGCTACGCGGACGGCTTTACCCTGCACGCCGAGACCGCGGGCCGCTTCCTCGAGCGCGACTGGCGCAGCGTCTTCGACTGGCAGGACGGCGGCTACGCCGCCGAGGTGACCGACGACAAGGGCAGCCGCATCGAGCTGAGCGGGGAGGGGCTGCGCTACCGGGGTCAGGGCCGGCTGGTCTGGCCGCGGCCGCTCGACGGCGCGGCGCAGGTGGTGTTTTCGGGCGAGGCCACGCGCTGGCGGCTGCGGGCCGAGAGCCCGGGGGTGCGGCTGCCGCTGGCCAAAGCCCCCCTCGACCTATCGGGCGGGCTCGAGGGGGACGGCATGGAGGTGTTGGGTCGGCTGGGGCCGCTCGCCCTGGCGGGGCGCTGGGACGATCTGAGCCTGACACTCGATCCGGTCCCCGTGGTCGTGGGCCGACTGGAGGGGCGCGGTCGCTGGCGCGGAGCTTTCAGCGCCGAGCTGGCCTACCGCTCGCCCTACCTGGAGCTGCCGCTCGAGGTGGTGCAGGAGGGGGCGCGCTGGCGGGTTACCGCCGGCGGTTACGGCGCCGGGCTTTGGGCCGACGGCCGGTTCCAGGCCCAAATCGACGATCTGCCCATCGACGTCCTGGGTGGGCTCAAGCTGAGCGGCGCAGTGGTCTGGTCGCCCGAGGCGGGGTGGCGTGGCACCTCGTCGCTGCAAGGCCGCTACCTTTCCCTGTCCTCCGAGCTCGAGGGGCCGTCGCTGCGCTTTCATGGCCTAGCCGATACGCCGATCGGCGAGGTGCCCATCGCCGGCACGGCCGACGCCGCCGGCGTGCGCGGAACCCTGGACGAGGCCCGCTTCCGGATCGCCCCGGGTGTCTACCGGCTCGACGGCCGGCTGCGGCTGGGGGAGCTCCTGCGCTACGAGGGCGCGCTGGCCCTCGAAGCGGGGCGCTGGAGCGGCGAGGCCCGCGTCACCTCGCCCAGGGAGGAGGTGCGGCTACGGGGGCGGGGGGAGGCCCTCGACTCGGTCTGGCGCGGCTACCTGCAGGCCGAGGGTTCGCTCTGGCCGGAGCCCCGGCTCGACGGCGTGCTGCGGCTGCCTGCGCTGGGCGACGTCCGCTTCGAGGCCCTGCCCGTGGAGCTGCGCGGTACGCGGCTGCGCGTCAGCGCCGGGCGCGTCGAGCTGGCGGGAGCGCTGCCCTTCAGCCTGGCGCTCCCCTGGACGGGTTACGGCTACCAGGGGAGCCTGTACGCCAAGGGCGACCTGCGCTCGGGTTCGCTCACCCTCGCGACCCCGTGGGGGCAGGCGAGCGCCCGCGGCCCCTGGTCGGCGCTGGTGCTGGCGGGGCGGCTAGAGCTTCCGCGGCTGGGGGCGCTCGAGCTGGGCGGGCGGGCCGACCTGCCGGCGCTGAGCTACGACGTCCGGGCCGGGCTCACGCAGCTGGACGGGTTCGTGGCGTTGCAGGGGCGGGGGCGCGAGCTGCGCTGGGAGGGCGCCCTCCAGCAGGGCCGGCTCCGTTTCGCGGGGTCGGGGCTTGCGGGCCGGCTCGAGGCCCGAAGCTTCACCAGCGACGCCTTGGGGCTTTCGGGGGTGTGGGACGGCCGCCTGGCCTACGACCAGGGCTGGTCGGGGGACCTGACCTTCCAGGGGCCCTTGGGCCGCTGGCGGGCGCACGGTTTCGGAACCCTGCAGCTCGAGGGCTCGGGTCCGGGGTACCGGAGCTCGGGCTACCTGAACGCGTCCAAACTTTTCGCGCGGACGGTGCTCGACGCCCCCTACCTGGCCGGCGAACTGGTGGTCGAGGGGCCATGGTCCGGCTTGGAGGCCGTGGGGGAGGGGGTGTGGCGCTGGCCGGGGCTGCCCGAGCAGGCCTGGACGTTCAGCGCCTCGCTGGCGCGGCGGGTCTGGAGTTTGGCCGGGCCCGTACGCCTCCAGGGCGAAGGGCTGCGCTACCGCGGAGCGGTGGACTGGCGCGAGCGCCTGGCGGGCCGCCCTCTCCGGCTGGAGGGGCGCTTCCAGGGCGAGGGGGCGCGGTTCGACGGGAGCTTCGCCCTGGAGGTGCAGGACTACCGGGTCCAGGCGGCGCTGCAGCACGACGGCGGCTGGAGCGCACAGCTGCGCGCCCCGCGGGGCGCGGCCCGGCTCGAGCAGGGACGCCTCCGCGTCGAGGGATGGGAGCTGGCGCCGCTGGGGCGGGCGCTGGGCGTGGACCTCGCAGGCCGGCTGGCCGGAACCCTGGATCTGGAGGGGCGCGGCGGCAGCCTGGCGGGGACGCTCAACGCGGCCGGCGTTCGTCTGGGGTTGCTGCTGCGGCCCGCGGGTGCGAACTGGGCCTTCTCGCTCTATGACCCGGAACGCCGCGCCGGGCTGCGCCTGACCACGGGTCCCGACGCCGCCCTGGCGGGGCTGGGGCTGGTGCAGGGGCGGTTGGCGCTGCGACCCGCGGCAAGGGGCGTGCTCGACTACACCGCCGCCGGGGTGCAGCTCGGCGTGACCGCCGACGCCGCGGGGGTGCATCTGCGCGCCGGCGCCGGGGGCTGGACCCTCGAAGGAGACTGGAACGCCGGCGTCGCCCAGCTGCAGCTCGGCGGGCCGTTGAGCGGCGCGCTGCGGCTCGACACCCGCAACGGGCGCTACCGTGGCCGCCTGCGGTACGCGACCGTGACGGCCGACGCCCTGCTGGCGTTTTCCGGTCAGGGGACGAAGTGGAACGGTTCGGGGTACGCCGTGGTCTACCGTGGCGTACCCCAGGCGGGCCCGCTCTCGGCCGAGGGCGAGGGGCTGGACTGGCGCGTCTTCTGGGCGGCGCCGCTGCAGCTCGAGCTGGCCGGTTCCGGCGGGCGCCTGGCGTCGTGGCGTTTGGAGGGCGCGGCCGGGCTGGGCGACCTGCGCCAGAGCGCCGGCCGGCTGCACGCGCGCCTGCGCTACCAAGAAGGCGCGTTCTCGGGTTCGGCCGACTGGACCTACCCCGGGGCCTACCTGAGCCTGACCGGTGAGGGCGACCGGCTCCTCCTCGACGGTGCGGGGTTCGGCGTCCGCGCCGGCGGCGCCGTCACCGCCGCCGGCCGGCTCGACCTGAGCGCGACGGGTTCGGGGCGTTTGGGCCGGGCGTCCTGGGAGCTGTCCGCCGCGGCCGGCGGCGGGGTCCTCGCGCCGCGGCTGCGGGCCGACCTGGTGGTCGCGGGCGACGGCGGGGCGCGCATCGTCTCGAGGTTCGACTACGACGGAGGCTGGAGCTTTTCGGCGCGCGGTCCCGACCTGTGCGTCGACCTCACCTCCGAGCGGGCACAGGTGGCCGTCGAGGGTCTGGACCTGAACCCTTTCCTGGGCCTCCCCGTACGCGCCTACGCCGCCGCCTCGGGGGCGCCGGGGGCGCTGGTCTTGCCCCTGCGCTTCGTGGGGCCCTGGCTCGACCTGAGCGGATCGTGGACGCCCCACACCGGGGAGGCGCGGCTCTCCGGCCGCCTGCTCGAGGGCACCCTCGACGCCGGTTGGGGGCGCGAGGGGGCGGTCGTCGCCCTCGACCTGCCGCGGCCGCGCGTCGCCGGCGAGGTGCGCTACCGCGAGGGGCGCTGGACCGGGGGGTTCGACCTGGACCTGGCGCTCGCGGACGGCGGGGTTCGGGGGCGGCTCGACGCCGCCGAGGCCGCAGCGCGGCTGGAGGGGTACGGCGCGTACGCGGGGAAGCTCGAGCTCGGCTGGAACCCCGGCCGCCTCGAGGGTCGCCTCGAAGGCGGCGGCGTGGCGCTGTCGTCCGACCTGTTGCAGGTGGGGGAGGGCTGGGTGGGGCGGCTGCGGCTCGAGAGCGCCCGCTGGGGCGGGGTGCTGGCGATCGGTGAGGGGTCGCGGTTCCGCCTTAAGGGCACGGGGCCGCTGGGGCCGCTGGCCGGCCGGCTTTCACTGCGTCCCTGGTCGCTGTCGTGGGCCTATTCGGGGCCCCTGCCCGAACCCCTGGGCAACCTGGACGCCGCGGGGCGCTGGCCCGGCGACGCCTGGGCGCTGGGGCAGTGGCGGGTGTTGGGGCACGCCTTCGAACTCGAGGGTCGCGCGGGCGCGCTGGCGTTGCGAACGGAAGGTTTGCGCGCCCTCCTGAAGGCCGCGGGCCCCGAAATCGACCTGGAGGGTTTCCGCCTCGCCGGCGTAAGCTGGAGCGGGCAGGTGCGCGGCGGTTGGCGCGCGCCCGAGCTGGACCTGCGCGCCCTGGGACTGCGCCTCAGCGGCAGGTTGGGCGCCGAGGCGCGGCTCGACGTGGCGGGGTGGGCCCAGGGGCGGGTCGCGCGGACGGAGGGGCGCTGGTCCGGGCGGCTTCGCGTTCCGGACGGCGAGCTGACCGCCGACGGCGCGGGCGCCTGGCCCCGGCTCGAGGGGGTGTGGCGGGGCGAGGCGGTGCGGCTCGCCTACCCGGAGCTGCGGCTGGGCGGGCTAGAGCTCGACCTGGCCCGGCGCACCGCCGCGGGCGTGGTGCACCTGGACGGCTGGACGCTGACGGGCGACGGCGGAAGCCTGAGGCTGCGCTACCCACTCGGCGGCGGCGCGCTCGCGGCCGAGGTGAACCTCGCGGACGGGCGGGCCCGGCTGCGTCCGGAGGGGATCGGCGAGGGCTGGCTGGGCTACCGGCCCGGCGCGGTCGGGCTCACCGGCACCCTGATCCTGAACCGGTCGCTCCCGGGCGAGGTGATCGTTCGCGGCCGCAATCGGGCCCTCGAGCTCAGCTGGCTGCACCCGCCCAGCGACTGGCTGCCGTGGGGACCGGGCCGCCTGGAGGCGCGCGTGGGGCTCGACGGCGCCTGGACGGCGCGCTACCGCGGCGGCGAGGCCCGCCTGGACGCCACGGGCGACCTGCGAAGCGCGAAGCTGGAACTGGACACCCCCTGGGGCGGCGGCACCGTCCGCTACCGCGACGGCTGGCGGGGGAGGCTGCACCTGGCGCAGTGGCCGGTGCCCCCGCTGGACGCGGGTCTGGACCTCGACTGGACCGGGGCCGCGGGCGGGGCCGCTTTGGTGGGCGAGCTCGCGGGCGACGCGGGGCGGATGTCGTTCAACCTGCGGGCCGACGCGGAGCGCTGGCGGCCGCAGGTGGAGAGCGCCGCCTTCGTGATCCAGGGCATGCGGATCGAACGCCTGCCCAAGGTGCTGAACCGGCTGCCCTACGCCTCGGGGCGGGTGGACGCGACGCTCAGCTACACCCGCGGCCTCTGGGCCGGTCGCCTGGTGAGCGAGGGGCTCACCGTGGCCGGGGAGACCTACCCCATGGAGACGGCGCTTTACTGGAGCGACCGGCTCAAGACGCTGGAGCTGACCCTGGGGCAGAGCCGGATCGAGACCCGCCTCGAGGGGGAGCGGCTGGACCTGCGCGGCGAGCTCGTGCGGCTGCCGCTGCACTTCCTCACCGGCGCCTGGGCGGGCCCCCCGCCGGGGACGGCCTACTGGACCGGCGCGGTCAAAGCCAGCGTCCCCCTCGACGACCCCCGTTCCGGCTACGGCGTGCTCGTGGGGGAACGGCTCGACTTCGCGGGGGAGGGCAAGCGCCTGCGCGGGGAGGCGGCGCTGCGCTACGAGCACCGCACGCTCTACATCGACGCCCTCGACCTGAGCGGGGACGGCCGCATCCACGGGGGGGGCTATTGGGGCCCCGACGACGCGGACCTGACCGTCGAGGTCAAGGACACCGTGCTGACCCCAATCCTCGGCGTGGTGCCGCAGTGGCGTCCCTACCGTCCCCGGGCGGCCGGCAGCCTCAAGCTGCGGGCGCTGGGGGCGTCGGCCTGGCTGGAGGCCGAGGACTTCGACGTCGGGGTCGCCGCGGTCGACGGCCGCTTCGACTGGCTGCGCATCGAGCGCGAGGGCGAGCGGCTGCGCGTGGGGGGAGCGGGCACGTTGGCCCGGCCTTACAGCGGCCGCTGGACCGTTTCGGGGCAGGGCAGGGCCGACGCGCTTTCGCTGCAGATCGAAGGTTCGGCCGAGCTCCCCCTGATCGGCAAGGTCGAAGGGGTGCGCGGCACCCTGAAGCTGCCCGGGACCGAGCTGGACCTGCGCACCCCGAGCGCGCGGCTCGAAGGGCGCCTGCGGCCGCTGGTGCTGCGGCTCACCGGCGAGCTGCCGGTGACCTACCCCGAGTACTACCTGCAGTCGGGAACCGTCCGCCCCGATCTCCTGCTCACCTACGCGGACGGCGGCTTCACCCTGAGCGGCGAGACCGAGGTGGTGCGGGCCGTCCTCTCCCGCCCCGAGGGCAAGCGCGAGGTCGCCTTCAAGGAAAAGCGCTACCGCTACCCGCTGCGTTTCGACCGGGTGCGCTTTTTCAGCAAGGGCGGCCTCCTCATCCAGGAACCCCTGGCCCAGGGCGAGGCCGAGGGCGAGGTCTTTCTCGGGGGCGAGCTCGCCGACCCCTACCTGAGCGGCGAGGTGGTGGGCCTGCGGGGCGAGTTCCTGCTGGGGCGCCACCGCTTCACCGTCGACCAGGCGTGGGCGCGCTTCAGCCCCGTGGCCGGCCTCTACCCCGACATCTACCTGCGGGCGCACACCCGGCTGCGCAGCGCCGAGGGAGAGATCGACCTCTACCTCGAGAGCGAGGGGCGCTTCGTGCGCGAAGGCGGCCGCGCGCGGCTGGTGCTCGAGCCCCGGCTCTGGGCCCAGTCCGGGGGCCGGCTGCTGCCCTACACCCAGGAGGAACTGCTCGGCCTGCTGGCGCTGGGCGGGGAGTCGACCGTGGCCGAGGGCGTGGCCTCGCTGGCGATCCAGAACCTGCTCATCTCCCAGCTCGAGTACGAGCTGGCGAAGGCGCTGGGCCTGGACGTCTTCACCGTGCAGACCGACGTCTTCGCCGGGGGCGACGTCAGCACCACCCAGTTCACCGTCGGTAAGTACCTGAGCCCCGACCTCTTCGTCAGCTACAGCCTCGACCTGGGCGGGCGCCAGGTGCTCGGCGCCGAGTACCGCATCGACGGGCTGCGCCTGCGGGTGGAGAGCGAGCTCGGCGGCGAGCTGCTCGAGCCCCAGGTGCGCTTCTCCATGCTCTACGCGATCCGCCCCGACCTCGACCTGATCCTCAAGCTCCGCACCGGCGAGCTGCGGCTCGGCGTCGAGTGGCGTTTCTGAGCGCTACTTGCCCACGCAGAAGTTCTGGAAGATGCGGGCGATCGTTTCCTCGCCCGCCTCGCGGCCGGTGATGCGGCCCAGAGCGCGCGCCGCCGCTTCGAGCGACATGCCCATCAGGTCCTCGGGAGCGCCGCGGGCCTCGAGCAGGTGGTCCCGCGCCTCGGCCAGCGCCTCGCGGTGGCGTTCCGAGGTGATCCAGACCTCGCTCTCGGACGCCCGGCCCAGGAGCTGGGCGCGGATCCGGGCGCGCAGGGCGCCCAGGCCGTGTCCGCTGTGGGCGGAGACCTCGAGGAAGTCGGGGTCGTGCCAGGCGGCCGGCAGGTCGGCCTTGGTCGCCAGCCGGATCGTGCGCTCCCAGGGCAGGCTCGGAGGGTCGGGCCGCGGCTGCGAGCGGTCGGCCAGGTAGAGGATGAGGTCGGCTTCGCGCGCCACTGCCAGCGCCCGCTCGACGCCCGCGGCCTCGACCGGGTCGTCGGTGGCGCGCAGGCCGGCGGTGTCCACGGCGACGAGCGGAACCCCTTCGATCTCGAGCGCCGCCTCCAGGTAGTCGCGGGTGGTGCCGGGACGGTCGTGCACCAGCGCCCGCTCGAAGCCCAGGAGCGCGTTGAGCAGGCTCGACTTTCCGGCGTTCGGCGCCCCCACCAGGGCCAGCCGGGCCCCCTCGCGCACCCGGCGCCCCGCGCCCGCGGTGGCCAGGAGGGCCTCGACCTCCGCGAGCACGGAGGCGATCACCCGCTCGGCCTCGTGCGGTTCCACCCCCTCCTCGGGGTAGTCGAGCAGCGCCTGGATGTGGGCCAGCAGGTCCAGCAGCCGCTCTGCGAGGGCGTCGATCTTCTGCGAGAGTTCGCGGGTGAGCCCGCGCAGCGCCTGGCGGCGCGCGGTCTCGCTCTCGGCCTCCACCAGGGCGAGTACGCTCTCCGCCTGCGCCAGGTCCATGCGGCCGTGCAGGTAGGCGCGCAGGGTGAACTCGCCGGGGGCGGCGGGACGGGCGCCGGCGGCGAGGAGCAGGCGCAGCACGCGCCCCAATACGGCGGGCGAGCCGTGGGTCTGGATCTCGACGACGTCCTCGCCGGTGTAGGACCGCGGAGCTCGGAAGACGAGCAGAACGGCCTCGTCCACCGCTTCCCCGGTTTCCGGGTCCACCACCCAGCCGTGCCAGAAACGGCCTCCGGGGCTGGTGCGGGGGTCGCGCCCGCGCCAGACGCGGGCGGCCGTCTCCAGCGCCTGCGGCCCGCTCACCCGCAGCACCCCCACCCCGCCGGGGCCCGGCGGGGTGGCCACGGCGGCGATGGTGTCGTGCAGGCTGGGGAGCATGCCCTAGGCGAAGGCGCGGCGGGCGGCGGCGAGCGTACGCTCGAGGTCTTCGTCGCCGTGGGCGGCCGAGACGAAGGCGGCCTCGTAGGCCGAGGGGGGCCAGTAGACCCCGCCTTCGAGCAGGGCGTGGAAGAAGCGCCGGAACGCCGCGGTGTCGGTTTTCGAGGCCGTTTCGAAGCCGCTGACCGGGCCTTCGGTGAAAAAGACGGTGAGCATCGAGCCCACCCGGTTGATCGTGTGGGGCACGCCCGCCGCGGTCAGGGCGGCGGCGAGCCCTTCCTGCAGCCGCGCCCCGTAGGCCTCCAGACGGTCGTAGATCTCCGGCTCGCGCTCCAGGGCCTGCAGGGTGGCCAGCCCCGCGGCCATGGCCAGCGGGTTGCCGGAGAGGGTGCCCGCCTGGTAGACCGGCCCCTCGGGGGCCACCTGGGCCATCACCTCGGCGCGGCCGCCGTAGGCGGCGGCCGGAAGCCCCCCGCCCAGGATCTTGCCCAGGGTGACCAGATCGGGCTCGAGTCCGTAGCGCTCGGTGGCCCCGCCCGGGGCGAGCCGGAAACCGGTCATGACCTCGTCGGCGACGAGCAGGGCGCCGTACTCGCGGGTAAGCCGCCGGAGCGCGGCGAGGAAGTCCGGCCGCGGGGGAATGACGCCGGCGTTGCCGACGACCGGCTCGAAGATGACCGCCGCGATCCGCTCGCCGTGTTCCGCGAAGATCGCCTCCAGCGCTTCGGGGTCGTTGTAGCTCCCCACCAGGGTGAGCCCGGCGTAGGCCTCCGGCACCCCCGCGCTCGAAGGCCGGCCGAAGGTGAGCGCGCCCGAACCGGCCTCGACGAGGAGGCCGTCGGCGTGGCCGTGGTAGTTGCCCCTGAACTTGAGCACGTGGTCGCGCCCGGTGAAGCCGCGGGCTACGCGCAGCGCGCTCATCGTCGCCTCGGTGCCCGAGTTGACGAAGCGCAGCCGCTCGAGCACCGGGTAGACCCGGCGCGCCGCCTCGGCCAGGGCGACCTCGAGCGGATGAGGCGCCCCGAAGCTCAGCCCCGCGGCGGCCGTCTCCTGCACCGCCCGCACCACTTCGGGGTGGGCGTGGCCCAGGATCAGCGGCCCCCAGCTGCCCACGTAGTCCACGTACTCGTTGCCGTCGGCGTCCCAGACCCGGCTGCCCCGGCCCCTGACCAGGAAGCGCGGGGTGCCGCCGACCGAGCCGAAGGCGCGCACCGGACTGGAGACCCCGCCCGGCAGCAGCGCCCGTGCGGCTTGGAAAAGGCGTTCGTTTTCGCTCGTTCGCATACCCTCACAGGTTACCCTGCCCCCGCAGGTCGTTCCACCGTGGCGCGGACCACCGCGTCGCCGGTCGGGTCGTCGGCGATGGCCAGGTGGCGTCCGGCGGCGGCGACGTTGCTGCGTCCTTCGAAGTGAAGGTCGTAGAGGTCGCCGTTCAGCATCGGATTGAGTCCGTAGCGCAGGTTCTCGCGCCCGCGCAGCTGTTTCGCGAGCCCCTCCTGCAGCCAGACCTCGCCCTCGATGCGGGCGGGGTCGGCGCTCCAGGGCCCGTTCCAGGCCGCGGCGTTCGCCGAGGGCTGCACCAGGAGCCAGGCGCCGGCGGCGTCCACGCGCTCGACCAGTGCTTCGTGAAAGGCGTCGAGGCAGATGAGCACGCCCAGCCGCCCCAGGCGGGTGTGGACGACGTGCGGTCCGAAGCCGCCGCGGCTCAGGAAGGCCTTGCGTTCGTCGGGGGTGAGCCGGAGCTTGGGAATCCGCGCGAGGACGCGGCCCTCGGGAGAGAAGAGCGCCAGCCAGTTGTACGCGGCCGGACCCTGGAGGTGCAGACCCCGGGCGGGCTCGTGGTCCACCAGCGGGCCGAACAGCGAGCCGGCGACGAGGTAGCTCCCCGTCGCCCGCGCCGCCTCGCCAAAGACCTCGCGGTAGACGGGCCAGACCGCCGGCATGCGCTTCAGGTAGAGCAGGTCGGGCGCGGGGCGGCGCAGCAGCGCCCGCGGGTCCTCGAGCAGACCCCTGCCCAAAAGCCGCAGGCCGGCGGCGAGGGCCGTGGGTGCTGCGGCAACCGCGTCGGGGGTGTCGAGCCAGAAGACGAGCGGCAGCGCGTAGGCCTCGGGAAAGGCCACCACCCGGCCCTCGCGGGGCGGCAGCCCCGCCACCGCGCGGTGGGCGAGCTCGAGGGTGCGCTCGCGGAACGCCGCGGCGCTGCGGTAGGCCTGGGGCTCGACGCGCGCCTGCACCGCGACCAAGTGAACGTCCATACCCCAGGGTACCCTACCCCCGGCCGCCTTCGCCGATCGGGTATGGGGTAGCCTAGGCCACACAAAACCCGCCTTTTTATGCTAAACTCTGATACGTGTGTTGATACCCCTACCGGGGTATATCCCTGACACAGACCGAGGAGGAAGCATGCCGCTACTGGGAGAACAAGAACAGCAGATCGTCCGTGACCGCCTGGGCAACCTGACCCGCGACGTGGAACTCGTCCTTTTCACCGACACGTCCACGATCGTCGCGCCGGGCAAGGAGCCCTGCATGTACTGCAAGGAGACGCAGCAGTTACTCGAAGAGATCGCGCCGCTTTCGGACAAGGTGCACCTGGTGGTGTACGACCTCGCGACCCCCGAGGGCAAGGCCAAGGCCGAGGAGATGCGGGTCGAGGACGCCCCCACCATCATCCTGCGCGAGCAGGGCACGGACGCCGTCAACGTACGTTACCGCGGCATCCCCGCCGGCTACGAGTTCGCCAGCCTGCTCGAGGATATCGAGATGATCGGCCGCGACGGCCACGGCCTGCCCGAGGACGTGGTCAAGGAGCTGAACGACCTCCCCTCGGAGGTCACCATGCAGGTCTTCGTCACCCCCACCTGCCCCTACTGCCCGCAGGCGGTGCGCACCGCCCACCGCTTCGCCTACGCTTCGCCCAAGATCATGGGCGAGATGGTGGAGGCCCAGGAGTTCCCCGCGCTTTCGCAGAAGCACAACATCAGCGGCGTCCCCGACGCCATCATCAACGGCGGGGTGCAGCGGGTGCTCGGCGCCCAGCCGGTCTCCGCCTTCCTGGAAGCCGTCAAGAAAGCCGTCGCCGCGACGGCGTAGCAGATTCGCGGAGGGGGCCCGGCCCCCTCCGCTTCGGTTAGGAGGACGTGGTATGCGCAAGTGGACCGTTTTGTGGGGCATCCTGCTGCTCGTCCTGGCGGCCTGCGCCCCCAAGGGCTCGTACACGAACGTCACCGCCGACGACCTCTACGCCCAGCTGGGGCGCCCCGACGTGCTCATCGTCGACGTCCGCACCCCCGCCGAGTACGCCGAGGGCCACATCGCCGGGGCGGTCAACCGGCCGCTGCAGACCATCGAGAGCTGGTACAAGGAGCTTCCCAAGGACAAGCCGGTGTACCTGTACTGCCGCAGCGGCAACCGCAGCCAGCAGGCCGCGGAGTTCCTGAAGAAGAAGGGGTTCCGCAACATCTACAACGAACAGGGCGGCATCCTCGCCTGGCTCCAGCGAAACTACCCGGTCGTTCGCTAAGGAGGGGCGATGAAGAAGGTCAACCTCACCGCCCTGATCGTCGTGGTCTTCGCCGCTGCGCTCCTCGGCTGGTACCTGCTCGCGCCGGGCAGCTCCGGGAAGCGTCCGACCGCCGTCGACGTTCCCGACATCCGCCTCAGCACCCTGGGGGGGCGCGAGGTGGAGCTCAGGCAGTTCCTCGGCCGTCCCCTCGTGCTCAACCTCTGGGCGACCTGGTGCCCGCCCTGCCGGCGGGAGATGCCGCTGCTGGCCCGCACCGCCGCGGCCCGCTCCGACGTGGCCTTCGTCTTCGCCAGCCAGGACCAGGGCCGCTCGGCGCCGCTGGTGCGTTCGTTCCTGGACGACTCCGGCCTGGTCATGGAGTGGGTGTTGCTCGACCCCCAGAACGTTCTGCAGCGCAAGCTCGCCACCACCGGGCTGCCGACCACCTACTTCTTCGACGCAGGGGGCCGGCTCGTCGCCAAGCACGTGGGCGAGATCAGCCCGCGCATCCTCGAGGCCTCGCTGGCGCAGATCGCGCGCTGAGCGGACCGCGACGGGGCCGCCGTCCGCGGACGGCGGCCCCGTCGCTTTAGGATGGGGGCATGGATCCGATCCGCTACCCCTACCCCTCCCGCAAGCACGTCCTCTTCGGCGCCCGCGGCGCGGTGGCCACCAGCCAGCCGCTCGCCACCTCGGCGGGGCTGGGGATGCTCGAGCGCGGCGGCAGCGCGGTCGACGCCGCCGTGGCCATGGCCGCGGCGCTGGTCGTCTGCGAGCCCACCTCCAACGGCCTGGGCTCGGACGCCTTCGCCATCGTCGCCGACGGGGAAGAGGTCTTCGGGCTGAACGCCTCGGGCCCCAGCCCCCGGGCGCTGCCGTCCGAGCGCTGGCTGGGGGCGGCGGCCATGCCGCGCTGGGGCTGGCCGTCCGTTACCGTGCCCGGCGCGGTGGCGGCGTGGCAGGCGCTGCACGAACGCTGGGGGCGGCTGCCCTGGAGCGAGGTGCTGGCTCCGGCCATCCGCTACGCCGAGGAGGGGTTCCCGGTCTCGCCGGAGACGGCGCGGGCCTGGCGGCGCGCCGCCCGCGCTTACCGCGGCCTCGAGGGCGAGGTCCACGGCTACTTCCTCGAGACCTTCTTCCCGGGTGGATACGCCCCCGCCCCCGGGGAGGTCTGGCGCAACCCCGACCTGGCCGCGAGCCTGCGTCGCATCGCCGAGGAGGGGTCCGGCTGGTTCTACCGGGGCGGTTTCGCCGAGGCGCTCGAGCGCTTTGCCCGCGCGACCGGGGGCTACCTGCGCGCCGCCGACCTCGCCGACTACGCGCCCGAGTGGGTGATGCCGCTCGCCGCCCGCTGGGGCGAGCTCGAAGTCCTCGAGCTGCCCCCCAACGGGCAGGGCGTGGCCGCGTTGCTCGCCCTCAAGATCCTGCGCCACCTGCCCCTGGAAGGGCACCCGCGCGAGTCGCTGGAGGCCTACCACCTGCAGATCGAGGCCATGAAGCTGGCCTTCGCCGACGTGCCCGCCCACGTGACCGATCCGGCCGAGATGCGCCTTCCGGTCGAGGCCTTGCTCGACGAGGATTACGCGCGCCAGCGCGCGCGCCTCGTGGGGCGCGAGGCCATGGCGCCGCCGCCCAGCGGGCTGCCCCGCGGAGGGACGGTCTACCTGGCGGCGGCGGCCGGCGGGCAGTCGGTCAGCTTCATTCAGTCGAACTACATGGGGTTCGGCGCGGCCGTGGCCGTGCCCGGAACCGGCGCGGCGCTGCAGAACCGCGGCGCCGGCTTCAGCACCGACCCCGAACACCCGGGCCGCGTCGCCCCGGCCAAGCGCCCCTTCCACACGATCATTCCCGGATTCTTCGCCAAGGACGGCCGCCCCTGGGGGCCGTTCGGGCTGATGGGCGGTTTCATGCAGCCCCAGGGGCACCTGCAGCTGGCCCTCAACCTGGGCCTCTACGACCTCAACCCCCAGAGCGCGCTCGACGCGCCGCGCTGGCAGGTGGCCGAGGGGGGCGAGGTCTGGCTCGAGCAGGGCGTCCCCCAGCACGTGGCCCAGGGGCTGGCCGACCGTGGCCACGCGGTGCGCGTCTTCGCCGAGGGGGGTCCGTTTGGCAAGGGGCAGATCCTGCTGCGCGAGGGCGGCGTCTGGTGGGCCGCCAGCGAGCCGCGCGCCGACGGCCAGGCGCAGGTCATCTAGCCGCTCAGGCGCTCGGCCAGCCGCCGGGCGTAGAGCGGCGCGAGCAGGTAGGCGGTGGAGCCGAAGCCGCCGATGACCCAGCCGCCGCCCCGCTGGTAGAGGTAGCGGCCTTCCGTACGCCAGCGCACCCCCGCCCAGACCCCCGTGGGCGTGGGGGTGAAGCCGAGCAACTCCCGCGCCCGCGCCAGCATCCAGGCGACCTCTTCGTACCGGGTCACGTGGGGCGAAAACCGCTCGGCGTGCGGCAGGTAGGAGCCGCCGATCGCGTGGCCCGCGGCGTAAACGCCGTGGGCGCGCGCCACCGGAAAGCGCTCGGCGACGAGGAGCTGGCTGCCGGCGCTGAAGCGTCCGCCCACGCCGGCCAAAGCGGCCCCTTCGGCGCCCGCCGCCCAGACGACCCGGTCCGCGCGCAATACGCGTCCGCCGGCGAGCCGCACCCGCGTCGCCTCCCAGGCCACCGCCCGGTCGCGGACCCGGGGCAGGCCGGCGGCCATGCGCGCCCTGAGCGTGCGCGCCTCGACCCAGAAGGCCTCCGGCAGCCAGACGCCGTCCTCGCGCCAGGCGTGCGCGACGGCGCTCGCAGCGAGCTTGCGTCGCCACTTGGCGCGAAGCTCGGGTTCCACCGGCCGCCACACGCCCCGGTGCAGCGGCAGGAAGCGGCCGTAGACCGCGGCGGCGAGGGGCAGGGCCTCCCCGGCTTCGGCGACGACGCTGCCGCGGCGTCCGCGGACCGGGTTCACCATCGCCACGGCGAGGCCGCGCCGGTTCTGCGGGTCGACGAGGGTCACCCCCCAGCCGGCTTCCCGCAGGGCCAGGGCGACGTTCAGCCCCACGATGCCGGCGCCGACGACCAGGGCTTCCACGGCCGCCTACCGTTCGAAGCGGTACTGCTCGCCGTCCCGCCGGCATAGCCCGCGGGCTTCGAGGTTCTCCAGGGTGGCGCGGGCGGTGTCGGGGTCTACGCCGGCGGCGATCAGGTCGGCGGGTTCGACCGCGCCCCCGTGCCGCCAGGCGAGCTTGAAGGCCAGCTGCTCCGCGGCCCCCAGCCCGATGCCGCCGATCACCAGCCGGCGGTTCCAGCGACCGATCAGCGCCCCCAGCAGCACCCCGGCCGTCCAGGCGACGGCGCCGGAGCCCGAGGCGAACCAGGCCAGCGAAAGGCCGAAGACGTAGGCGGTAACGACGAGGACGATCTGGATGGGGTCGAAGACGCGGCGGGGCGCGCTCAGGGCGTAGCTGACCGGCAGCCCGGACACGACCAGCAGCCACAGCAGCAGCGGGCTCACGAGGCCGCCTCCAGCGGTTCGGGGGCCGCGAGCAGGCGCTCCCTTACCTTGCCGAAGAGCAGGTGCGGCGTCGCCTGTTCGATCGTCGCCCGGTAGAGCCCCGCGACCGGCGCCTCCTCGGCGGGCAGCAGCACGGGGTGGTTGCTCTGGTCGTGGCCCTCGACCCAGTGGGCCTCCTTGGCGGGGCCGCGTACCAGCACCTCGACCTCGCGTCCCACCCAGGCCTGGTTGCGCCGCAGGCTCCAGTCCTTCTGCTTCTCGATCAGCCGCTGCAGGCGCTCCACCTTGACCTCGCGCGGCAGGTCCTCGAAGCGCTCGTAGCTGGGCGTGCCGGGGCGCGCCGAGTAGATGAACATGTAGGCGGCATCGAAGCCGACCTCGTCGTAGAGTTCGAGCGTCTGCTGGAAGTCCTCCTCGGTCTCGCCCGGGAAGCCGACGATGATGTCGGTGGAGAGCACCAGCTCGGGCAGCGCCTCGCGCAGCCGCGCCACCCGCTCCAGGTAGTAGGCGCGGCGGTACTCACGCGCCATCCGCCGCAGCACCCGATCCGAACCCGCCTGCACCGGCAGGTGGACGTACTGGCCCACCGCGGGCGTCTCGGCGATGGCCTCGATGATGCGGTCGGAGAAGTTCATGGGGTGGCTGGTCACGAAGCGCAGGCGCCGCACCCCCAGCGCCGCCACCCGGCGGATCAGGTCGGCGAAGTCGGGGTAGGCGGGGTCGTCCTTGCCGTAGGAGTTGACGTTCTGCCCCAGCAGCGTGACCTCGACGATGCCCGCGTCCAGCAGCTGCTCGACCTCGCGCAGAATCAGGTCGGGGTGCCGGCTCACCTCGGGGCCGCGGGTGCGCGGGACCACGCAGTAGGTGCAGCGGTGGTCGCAGCCGCGGATCAGGGTCACGAAGGCGCTGAGCGTTCCCCGGGGCGGCGGCGGGACGACCTCGTCGATTTCGCGGTAGAAGCCCACGTCCCAGAAGGCGCCCGTCTGCGCCAGCGCCTCGGCGATCTTGTGGATGGCCCCCGCGCCCAGCAGCACGTCGACGCCGAACCTGCGCGCGATCGCCTGCCCCTCCTCGAGGCTGGCGAGGCAGCCCATCATCCCGATGAGGAAGGGCTCTTTGCGCCGCTCCTTCTCCTTGCGCAGCTGCCCCAGCAGACTCTTGACCTTCTCGACCGGCTTGCCGCGCACCGCGCAGGTGTTGACCAGGACGAAGTTGGCCTCCTCCACGGTATCGACGAAGCCCGCCCCGATCGAGGCGAGTTCGCTGGCCACCAGATGGGTGTCGTACTCGTTCATCTGGCAGCCGTAGGTGATGAGTTTGACGCGAAGATCGTTCACGGTTCCTCCAGGGAAGGCCGGGGGGATCCCGGGTCCCTTGCCGGTTTCAGGTTAGCACGGGCTCAGGCCCAGCGGACGAAGGCCACCTCGAAGGGCTGGGCGAAGTCCGGGTGCTGGGCGGCGAGGCGCACCCCGTAGACGTAGCTGCCCGGAAGGTCGGGGCGGTAACGGATGTGGTAGTGGAGCCGGCCGTCGTGCGCCTCGGGTTCCGGGAAGGCGACGCGCTGCAGGGGGCCGGTCGCGCCGCGGCGCAACAGCAGCTCGAGCCGCAGGTAGCGGGGATCGATCCCTGCGGGGTCCACGCTCGCGGCCACCTCGAGCGGCTTGCCGTTGAGGCGAAGGTCGCCCGGCGCGCGCGCCTCGAGGCGCACCTGACGCCAGCGCTCGGCCATGCGCTTCTTCCAGGCGGCCAGCTCGCGCGCCCGCGCGTGCCCGCCTTCGCGGAGGACCTGACCGTGGGCTTCGGCGGGCTTGTAGTAGGCGTTCAGGTACTCGTTCACCATCCGCTCAGCCGAGAACGCGGCGCCGGCGGTGCGGATGCTGCGGCGTACCCGGCCCAGCCAGCCGGTGGGGATGCCCTCGGCGTCGCGCGCGTAGAAGAGCGGCAGGATCTCGTGCTCCAGGGTGTCGTAGAGGCTGGCCGCGTCGGCGGCGTCCTGCGCCGCCAGCGAGTCGTAGGCGCGCTCGGTACCGATGGCCCAGCCGTTCTGGCCGTCGTAGGCCTCGGCCCACCAGCCGTCGAGGACGCTGAAGTTGACCCCGCCGTTGAGCGCCGACTTCATCCCCGAGGTGCCCGAGGCTTCCATGGGCCGCCGTGGGGTGTTGAGCCAGAGGTCGGCGCCGAAGACGAGGGTGCGGGCGAGGGCGATGTCGTAGTCCTCCAGCACCAGGATGCGGTCTTCCAGCTCGAGTTCCCGCACCAGGCGCACGATCTTCTGGATCATCGCCTTGCCGGGTTCGTCTTTGGGGTGGGCCTTGCCCGCGAAGACGATCTGGATGGGGTAGGGGCCGTTCACGATCGCCTTGAGGCGCTCGGGGTCGTGGAAGAGCAGGTCGGCGCGCTTGTAGGTGGCGAAGCGGCGCGCGAAGACGACGGTGAGGGTGCCGGGGTCGAGGGCGCGCTCCGCCGCCCGCAGCCGCGCCGGCGGTTCGCCGGCGCGCAGCCGTTGCTCGCCCAGGCGTTCGCGCACGTCGCGGATCAGCTGCTCCCGCAGCGCCCGCCGCGCCGCCCACAGCTCGCCCGCCGGCAGGGCGTCGGTGGCCCAGTGCTCGGGACGGCTGAGGGCGTGCATCCAGCCTTCCGGGAAGTAGCGCTCGTAGAGGTCGCGCAGCACCGGAGCCAGCCAGGTCCAGGTGTGCACGCCGTTGGTGACGTGGCCGATGGGCACCTCTTCGGGCTCCAGCCCCGGCCAGAGGTCGTGGAACATCTTGCGCGAGACCTCGCCGTGCAGCCGGGAGACGCCGCCCGCGAACCGGCTCGTGCGCAGCGCCAGCACCGACATCGAGTAGACCGCGCCGTCCTCGCGCTCCTCGCGCGCGAGGTTCAAGAAGCGCTCGCGGGTGATGCCCAGCCGTTCCCACCAGCCCTGGAGGTAGTGGGCGACCTGTTCGAAGCCGAAGACGTCGTGCCCCGCGGGCACCGGCGTGTGGGTGGTGAAGAGGGCGCTCGCGGCCACGGACTCGAGGGCGGCGTCGAAGTCGAGCCCCTGCTCGGTCAGCTCGCGGATGCGCTCGAGGCCGATGAAGGCCGAGTGCCCCTCGTTCATGTGCCAGACCTCGGGCTCGAGCCCCAGGGCGCGGAGCAGCCGCACCCCCCCGATGCCGAGGACGATCTCCTGGCGCAGCCGCATCCCCGGCTCGGCGTTGTAGAGCTCGGCGGTGATCTCGCGGTCGGCGGGGTCGTTCTCGGGCAGGTCGGTGCTCATCAGGTAGACGGGCACCGTGGCCACCTGCACCTGGTAGGCGGTGATCCAGACCTTGCGTCCTTCGAGCTCGACGCTCACCTTGACGGGCTGCCCCTCGGCGTCGCGCACCGGCAAGAGCGGCAGCTCCTCCGGGTGGAGGGTCTCGTGGTACTCGGTCTGGACGCCCTCGGGGGAGAGGTGCTGGTGGAAGTAGCCGCGGTGGTAGAAGAGGCCCACCCCCACCAGGTTGACCCCCAGGTTGGAGGCGGCCTTGACGTGGTCGCCGGCCAGGATGCCGAGCCCGCCGGCGTAGATGGGCAGCGACTCGTGAAAGCCGAACTCGGCCGAGAAGTAGGCGACCGTCCCGGTGGTGGGCTTCGGCCGCGAGGCCAGGTGGGCCTTGAAGCTCTGGTAGACCGCCTCGACGCTGGCGGTGTACTCGGGGTCGGCGGCCAGGTCGGCCAGGCGTTCGGGCCGGGCCTCGAGCAGGAGCTTGACCGGGTTGTGGCGGCAGGCCTCCCAGAGCACCGGGTTGATCCGCCGGTAGAGCTCCTGAGCCGCCGGGGTCCAGCTCCACCAGAGCCAGACGTTGTAGGCCATCTCCTTGAGGGGGGCCAGCGGCTCGGGCAGCTCGGGAAGTTCGGTGATGCGTCCAAGAACGTTCATGGGCCCTCCTGCTGGGGAAGATTGTAGCACGCCGCGGCGCGTATGGAAACGCTACCAGCCGAACCGGCGCGGTCTCTGGCCTGTGGTAGGCTGAAATCCCGGAGGGTGTGAAGATGAAGTACATTTTCGTTACCGGCGGGGTCGTGAGTTCTCTGGGTAAAGGCATCGTGACCTCGTCGCTGGGGGCCATCCTTCGGGGCCGCGGCTACCGCGTGACCGCGATCAAGGTCGACCCCTACATCAACCTCGACGCGGGCACCATGCGGCCGTACGAACACGGCGAGGTCTTCGTGACCGCGGACGGGGCCGAGACCGACCTGGACATCGGCCACTACGAGCGCTTCTTGGACCTCGACCTATCCCGCAAGAACAACATCACCACCGGCCAGGTCTACAAGGCCGTGATCGAGCGCGAGCGCAAGGGCGAGTACCTCTCCCAGACCGTGCAGGTCATTCCTCACGTCACCGACGAGATCAAGCGCCGCATCCGCGAGGTGGCCGAAGAGCAGGAGGCGGAGATCGCCATCGTCGAGATCGGCGGCACCGTGGGCGACATCGAGAGCCTTCCCTTCCTGGAGGCGATCCGGCAGTTCCAGTTCGACGAGCCGGCCGAGAACACCCTCTACATCCACCTCACCCTGGTCCCCTACCTGCGGACTTCGGAGGAGTTCAAGACCAAGCCCACCCAGCACTCGGTGGCCACGCTGCGGGGGGTCGGTATCCAGCCCGACGCCATCGTGCTGCGCTCCGAGAAGGAGCCGCCCGAGGAGGTGCGCCGCAAGGTGGCGCTGTTCACCAACGTGCGGCCGGAGGCGGTGTTTTCCAGCTACGACGTGAAGGACATCTACGAGGTGCCCCTGGTGCTGGAGGAGCAGGGGCTGGGCAAGCTGGTGGAGAAGAAGCTGGGCCTCGAGCCCGTCTTCCCCAACCTGGGCATCTGGACCGAGGCCGTGCGGGTGTTGCGCGAACCCGAGGACGTCGTCACCGTGGGGGTGGCGGGCAAGTACGTGAAGATGCCCGACGCCTACCTGTCGCTGCTCGAGGCGCTGAAGCACGGGGGCATCAAGAACCGCGTGCGCGTCGAGGTCAAGTGGATCGACGCCGAGGGCCTGATCGAGGGTGACCTGGGCGAGGCCTTCCAGGGGGTGGACGCCATCCTGGTCCCCGGCGGCTTCGGCATCCGCGGCATCGAGGGCAAGATCCGGGCGGTCCAGTACGCGCGCGAGCAGAAGATTCCCTACCTGGGCATCTGCCTGGGGCTGCAGGTGGCCACCATCGAGTTCGCCCGCCACGTCGCCGGCCTGGAGGCGGCCAACTCCACCGAGTTCGACCCCTACACCCCTCACCCGGTCATCGACCTGATGCCCGAGCAGCTCGAGGTCGAGGGCATGGGCGGGACGATGCGCCTGGGCGACTGGCCGATGCAGATCCGCCCCGGTACGCTGCTCGAGCGCGTCTACGGCGGAGCGCGCACGGTGAACGAACGCCACCGCCACCGCTACGAGGTCAACCCCGCCTACGTCGAGCTGCTCACCCAGGCGGGGCTGGTGGTCAGCGGCGTGACCCCGGGGATGCAGGGCCGCGGTACCGGCCTGGTCGAGGCCATCGAGCTCGCAGGCCACCCCTTCTTCCTGGCCCTGCAGTCGCACCCCGAGTTCAAGAGCCGCCCCATGCGCCCCAGCCCGCCCTTTGCGGCCTTCGTCGCCGCCGCTCTGGAGCACAAACGGGCGCACCGGGTGCTGGCCGCGGGCGAGGCGGCGGACGCCCCCGAGGCCTGAGCGCTCAGACGGTCAGGTCGGCGAACTGCCGCGCCGTACGACCCGAGAACCCTCGCCCCTCCAGGGCGAAGCGCAGCGCCTCGCTGCGGGTGGCCTCGTCCAGCTCTTCCCGGCCCAGGTGCCGGGCCACCGCGCGCAGGTAGAGCTTCTGGTCGAAGGGGGGAAAGGTGAGCTGCAGACCGAAGCGGTCGGCCAGGGCCAGCTTCTCCTGGACGCCGTCCCAGGCCGCGGGTTCGGCGTCGGGGTCGGGCCGGTCGCTCCAGCGCTCGCGGATCAGGTTCTTGCGGTTCGAGGTGGCGACGAAGAGGACGTTGTCCGGAGCGGCCCAGACCGCGCCGTCGAGGAGCAGCTTCAGCTTGCGCCAGCCGGGGTCGGCGGCGTCGTAGGCCAGGTCGTCGATGTAGAGCACGAAGCGCTGGGGCAGGCCGCGCACCCGCTCGAGCAGCTGCGGCAGGCGCTCCAGCCCTTCGGGCAGCACCTCCACCAGCCGCAGCCCCCGTTCGGCGTAGCGGCTGCGCAGCGCCTTCACCGCGGTGGACTTGCCGGTGCCGCGCGCCCCGTAGAGCAGTACCGGAAGCGCGGGCTTGCCGCTCAGGAAGCGCTCGACGTTGGCGCGCAGGCGCGCGAGCTGGGGTTCGTAGCCGACGAACCGGTCTTCGTCGGCCGGGTCCGGGTGGGGAACGGGCTCGAGCGCGCCGGTCCAGACGAAGGCGCTGTAGAGCGCGAAGGGTGCGTGGCCGTGGGTGCGGAAGAGCTCCACCAGCTGTTCCGCGCCGCCCTGGTCGAGCACCTCGAGCGCCGCCCACTCGGCCGCCAGCGCCTCCCGGCAGCCCAGGTCCGAAAGCGCGTGGCTCGCCTGCAGCCAGGAGCGCAGCGCGCGCAGGCGCTCCAGGTCCTCGTCGACGAGGCGCAGCAGCCCGGCGGGGGTGCCGTCGAGGAAGCGCCGCGCCAGCGCTTCGGCGCCGAAGAGCGCCCGCGCCAGCAGCCAACCCCAGGGGTCGCCGTGGGGAAGGGGCTCGGCGAGCAGGGCGCGGACCGGATCGGGCCCCGTCAGCCCTTCGGGCAGCGGGATCAGGCGCGGCGGCTCGGGCGTCATGGCCCTATTCTAGCGCCAAGAAAAAACCGCCCCGAAGGGCGGTGGCTGGTGGGCCGTGTAGGACTCGAACCTACAACCAACCGATTAAGAGTCGGTGGCTCTACCAATTGAGCTAACGGCCCAAGGCCAAGCACCACTCTAGCCCGAAACGCCGGAGGCGTCAAGACGAGAACGCGCGTCCAGGCGCGCGGAACCGCGCGGGCGGGCAAGGAAAAGGGGCCCCCGAGGGGGCCCCGGAGCGCGCCGGCGCGCTAGCGGCGGGCGGCGGCGAACTTTTCGCCCACCACGTCGAAGTTCACCACGTTCCAGAAGGCCGCGATGTAGTCGGGACGGCGGTTCTGGTACTTGAGGTAGTAGGCGTGTTCCCAGACGTCGAGGCCGAGGATGGGGGTCAGCCCCTGCATCACCGGGTTGTCCTGGTTGGGGGTCGAGAGGACGTGCAGCCGGTTCCAGGGGTCGAGGGCCAGCCAGGCCCAGCCGGAGCCGAAGCGGGTGGCCGCGGCCTTGGCGAAGGCGTCCTTGAAGGCGTCGAAGGAGCCGAAGGCGGCTTCGATGGCCCGGGCCAGCTCGCCGCTGGGCGCGTGGGCGCCTCCGGGGGCGATGACCTCCCAGAAGAGGCTGTGGTTGAGGTGGCCGCCGCCGTTGTTGCGCACCGCGGTCTGGATCTCGGCGGGCAGCGCGGAGAGGTGGGTGAGCAGTTCTTCCACGCTCGCGCCGTGCAGGAAGGCGTGGCCTTCCAGGGCCTTGTTCAGGTTGTTCACGTAGCCGCCGTGGTGCTTGGTGTGGTGGATCTCCATCGTGCGCGCGTCGATGTGGGGCTCCAGGGCGTCGTACGCGTAACCAAGGTCGGGCAGTTCAAACGGGTAGGGCATTCCAACCTCCTTCTTTCCCGCCCGCGGGGGGCGCATCCTTAGCATACTGCACCGGTTTACTCGGAATTGTCAAACGCCCGGGACGGCGTGCCGTCCCGGGCGCAGCCGAAGAACCCCTAGCGACCCGGGATGCCGGGCTCGGTCATCTTCCAGGGGTCGAGAATGGCGTTCAGCTCGTCCTCGGGGAGGACCTGCTCCTCGAGGCAGACCTCGCGCACGGTCTTGCCCTCGGCCACCGCCTTCTTGGCGATCTGAGCGGCGCGGTCGTAGCCGATCACCGGGGCCAGGCTGGTCACCATGGCCAGGCTCCACTCCACGTAGCTGGCGGCCTTTTCGCGGTCGGCCTCCATGCCCGCCACGGCCTTGTCGGTGAAGACGCGCACCGCGTTGGCCAGGAAGGTGATGGACTCGAGCAGGTTGCGCGCGATCACCGGCATCATCACGTTCAGGTCGAGGTTGCCGTGGGTGTTGGCCACCTGCACGGTGGTGGCGTTGCCGATGACCTGGGTGCAGACCATCATCAGCGCCTCGGCCATCACCGGGTTGACCTTCCCCGGCATGATCGACGAGCCCGGCTGCACCGCCGGCAGCTTGATCTCGGCGATGCCGCAGCGGGGGCCGCTGGAGAGCCAGCGGATGTCGTTGGCCACCTTGATCAGGCTGGTGGCCACCGTCGCCAGCTGCCCCGCGAGCTCCACCGCGGCGTCCTTGGAGTGCTGAGCTTCGAAGTGGTTCGCCGCCTCCCGGAAGGGCAGCCCGAAGCGCGCGGCCAGCTTCTCGGCCACGCGGCGACCGAACTCGGGGTGGGTGTTGATCCCGGTGCCCACCGCCGTGCCCCCCTGGGCCAGCTCGTAGATGCGCGGCAGGGTGCTTTCGATGCGCTCGATGGCGAGCTCGACCTGGCGGGCCCAGCCGCTGGCCTCCTGCCCCATGCGGATGGGGGTGGCGTCCATCAGGTGGGTGCGCCCGATCTTGACCACGTCGTCCCAGAGCTCCGCCTTATCCACGAGCGCCGCGTGCAGGTGCCTGAGCGCGGGGAGCAGCTTCTCGTTCACCTCGACGGCGAGCGCGACGTGGATCGCCGTGGGGATGGTGTCGTTGGACGACTGACCATAGTTGACGTGGTCGTTGGGGTGCACCGGGTCCTTGCCGCCGCGCCGGCCGGTCAGGATCTCGTTGGCGCGGCCGGCGATCACCTCGTTGGTGTTCATGTTGGTCGAGGTGCCGGAGCCGGTCTGGAAGATATCGACCACGAACTGGTCGTCGAGCTTGCCTTCGATGACCTCTTCGGCGGCCTGCAGAATGGCGCGGGCGCGCTCCTCGTCGAGCAGGCCCAGCTCTAGGTTCACCGAAGCCGCGGCGTGCTTGATCGCCCCCATGGCCTGGATGAAGGTGCGGGGGAAACGCAAGCCGGAGATGGGGAAGTTCTCCACCGCGCGGGCCGTCTGGGCGCCGTAGTAGGCGTCGGCGGGAACCTTCAGCTCGCCCATCGAGTCCTTCTCGATCCTGTATTCCATCGTCGACCTCCAGTCCAGATTCTACGCCCCGTTTGTTGGACAGGCGTCCTAGGCGCTAGGATGCGGGCATGTCGTTCGTGGACCTGGTCATCGTCGGTGCGGGGCCGGTGGGTCTGGCCGCCGCGCTGGAGGCGGAGCGGCTCGGTTTGAGCGGCGTGGTCTTCGAGGCGCGGCGGCCGGCCGCGAGCATCGAGGGGTTCCCCGCCCGCATGCCCTTCTTTTCCGAGGGGCGCAAGATCGAGATCGGCGGGCATCCCGTGGCGGTGCTGGGGGCGAAGCCGCTGCGGGAGGAGGCGCTGGTCTACTACCGCCGCATCGCCGAGCGCCTGCGGCTGACCCTCGTCCACCGCACCCGGGTGACGGGGCTCGAGGGCGAGCTGGGGGCCTTCCGCGCCCTCTTCGAGGGGCCGCGCGGCCCCGGCGAGGTCTGGAGCCGGGCGGTGGCGGTGGCCACGGGCTACTTCTTCAACCCACGGCGGCTGGGGGTGCCGGGGGAGGAGCTTCCCTGGGTCCGTCACGGCTATCGGGACGCGCTCGAGCACTGGGGCGAGCGCGTCCTCGTCGTCGGCGGCTCGAACAGCGCGGTGGAGGCCGCGCTGGACCTGTGGCGCGCCGGAGCCCGGGTCACCCTCGTCCACCGCGGCTCCGACGTGGGGCCGGGGGTGAAGTACTGGCTGCGGCCCGACTTCGAGAACCGCGTGCGCGAGGGGGCGATCCGCGCCCTCTTTTCCACCCGGGTGCTGCGCTTCGAGCCGGGCCGGGCGGTGGTGAAGGGGCCCGATGGGGAAGCGGCGCTGGAGGTGGACCGGGCGGTGGTGCTCATCGGCTACCGCGCCGACGACGCGCTGCTGCGCGCCGCGGGCGCCCGCTACGCCGGCGGAAAGCCGGTGCTTACGGACCGTTTCGAAACCAGCGTGCCCGGCCTCTTCGCTCTGGGCAGCGCCGGCTACGGCGAGGAGACCCGCAGCGTCTTCATCGAAAACGGCCGCGAGCACGCCCGCGCCGCGGTGGGGGAGATCGCCCGGCGGTTGCGCGGGACGGGCGGCGCAACGGAATGAACGCCGGGGTGGCAGGACCCCGGCGTTCGCGCGGAAAGGAGGGTTAGGCTACTTGTTTTCCTCGTGTTCCTCGCCGGCTTCGACGTTGCCCACCGGATCGGTCTTGAGGTTGAAGTTGATGTAGGCCTCGACCGGCTGGGCCGGCAGCTTGTACTCGACATACCCGTGGCCCGTCGCCTTGTGGCAGCCGTTGCAGCCCTCGACGGCCGCCTGGTAGTCCTTTTCGAAGGAGGTCCAGTCCTTGCTGCTGATGTCCTTCTCGAGCGGGTCCAGGTAGGCGTGCTCGAACGAGGCCAGTAGCGGCGCGTTCTTCGGTCGGGTGATCTCGCCGACCTCCTGGATCTCGATGGCTTCCTTGAGCTGGTACTGCGCCAGGCCCCAGTTGCCGCCCTTGGCGGCGTAGTAGGTGTTGGCGAAGCGGTCGCCGTACTCGATCATGACCGTGCCTAAGCCTGGCTGGATCTTGGCCAGGGCGTTGACCCGGTCTTCCAGCGACCCGTTGTAGATGTCCATGGTTTTCTCAGCGGCGAAGACGATGAGGATGAGACCGGCCAGTGCGAGAGCCAAAACGTACAAACGCTTTTTCATCGGCGTCTCCTTTCACCGACCAATTTAACGAGCCGCTTTGGGGCGTCCAAGGGGCCAAATGACTCATGAAAAGTAATTCATGACACATATATGAACAGGTCATCAAGTAAATGAGTATTAATTTCAACTGCCGGTCGCTGCGCCGGCTTCAGCCGGCCGGGCTCTTGTGGACGTGGACGACCTTCCAGCCGCCCGGAAACTCGATGAGAACGCGCGATTCGTTGATCGTCTTGTGTTCGATCCCGCCCTCCCGGTGGATCGACAGCAGCAGGGTGTAGCTCGCCACCGCGGTGGTGCCGTAGAGCTGCAGCCGCGGGTCGAGCAGGTCGTAGCGCCAGTCGGCCCCGACGCCCATCCAGTCGTGCTCCATCATGAACTCGTGAAAGCTGAGCCCGTCGATGCGGTGGGGGGTGACGAACCACTCGTAGACGGCGACGTCCTCGGCGGTCGTCTCCAGGTAGGTGGCCCAGTCGCCCGCGTAGATCGCCGCCAGGTGGCGGTGCAGGGTCTTCCATACCGCGTCGGCTGCGTTTTCCATGAGGTCCTCCGTCCCCATTCTAGTTTGTAAGCTGAGGCATGCGGGTCTTCTTACCCTGGATCCAGGCGGCGGCGCGGCCGGGCGTCTTCTTCGTGCTCGGCGCCGTCACGGTCGTTTTCCTGGCGGTCTTCGCCGCGGTTCTGGTGCCGGCGATCGAGCTGGCTTCGGGGGCTCCGCCGCCGGACGTGGTGCTGCTGCAGACGCCGGCCGACTTCTTCGCCTGGCTGCGCGCGGGCGGGGCCGAGGTGCGCCGGCTCTACGGCCTCTTCCTCGTCGCCGATACCTTCTACCCCGTGGTCTACGCGCTCTTCCTGGGGGCGTGGCTGTGGCGGCTCGAGCCCGGAGGGCGTCTCTGGTCGCTGCCGCTCTGGGCGGCCGCCGCCGACTACCTGGAGAACCTGGCGCACGCGCTGCTCCTCTACGCCTACCCGGCCGAGCCCGCCTGGCTGGCGGCGGTGGCGCTGGTGGCCACCCCGCTGAAGTGGGGGCTGATCGCGTTGTCCTTGCTGGCGCTGCTGGGGCGGGCGCTGGCGCGGCGGCGCTAGCCTAGCCGGCGGGCTGGTACTCGCCCCAGACGTTCTTCAGCGCCCCCGCCACCTCG
This sequence comes from Oceanithermus desulfurans, assembly GCF_014201675.1. Taxonomy (NCBI): domain Bacteria; kingdom Thermotogati; phylum Deinococcota; class Deinococci; order Thermales; family Thermaceae; genus Oceanithermus; species Oceanithermus desulfurans. The sequence goes on along the minus strand of NZ_JACHEZ010000003.1, from coordinate 60,073 downwards.
CCCAGCGTGGCCCGCCGGCGGAAGGCTTCGAGGACGAAGGGGAAGAGGTTCTCGCGTCCGCGGGCGGCCCGCTCGAGCGCCTCCAGGGCGCCTTGCACCGCCGCGGCGTCGCGCCGCTCGCGGAAGGCGCGTACCTCGGCGGCGCGGCGGCGGTCGGTCTCGGGGTCGATCTTCATCACCGGCACCGGCGGCTCCTCCTCGAGGGTGAAGCGGTTCAGCCCCACGACGATGCGTTCTTCGTTTTCGATCTCGCGCTGGTAGCGCCAGGCCGACTCCTCGATCTCGCGCTGGATGAAGCCGGCTTCGATGGCGCGCACGCTGCCGCCCAGTTCCTCGACCTGGCCGATGAGGCTTTGGGCCTCCGCTTCGAGCCGGTCGGTCAGGTGCTCGAGGTAGAACGAGCCCCCCGCCGGGTCGATGGCGTGGGTGACGCCCGACTCGTAGGCGAGGATCTGCTGGGTGCGCAGGGCCAGCAGGGCGCTCTCTTCGGTGGGCAGCCCCAGGGCCTCGTCGTAGGCGTTGGTGTGCAGGCTCTGGGTACCGCCCAGAACCGCCGCCAGCGCCTGGTAGGCGACGCGCACCACGTTGTTGAGGGGCTGCTGGGCGGTGAGGGTGGACCCTCCGGTCTGGGTGTGGAAGCGCAGCATCCACGACTTGGGGTTCTCCGCGCCGAACTCCTCCTTCATGATCCGCGCCCACAGCCGGCGCGCCGCCCGGAACTTGGCCGCCTCCTCGAAGACGTCGTTGTGGGACGCGAAGAAGAAGCTCAGCCTGGGGGCGAAGCGGTCGAGCTCGAGCCCCCGCTCCAGCGCCGCACGCACGTAGGCCTTGCCGTTGGCGAGGGTGAAGGCGATCTCCTGCGCCGCCGTCGAACCTGCCTCGCGGATGTGGTAGCCGGAGATCGAGATCGTGTTCCAGCGCGGCACTTCGCGGCTCGCGAACTCGAAGACGTCGGTGACCAGCCGCATCGAGGGCTGGGGCGGGTAGATGTAGGTACCGCGGGCGATGTACTCCTTGAGGATGTCGTTCTGGATCGTTCCGCCGACCCGGTCCCAGCTCACCCCCTGTTCCTCGGCGACGAGCAGGTAGAGCGCGAGCAGCATCATCGCTGGGGCGTTGATCGTCATGCTGGTGGTGACCCGGTCCAGGGGGATGCCTGCGAAGAGGCGGCGCATGTCGTCGATCGTGGCGATGGAGACGCCGACCCGGCCCACCTCGCCCATGGCCAGCGGGTGGTCGGGGTCGAGGCCCAGCTGGGTGGGCAGGTCGAAGGCGACCGAGAGGCCGGTCTGACCGCGCTCGAGCAGGTAGCGGAAGCGGGCGTTCGTCTCCTCGGCCGATCCGAAGCCGGCGTACTGGCGCATCGTCCAGAGCCGGTCGAGGTACATCCGCGGGTAGACCCCGCGGGTGAAGGGGTAGGCCCCGGGCCGCCCCAGCCGTTCGCGGTAATCCTCGGGCAGCCGTTCGTAGAGGCCTTCGGTGGCGTGGTCGTTCTCGGCCATTTGCGTTCAGCTTACCGCAGCACCAGCCCCAGGCCCCAGATCGCGAGCGCCGCCAGGGCGACGATGACCAAGACGGGAACAAGTACGAGCTGGTACGTTGCGATTACCAGGGCTAGGAAATCTTTCCAGTCGGGCTTGATTTCTTTGGGGTCCATAGTGGTATTGTACTTTTACAGGGTTTTAATACGGACACGAATGTGCTAAACTGCAGGAAGTATGGAAGACTATAGAAAATTCAAACTAGTGCTGAAGGCGATCGCGCACGAGGCGGGATGGGACATCATCAACGCGGTTTCGCAGGGCCCCACTCGCTTCACCAATTTGGAGCGCGCCACCAAAGTGAGCCCCCGCACCCTTTCCGAGCGACTCAAGGAACTGGCCGAACTTGGCCTGATTGAGCGCAAGGCGTACCCGGAGGTGCCCCCGCGCGTCGAGTACACCCTGACCCCGCTGGGCAAGGAGCTGCTCGACACCCTGTACAAACTGGCGAAGAAGATCGGTTAGCCTCCGTAGGTTGCAAGTAGTAACTACTTGCAGTAAGAAACGCGCCTATGGAGAGCCAGGCCTTTGCCGTCTTCAACTACGCCCTCATCACCGCGATCGCGACCGGGTTGGGGGCGCTCCCCTTTGCCTTCGCACGTAGTTTTCCGCGTACGTGGCTCGGCATCGGCAACGCCATCGCCGCGGGCCTCATGCTCGCGGCCAGCTTCGGGCTGATCTACGAGGGCGTCGGCTACAGCCTGGCGCGTACCTTGATCGGCGCGCTGGTGGGCCTCGTCTTCATCGTCTGGAGCCACCGCTTCCTGGAGCGGTACGAGGACGTCGGCATCGGCCACCTGAACGGCCTGGACGCCCGCAAGGCGCTTCTGATCGTCGGGGTCATGACCCTCCACTCCTTCGCCGAAGGGGTGGGCGTCGGCGTCTCCTTCGGGGGCGGCCTCGCCTTCGGCCTCTTCGTGACGATCGCCATCGCCGTGCACAACATCCCCGAGGGTCTGGCCATCAGCCTCGTCCTGGTGCCGCGCGGGGTGCCCTGGTGGAAGGCGGCGCTCTGGAGCGTCTTTTCCTCGCTGCCCCAGCCGCTCATGGCCGTCCCGGCCTTCCTCTTCGTGGAGTGGTTCAAGCCGGTGCTGCCGGCGGGTCTGGGCTTCGCCGCCGGCGCGATGATCTGGATGGCGTTCTCCGAGCTGATCCCCGACGCCCTCGAGGACGCCGACGCCGGTGCGGTGGCCAGCGCCATCGTGCTCGCGAGCATCGCCATGGTGGCGTTTCAGGTGCTGCTGGGCGGCTGACCCGCGAGCACGCGTTCGGTATCCAGAGCGATCGCGAGCTCCTCGTCGGTGGGGATCACCCAGGCCGAGACCCGACTGCCTTCGCGGGTGATGCGGGGGCCGCCGCGGGCGTTGGCCTCGGGGTCCAGCTCGAGGCCCAGGAACTCCAGCCCCTCGAGCGCCTGCGCCCGCACCACCGGGTCGTTCTCGCCCACGCCCGCGGTGAAGGCCACCGCGTCGAGGCCGCCCATCGCGGCGGCGTACGCGCCCAGGTACTTCTTGATCCGGTAGGTGTAGACCTGCAGCGCCATGGCCGCCTGGGCGTCCCCTTCGGCGATCCGGCGGTGGACGTCGCGCAGGTCGGAATGCCCCGCCAGCCCCAGCATGCCGCTTTCCTTGTTGAGCAGGCGGTCCGTGGCCTCGACCCCGTGGCGGCGCACGAGCTCGAGCACCAGGCCGGGGTCGAGGTCGCCGCTGCGGCTGCCCATGACCAGCCCCTCCATCGGGGTGAAGCCCATGCTGGTATCGACGCTGCGCCCGTAGCGCACCGCGGTGGCCGAGGCCCCGTTGCCCAGGTGCAGCACGACGAGGCGCAGCTCCTCGAGCGGCCGCCCCAGCGCCCGGGCCAGCTTGCCGGAGACGTAGCGGTGCGAGGTGCCGTGAAATCCGTAGCGGCGGTACCGCCGCTCGTCGGCCAGCCGGCGCGGGAGCGCGTAGCGCCAGGCCCGCTCGGGCAGGGTCTGGTGGAAGGCGGTGTCGAAGACGGCCACCTGGGGAAGATGCGGCAGCGCCGTCAAAGCGGCGCGGATGCCGGCCAGGTTGGCGGGGTTGTGCAGGGGCGCCAGCGGGACGAAGGCCTCGAGGCGCTCGAGCACCTCGGCGGTGATCCGGCTCGAGGCGGTGAAGTCGCCCCCGTGCACGACCCGGTGGCCGACGGCCTCGACCAGGTCGAGGTCGAGGCGGCGCAGCACCGCCTGCAGGGCCGCGGCGTGGTCGGCGGCGGCCACCGCCTCGGTGCGGCCTTCGAGGGTCAGCCGCGCCTGCTCAAGCCCGATGCGTTCGACCAGACCCCGCAGCCGGTGGCGCTGGGCGCGGGTGTCCGTCAGCGAGAACTTCAGGCTCGACGATCCGGCGTTGAGTACCAGGACGTTCATGTCCTCACCCTAATCCACCCGGGCGGGAGGGGGCCGCGGCTTTGCGTCCTTTTTTCATCTGGGATGCGTATACTGCTCACATGCAACGAGCCATCTTTCTTATGGTCCTGGGTATCGCCGTGCTGCTCGGCGGCGGCCTATGGTACCTGAGCAGCGCGCCGAAGCAGGCGAGCGCCGACGCCGACCCCGCCGCCGGAGCCCACTTCGTTTACGGCAGCCCCGACGCCCCGGTCACCGTCGTGGAGTTCTCCAACTACCTCTGCCCCCACTGCAAGGACCACTCCGAAAAGAGCCTGCCCCTCATCTTCGCGGACTACGTGGAGACCGGCAAGGTGCGCTACATCTTCCGCGACTTTCCCTTCGCGGGCCAGGACAACGTCATCCTCGCCGGCGAGGCGGCCGCCTGCGCCGCCGACCAGGACCGTTACTTCGACTACCACCAGCTCCTTTTCCGCGCCACCGGGCAGTGGGGACGGGTGCCCACGAGCGAGCTGCCGGCGTACTTCTCCGACTACGCCCGCCAGCTGGGCCTGGACACCGCACGCTTCGACGCCTGCCTGAGCAGCCACGAGAAGCGGCCGCTGGTGCTCGCCGACCAGGAGCTGACCCGCAAGCTCGGTCTCGGGGGGACCCCCTCCTTCTTCGTCAACGGCAAGTTCATCGAGGGCTTCCGCCCCTACGACGAGTGGAAGAAGATCCTCGACGAGGCGCTGGCCGGCAACTGAGCTGCACGGCCCGTGTACGAACACCCCCGCCGGGAATCCGGCGGGGGTGTTCTTCGTTGGCGGAAGGGTCAGAAGACGGTGACCTGGGCGACCATCTGGGTGAAGTCGAAGGTGACCCCCGTAGCCGCACCCGAAGTCACCTCGGCTCCGATCCAGATATGACCCTGGTTGATGCCGTCGGCGAGCACGTCGGGGTTGGGGTCGCCCAAGGTAATGCTCTGGGTCTCGCCGTCGGCGAAGGTGTAGCTCGCGCTGATCGCGGTTTCGCCGGAGGCGTCGCAGATCCAGGCAAGCCCCGCGTCGGTACAGCCGGCGTTATTGGGATCGCTGGTGCGCGCGTAGAAGGTCATGGTCAGCGGCGCCTGCACCGCGGTGTAGCTCGCGGTGACCTGGCCTTTCAGCTGGATGGTCTTCACGTTGACCACCGGTCTGGAGAACTGCGCGGCGTCCTTGGGGTAGACGACCTGGCCGGCGGTGTTCCCGACCGCGTCCACCTGGATGCTGAAGTCATCCAGGGGGACGGTTAGCGGGGCCTGGGAGCAGGCGGCGAGGGCCGCAGCCAGCGCCAGCAGCAGTGCGGAAGTGCGCAGGAGGGTCTTCATGGCCCCATCATACGCCCCAGGGGTATCGACGACCACCCTCAGTCGGGGGTATGCGCGGCGCCCACCCAGTCGCTCCAGCGCTCCCCGCGGGCTTCGAGGAGGCGCTCCAGACCCTCGATCACCTTGACGGGCGCGTAAGGGTCGGCGAAGGTCGCGGTACCCACGGCCACCAGGCGCGCGCCCGCGAGGGCGAACTCGAGCGCGTCCTCGGCGCTGGCGATGCCGCCCATGCCGAGGATGGGGCGGTCGGTGTGGCGGTAGAGCTCGTAGACCAGCCGCACGGCCACCGGCCGGACGGCGGGGCCGCTGAGGCCGCCCTGGCGGTTGCCCAGCACCGGACGCTTGCGCTCCAGGTCCATGCGCATCCCCAGCAGGGTGTTGATCAGGCTGAAGCCGTCCACCCCCGCCGCTTCCAGCGCCTCGGCCACCGGCAGCAGCGGGGCGCCCGGGCTCAGCTTGGCGATCACCGGGCGGTCGGTGGCGTCCTTAACCCGCCGCACCACCTCGGCCGCAGCCGCGGGGTCGTGGGCGAAGGGGAGGCGGCCGCCGTGGACGTTGGGGCAGGAGAGGTTGACCTCGATCAGGTCGGCGAAGGGGCTCACCTTGCGCGCGACGTGGGCGAAGTCGGCGGCCGCGTCGCCGAAGACGTTGACGATGACGCGCGCCCCCTGCGCCTTGAGCCAGGGCAGCTCGTCGGCTACGTAGGCGTCCACGCCCTTGTTTTCCAGCCCGATGGCGTTGAGCATCCCCATCGGCGTCTCGGTGATGCGGGGGGTGGGCGCGCCGGCGATGGGCCGCGGCGAGGTGCCCTTGGTGGTGACCGCGCCCAGCCGGCCGAGCGGGTAGAGGTGGGCGTACTCGCGGCCGAAGTTGAAGGTGCCGCTCGCGGTGACCACCGGGTTGGGGAAGCGCACCCCCAGGAACTCGACCTCGAGCCGGTTCACCAGACCACCTCCCGCACCTCGAAGACGGGGCCGTCGGCGCAGGCGTGCTTCTGCCCTGCGGTCGTCGCCACCGCGCAGGAGAGGCAGGCGCCCACGCCGCAGGCCATGTGCACGTCGAGGCTCACAAAGCCGGGCCGGCCGTGAGCGATCGCCAGCCGCGCCGCCGCCCGCATCAGCGCGATGGGCCCCACGCTGTAGACGGTCACCTCGGCGCCGCCGGCGAGCAGCTCCGCGAGACCCTCGGTGGGGTAGCCCCGCCGACCCAGCGAGCCGTCCTCGCTGAAGTACTGCACCTCGAGCCCCAGCCGCTCGTAGACCGCCCGGACCAGGGTGCGGTCCTCCGCCGAAGGAGCGCCGTGGAAGACGTGCACGCGCCGGCCCGCGCGGAGCAGCTCTTCGGCGAGCCGCGCCAGCGGCGCCGCCCCCGCGCCGGCGCTCACCAGCGCGGCCGCGCCCGCGGGCAACGGGAAGGAGTTCCCGAGCGGCGCGAGCGCCTGCAGCCGCGTTCCCGCCGGAAGCGCCACCAGGTCGCGGGTTCCCGGCCCAAAAGGGGTGACGATCAGCTCGACCTCGGCGCCCTCGTGGCGCGAGGGCGCAAGCGGCCGCCGCAGCAGGTGGCCGGGCACGCTCAGGTTCAAGAACTGCCCCGGCCGGAAGCGCGCCCCGAGCGAAGGCATCGCGAGCACCAGCCGCCGGTGCGGTCCCAGCGGCTCGCTGGCGACGAGGGTGACCGCGTGGTCGTCCCAGCGCGGGCGCTCGGGAGCGAGCTCAAGCGAGGGCTGCGTCACGCCAGACCTCCCTTCCCGCCACCAGCGTGAGCCGCGGCCAGCCGACGAGCTCGCGGCCCGCCCAGGGGCTGTAGCGGGCCTTGGAAACGAACCGCGCGGGGTCCACGGTACGCTGGGCCGCGGGGTCGAAGAGCATCAGGTCGGCGGGGGCGCCTTCCGCGAGGCGCGCGGGGGCGAGCCCCAGCGCCGCGCGCGGTCCGCTGGTCATGCACTCGATGAGTACGGCCAGCGGTAGACCCCGCTTCTCCACCAGCTCGGTGTAGAGCAGGGGAAAGGCCACCTCCAGGCTGGGCATGCCGAAGGGCGCGTTTTCCAGGTCGCGCTCCTTCTCGGCGGCGGTGTGGGGGGCGTGATCGGTGCCGATCGCCGAGAGCTCGCCCCGCTCCAGCGCCCCGATCAGCGCCTCCACGTCGCTCGCGGCGCGCAGCGGCGGGGCCACCTTGAAGCGGGCGTCGAAGCCGCGCCAGACCTCCTCGGTGAGCGTCAGGTGGTGGGGCGTGACCTCGCCCGTCACCGGCAGCCCCTCGGCTCGCGCCGCCGCGATCAGCGCCGCGCCGCGGGCGGTGGAGACGTGCTGCACGTACAGCCGCGGGGCGTGGCCCAGCGCCGCGGCCTTGCGCACCGCGTAGCGCAGCACCTCGAGGTCGCGGGCGATGCGGGCGGCCTCGGCCTCGGGGGGGTTGCCGGAGAGGCCCAGCTCAGCGGCCAGGGGGCCGTCGTTCATCACCCCGCCCGCGCGCAGCCCGGCGTCCTCGGCGTGCACGGCCACGGCCAGGCCCGCGGCGGCGGCGTAGACCAGGCCGCGGGCGAGCACGCCGGCGTCTTCGTTGGTGCGGCCGTCGTCGGTGAGCAGCGCCGCCCCCGCGCGGGCCAGCAGCGCCGCCGGGGTAAGCCGGCGGCCCTCCTGGTTCTCGGTAAGCGCCGCGGCCACGAGCAACCTGGCGCTGGAAAGCGTGCGGGCTTCGTCCAGCAGCGCCCGCACCTGCTCCGGCTCCTGCACCACCGGATCGGTATTGGGCATGGCCACGACCGCGCCGTAGCCGCCGCGGGCGGCGGCGGCCAGGCCGGTGGCGAGGTCCTCCTTGGTCTCCTGACCGGGGGTGCGCAGGTGGACGTGGGGGTCGGTGAGCGCCGGGGCGAGGAACCGGCCGCCGGCGTCGAGCACCCGCTCGGCGTCGCCCCCGGCGAGCGAGGCGATGCGGCCTTCCTCGACGAGGACGTCGGCGGTGCCGAGTTCGCCGGTACCGTCGACGAGGCGGGCGTTCCTGATGAGCAGCCTCATGCCGCCCTCCCCACCAGCAGGTGGTAGAGCACCGCCATGCGCACGGCTTCGCCGGCGCGCACCTGCCGTTCGACGCGGCTCCTCGGTCCGTCGGCCAGGGTGCCCTCGAGCTCCACGTCGCGGTTCATCGGCCCCGGGTGCAAAAGGGGCGCGTCCGGTTTGGCGCGGGCCAGCCGCGCCTCGGTAACCTGGTACTCGGCCACGTACTCGCGCAGCGAGGGGAGCGCCCCCTCGTCCATGCGCTCGCGCTGCAGCCGCAGCACCATCACCGCGTCGGCGTCTTCGAGCGCCTCGTCCAGGTCGGTCGTCAGCCGCGCGCCCGGCAGGCGCTCGGGCAGCAGCCCCGCGGGGCCCGCGGCCCAGACCTCGGCACCCAAGAGCGGCAGCAGCTCGGCGTTCGAGCGGGCGACGCGCGAGTGGGCGACGTCGCCGACGATGGCGACCTTCCGCCCCTCCAGGGTTTCCAGGTCGTCCAGCAGGGTGTAGGCGTCGAGGAGCGCCTGGGTGGGGTGGGCGCGGCGGCCGTCGCCGGCGTTGACGACGGCGCCCTCGAGCCAGCGCGCCGCCTGGTGGGCCATCCCCGCCACCGGGGCGCGGATCACGTAGGCGTCGAGGGCCATGGCCTGGAGGGTGAGCAGGGTGTCCTTGAACGACTCGCCCTTGGCCAGGCTCGAGCCCGCTCCCGTAAACCCGACCACGTCGGCCGACATCCGGCGCGCGGCCAGCTCGAAGCTGATCTTGGTACGGGTCGAGGGCTCGAAGAAGACGGTGGCCACGGTGAAGCCCTTGAGCGCCGGCACCTTCTTCATGGGCCGCTCGAGCACCTCTTCCATCATCCGCGCGGTCTCGAGCAGGCTCTCCGCCTGCGCCCGCTCCCAACCGGCGAAGTCGAGCAGATGCGTTAGCGCTCCCACAGCTCCACCCCCTCCTCACCGTCGGTCTCGCGCAGCTTGACCTTGACGACCTCCTGCATGGAGGTGGGCAGGTTCTTGCCCACGAAGTCGGCGCGGATGGGCAGCTCGCGGTGGCCGCGGTCGACCAGCACCGCGAAGTAGACGCGTTTCGGGCGTCCCAGGTCCACCAGCGCGTCGAGCGCCGCCCGGGCGGTGCGGCCGGTGAAGAGCACGTCGTCCACCAGCACTACCGGCCTTCCGGTCACGTCCCAGGGGATGCGGGTCTCGCGCACACGAGGCTGCACCCCGATCTCGGAGAGGTCGTCGCGGTAGAGGGTGATGTCGAGGACGCCCACCGGCGGCCGCACCCCTTCGAAGCGCTCGATCAGGTCCGCCAGCCGCTCGGCCAGGGGGATGCCGCGGGTGTGGATGCCCACCAGCGCCAGATCCCCGACGCCCTTGTTCTTTTCGATGATCTCGTGGGCGATGCGGCGCATCGCCCGCTCGATCTCCGCGGGTTCGAGCACACGCGCCTTGAAGCGCATCACGCCCTCCTAAAAAAAACCGCCCGCATGGGGCGTGCCGCTACCGGATTGTTCCGCTGTTCGTTCACGTTCTCCTCCTTCCCCGCCTCACGGGACGGGCTTAAAGGTCAAGGCAATTTACCCCGCCCAAGGGGGCGGGGTCAAGCGGAGCGTGACTTACCTTCAGGTGGTCTGGGTGGGTTGCTGGCTGGCGGCCGTGTAGGCCAGGACGCCCACGATGACGGCGACGATGACGGCGTTCCACATCGCGGCGCTCAGAGCGCTGTAGCCGAGCACCCAGGGTGAGACGAGAAGCCAGAGCGCGACGACGAGCTCGGACCACTCTTCCCAGGGCTTGGCGTCGGCGAGGGCCAGCAGCGAGAGCACGACGAAGATCGCGCCCACGATCAGCGCGTTCCAGAGCGCGGCGGTGTTCTGCGAGAAGGCGAGAATCCAGGGCGAAACGACCAGCCAGAGACCCAGCACCAGGTTGACCCAGTCCTGCCAGCGTTTCATGTAAGCTCACCTCCTTCCGCGAGCATTATAAAACATGAGTGGTACGATATCAAGTCGGCCGCTCCGGCGGGCGCGGACTTGCGCCCTTCCCGCGCGGTTGGTACAGTGGGGAGCGTTGGTTGGCCGCACGACCAAGCCCGTGCGCCCTCTAAGGAGGACTCCATGAAGGAAGGCATTCACCTGAAGCTCGTCCCCGCCAAGATCATCTGCGGCTGCGGCAACGTCATCGAAACCTACTCGACCAAGCCGGAGATCCACGTGGAAGTCTGCTCCGCCTGCCACCCGTTCTTCACCGGCAAGCAGCGCTTCGTGGACACCGAAGGCCGCGTCGAACGCTTCCAGCGCCGCTTCGGGGACTCGTACAAGAAAAACCTCAAGAAAAAGAAGGCCTAGCCCTCGCCGGCCAAGACGAACCCCCGCGCAATAGCGCGGGGGTCTTGGTTTCCGGCGGTCACTCGCTCCTGGCTTCCTCGACGATCTTTTGCGCCAGCTGCGGCGGCACCTCGGCGTAGTGGCTGAACTCGAGGTTGTAGGCCCCCTGGCCGGCGGTGAGGCTGCGCAGCACCCGGCTGTACTCCAGGATCTCGCCCAGCGGCGCCTCGGCGTGGATGACCGCGAGGGCGCCGTCCATGTCGGAGCCCAGCACCCGGCCGCGGCGGCCCTGGAGGTCGGAGAGAATGTCGCCCATCTTGTCCTGGGGGACGATGATCTTGAGCTTGTAGATGGGCTCGAGCAGGGCCGGTCCCGCGGCCTCGGCCACCTTCTTGAAGGCCAGCGAGGCGGCGATCTGGAAGGAGAGGTCGGACGAGTCCACCGAGTGGTGGGAACCGTCGTAGACCGCGGCGCGGAAGCCGATCACCGGATAGCCGGCGAGCACGCCCTTTTTGGCGGCCTCCTTGATGCCCTTTTCCACGGCCTCCTTGTACTTGGTGGGGATGACGCCGCCGGTAATCTCCCAGACGAACTCGTAGTCCTCGGCGGGCTCGAGCCGCAGCCAGACGTCGCCGTACTGGCCGTGGCCGCCGGTCTGCTTCTTGTGCTTGCCCTGCCCCTCGGCCTTGCGGCGGATCGTCTCGCGGTAGGGGATCTTGGGCAGCTTCAGCTCGACCTCGACGCCGTAGTCGTGCAGGCGCTCCTTGGCCACCTCGAGGTGCATGTCGCCCATGCCCCAAAGCAGCATCTCCCCGGTCTCCTCGTTGCGTTCGAGCCGCAGGCTGGGGTCCTCCTCGAGCAGCTTGTTCACCGCCTCGCCCAGCTTGGCCTCGTCACCCTTGCCCTTGGGCACGATGGCCATGAAGGTGGTGGGCTCGGGCAGCTTGGTCATCGGCACCTCTTCGGGCTCCTCGGCCCACAGCGCCATGGTGCGGTGCAGCTGGTCGGCCTTGGGCAGGGCCAGGATGTAGCCGGCCTCGGCCCTGTCCACCTCGAGCAGCTCGTTGCCCCGGGGAACGTAGAGCTTGTTGAACTTGACCGGTCCCTTCTCCGACTGCAGCACGTCGCCGGGCTTCAGCTCGCCGCGGTAGAGGCGGATGTAGGCGACCTTGCCCACGAAGGGTTCGACCTGGACCTTGAAGACCTTGCCCAGCGGCGGCCCCTCGCCCCAGCGCTCGGTGGGGGAGGGGAGGGCCTGCAGGAAGATGTCGAGCAGCGGCTCCACCCCGATCAGCGTCTCGCCCGAGGCGATGGCGACCGGGTAGACGAGCCCCTGGCGCACGGCCTCGTGGAAGGCCTTGGCCACCTGTTCGGGGGCCGGTTCCTCACCTTCCTCCAGGTACTGCTCGAGCAGGTTCTCGTCCGTCTCCACGATGGCCTCGATCGCCTGCTCGCGGTACGTCCCCACCTGCTCCGCCAGCTCGGACGGAACCTCGAGCTCTTCGTACTCCTCACCGTCGTAGCGCAACGCCTTGTTCCGCAGCACGTCGAGCAGGCCCACCCAGTCAGGCCCCTCCATCCAGGGCAGGTGCACCGGGACGATGCTGCCCAGCGTCGAGCGCAGATCCTCGAGCAGCTGGTAGAAGTCGCCCCCCTTGTCGAGCTTGGTCACCACGACCATGCGCGGCAGCTCCAGCCGCTCGGCCACCGTCCAGGCGCGCTCGGTCCCGATCTGCACGCCGTCGGGCGCGCTCACGGTGACCACCGCGGCGTCGGCCGCGGTCAGCGCCCCGCGGATGCTGGCGATGAAGTCGAGGTAGCCGGGGGTGTCGAGCACGAAAAACTTGTGCCCCTTCCAGTCCAGGGGCAGCACCGCCGTGCGTACGCTGATGCCGTGGGCCTTTTCCTCTGGGGTGTAGTCCGAGGTCGTGGTGCCCTCGGACACGCTCCCCCTCCGCTCCTTGGCCCCGGTGAGGTAGAGCAGCGCCTCGCCCAGGGTCGTTTTTCCGCTGCCGGAGTGTCCGGCGAAGGCGATGGTACGGATCACGTTCGTCCTCCTTTCGTGGCCTCCCTACGTGCACCAAGTATACGACGCGTGCGAGCGGGGTTTTCTTCGGCCAAACGTCCCCGCTGGTAGGCTGGGGGCATGCGGTTGTGCGTGCGCAAGGGAGCCTGGCGGGCGATGTGGGACGACGCCCGCGCCCGCGCGCCGGAAGAGGCCGTCGGCCTGCTCGTGGGGCGGCGGGGGTGCGCCGAGGCGGCCTGGCCGCTGGCCAACGCGAGCCCGCATCCGCTGGTGCACTACTTCGCCGATCCGGGCGAGCTGCTCCAGGCGCTCCGCCGCGCCGACGCCGAGGGGCTCGAGGTGCTGGCGCTTTACCACAGTCACCCGGCGGGGCGGCCGCGGCCCAGCGAGCGCGACCGAGCCGAGGCCAGCTGGCGCGTGCCCTACGTTATCCTGGGGCTGCCGGAGGGGCGCGCCCGTGCCTACCTCCTGCCCGAAGGAGAAGAGGTGGAGATCCGTGTGGAGCCGTGAAGAACTCGATCGCTACGCCCGGCACATGATCCTGCCGGAGGTGGGTCCCGAGGGGCAGGCGCGCCTGAAGGCCGCCTCGGTGCTGGTCGTAGGCGCCGGGGGGCTGGGTTCGCCCTTGCTCATGTACCTCGCGGCGGCGGGCGTGGGGCGCATCGGCATCGTCGAGGACGACGTCGTCGACCTCAGCAATCTGCAGCGGCAGGTGCTCTACGCCACCCCCGACGTGGGGCGGCCCAAGGCCGAGGTCGCCGCCGAACGGCTCGCCGAGCTCAACCCCCACGTCACCGTGGAGGTTCACCCGCAGCGCCTCACCTCGGAAAACGCGCTCGCGCTCTTCGCCGGCTACGACCTCGTCGTCGACGCCAGCGACAACTTCCCCACCCGCTACCTGGTAAGCGACGCCGCCGTCTTCGCCGACAAGCCCCTGGTCTACGGGGCGATCCACCGTTTCGAGGGGCAGGTCGCGGTCTTCCACCACCAGGGCGGCCCCTGCTACCGCTGCCTCTTTCCCAAGCCCCCCAAGCCGGGCAGCGTGCCCAGCTGCGCCCAGGCGGGCGTCTTCGGGGTGCTGCCCGGGGTGATCGGCAGCCTGATGGCCACCGAGGTGCTCAAGCTGCTGCTGGGGATCGGCCGCCCGCTTTCGGGCCGGTTGCTCCTTTACGACGGACTCGAGGCCGAATTCCGCGAGCTCAGGGTCGAGCGCGACCCGAACTGCCCGGTCTGCGGCGACCACCCCACGCAGAAGGGCCTGATCGACTACGAGGCGTTTTGTAACGTTTCCCGGTAGCATGCCCTAAGGATGCGGATGGGGACGTTGTTCCTCTTACCCGTCTGCGGGCGGTGCTAGACTTGGGAAGAACAGCCATGGCAGGGCCTGCGCGGCAGGCTCGGAAAGGAGTCAAAATGGCAGAGGCTGAAATCGCACGGGGATTGGAAGGCGTCGTTTTCACCGAGACCGAGCTCTCGTTCATCGACGGCCAGAACGGTAGGCTCTACTACCTGGGCTACCCCATCCAAGAGCTCGCGGAGCACAGCAGCTTCGAGGAGGTCTCCTACCTGCTGCTGCACAAGCGACTACCCACGGCCGACGAGCTGGCGGTCTTCAAGGAGAAACTGGTCAAGAACCGCAGCATCGCGGTCGAGAAGGTGGCCTCGTTCGCCGACTACCCGCGCACGGCCCACCCGATGGCCTCGCTGCGCACCGCCATCAGCGAGTTGGGCCTCTTCGACCCCACCGAGGAGGACACCTCCTTCGACAGCCTCTACGAGAAGAGCGTCAGCCTGATCTCCAAGTTCGCCACCGTCACCGCCGCCATCAAGCGCCTGCGTGAGGGGCACATGCCCATCGAGCCCGACCCCGAGCTCTCCCACGCGGCGAACTTCTACTACATGCTCAACGGCAAGCGCCCCAGCCCCGAGCAGGAAAAGCTGCTCGACGTGGCGCTGATCCTGCACGCCGAGCACGGCATGAACGCCTCCACCTTCACCGCCCTGGCCGTGCACTCGACCGCCTCGGACATCTACTCCTCCATCGTGGCGGCGGTGGGCGCCCTCAAGGGCCCGCGCCACGGCGGCGCCAACGAGCAGGTCATGAAGATGGTGCAGGAGATCGGCAAGCCCGAGGCCGCCCGCGGCTGGGTCCAGGGCAAGCTGGCCAACAAAGAGCGCATCATGGGCATGGGTCACCGCGTCTACAAGGCGCTCGACCCGCGCGCCGTCATCCTCAAGAAGTACGCCGAGATCGTGGCCAAGGCCCACGGCAAGTCCACCGAGTACGAAATCCTCACCATCGTCGAAGAAGAGGCGGGCAAGGTGCTCAACCCGCGCGGCATCTACCCCAACGTCGACTTCTACTCGGGCGTCGTCTACTCCGACCTGGGGATCCCCACCGAGTTCTTCACCCCCGTCTTCGCGGTGGCGCGGATCTCGGGCTGGACCGCCCACATCCTCGAGTACGCGCGCATGGACAACCGCCTGCTCCGCCCCAAGGCCAAGTTCGTGGGCGAGCTCGACCGCAAGTACGTGCCCATCGATCAGCGCTGATCCGGCACGAAAAAGCGCCGCCGGCTGGGGCCGGCGGCGCTTGCGCTTGGGATCAGCGGATCGCGTCCAGCGCCTCGAGCACCGCCCCGGCATCGCGGAAGCGGGCCTGGGGGTCCTTGGCGACCATCCTCCCCAGGACGGCGCCCAGCTGGGTGTCGGGCTCGAGCCCCGCGGCCGCGGGCAGCGGGGCGTGGAGGTGGCTTTCCATCACCACCTGGGGGGTGCCCACGTAGGGCAGCTCGCCCGTCAGCCCCCAGTAGAGGATCACCCCGGCGGCGTAGACGTCGGTCGCCGGGGTCACGTTCTCGCCGCGCACCTGCTCGGGGGCGATGTAGGCGATCGTGCCCAGCCGCAGCCGCTGGGTGGCCTCGCGCTTGGGGCCGGAGAGGTCGAAGTCGATCAGCCGGGCGTGCCCCCGGGCGTCGACGATGACGTTCTCGGGCTTGACGTCGCGGTGGACGTAGCCGCGCTCGTGCATGTGCCCGAGCGCGGCGAGCAGCTGCCGGAAGACGTCCAGGAACTCGCCCGGCGCCGGCGGCTCTTCCGAGAGGCGGCGGCCGGGCGCGTAGGCGAGGAGGACCGCGGGGTGGGCCTCGATGTCGAGGCGCTGCAGCACCGGGTTGACGTTGGGGTGCTCCAGGGCGCGCCCCACCTGCCACTCGCGGTCGGCGCGCGCTTCGTACCCCTCGGGGAAGACCTTGACGGCGAACGGGCGGCCCTGCCGGTCGAACGCCAGGTAGACCGTCGCCACCGCGCCGCGCGCGATGGGGCGGACGACCCGGTACTCGCCCAACAGCACCCGTCCAGGGATACCCACAACCCAACTATAACGTGCTCGAAAGGGCCTCACCCGGTTCACGCCGGCGGCGGTAGAGTGGGTGCGTGCGAGCCGTGAACCGCCCCGAATTCCAGGAAGGCCGGACGTTGCAGCGGGGGATCGCCCTGGCGGGGGGCGCCGCCCGCGGCTTCGCCCACATCGGCGCGCTCAAGGCGGTTGAGGAGTCGGGCCTGCCGGTGGCCGCGGTGGCCGGCACCAGCATGGGCGCGATCATCGGCAGCCTCTGGGCCAGCGGGATGCCCGCCGACGAGATCCTGGGGCTGGCCCGCAAGACCAGCTGGCTGCGCCTCATCAACTTCCGCCCCGGCGGCGGGCTGCTTTCCGCGGGCAAGCTGCGCGACTTCCTCGGGCGCTACCTGCCGCGCGACTTCGAGGGGCTCGAGCGCCCCTTCGCGGCCGTGGCCACCGACGCGGTCCGCGGGCGCAGCGTCTACCTGCACCGCGGCGACCTGCCCAGCGCTGTCCTCGCCTCCGCCGCCTACCCCGGTCTCTTCTCGGCCGTCGAGCGCGACGGCCTGCAGCTGATCGACGGCGGCGTCCTCGACAACCTACCGGTCGACGCCGCGCGCTTTCTGGGCTCGGAGTGGATCCTGGCCGTCGACGTGACCTACGATCCCGACCACGAGCAGGATCCGCCCACGGGCCTGCTCGAGCTCGGGCGGCGCGCGGTGGACCTGATGCAGGCGCGGCTCACCCAGGCGCGGCTGGCCATGAACCCGCCCGACGCCTACGTGCGGCCCGATCTGCGGGGCATCGGGCTCGAGCATTTCGGTAAGCTGGAGGAGATTTGGCCGCGGGGGTACGAAGCGGCGAAGCGTGTTCTCGACGAGGTGATCCATGAACGTTCGTGAATTCCTGCGTTACCTTTGGCACGAGTGGTTCCGCCAGGTGGGGGAGGCCCTGCTGGTGGCCTTCGTCATCACCACCTTCTTCTTCACCACGGTCCAGGTCTACGGCCGCAGCATGGTGCCCACCCTGCAGCACGGGGAACGGGTGCTCGTGCCCAAGTACGAGATGTGGCTCGAGCGCTTCGGGCTGCGGGCCTGGCACCGCGGCGAGATCGTGATCGTCAAGCCGCCGCCTGGGGCCCCGAACTCGGTGGCCGCGTTCCCCATCCTGGGTTTCCAGTACCGTCCCTACTTCATCAAGCGGCTGGTGGCGCGCCCGGGCGACACGGTGCGGGTCGAGGAGGGACGGCTCGTCGTCAACGGCGTCTACGTGGACGAGTCGTTCATCACCGACAAGATCCAGCCCTACCCCGACAGCTTTCCCCGCGTGCTGGTGATCGACGGCAAGGTCGTGGGCTTCCAGGGCTACCGCGTCGACAACCTGCCGGCCTACCTGAACGACGCCCTGGCCATGCTCGAGCCGGTGCCCGAGGAGGTCAGGCTGGCCAGCCGCGCCCGCCCCGTCGAGTACGTGGGCACGCTGCGGCTGGCGCCCGGCTACTACTTCGTGATGGGCGACAACCGCACCCTGGGCGGCTCCGAGGACTCGCGCGTCTTCGGCCCCATCCCCGACCCCAACATCGCCGGCCGCGCCAGCGCGGTCTGGTGGCCGCCGGTGACCCGCGACGAGCGCGGCCGCTGGAAGCTGAATCTGCGGCGGCTCACCATACCTCCGGGTTTCCGGGCCGTTCCCGACGCACCCGCCAACTGAACCATCGGCGGTGGAACGAGGGCCCGCGTCCGCGGGCCCTCGTTTTCGTGCGGGGCGCTAGGCCAGTTCGCGCAGCACCTCGCCCAGCAGCTCCACGGCCAGCGCCGCCTCCGCGCGGCTCAGCACCAGCGGGGGCGAGAGCCGCAGCGTCGAGGGGCCGGCCGGCAGGGTGAGCAGGCCCTTGGCGAAGGCGGCCTCGGCCACGCGGTCGCGCAGCTCGGGGTCCTCCTCGCGCGTCCCGGGGTCCTTCACGAAGTCGAGCCCGATCATCAGGCCGCGGCCGCGCACGTCGCCCAGCCGCGGGAAGTCGGCCTGGAGCTTGGCCAGCTCCTCGCGCAGGAAGGCGCCGACCTCGTAGGCGTTCTGCATCAGCCCCTCCTCGAGCAGGTCGAGCGTCGCCGTCGCCGCCGCGGCGGCGACGGGGTTGCCCCCGAAGGTGGAGCCGTGGGCGCCCGGGGGCCAGCTCGAGAGCTCCTCCTTGAAGAGCACCGCCGAGATGGGGTAGCCCGAGGCCAGGCCCTTGGCAAGGATGACGATGTCGGGGTCCAGCTCCTCGTACGCCGAGGCGAGGAAGCGGCCGGTGCGCCCGCTTCCGGTCTGCACCTCGTCGGCCACCAGCAGGATGCCGTGGCGGCGGGCCAGCTCCTGCAGCGCGGGCAGGAACCCCTGCGGCGGCACGACGTAGCCGCCCTCGCCCTGGATGGGCTCGAAGAAGATCGCGCCCACCTCGTCGGGCGGGAGCTTGGTCTTGAAAAGGTGCGCGATGTAGTCGAGCACCACCTGTCCGGCGTCCTCGGGTTTGGCGCCGAAGGGCGGGCGGTAGGGGTGGGGGTAGGGGACGTGCACCACGCCCGGCAGGAGCGGCGCGAAGCCCTTGCGGTACTTGCTGTTCGAGGAGGTAAGGGCGAGCGAGCCCAGGGTGCGCCCGTGGAAGGCGCCGGTGAAGGCGAGGATGTAGGGACGGCGGGTGTGGTAGCGCACCACCTTGACGGCCGCCTCCACGCCCTCGGTGCCGGAGTTGCCGAAGTAGACCCGGAAGCCTCCGCCCGCCAGCCGGTCGAGCCGTTCGGCCAGGCTCACCTGCGGCTCCGAGGAGAAGTCCGAGAAGCAGACGTGGCTGAACCGCGCCGCCTGCTCACGCACCGCCTCGACCACCCGGGGGTGGGCGTAGCCGGTGGTGTTCACCGCGATGCCGGCCATCAGATCGAGGAAGACGTTGCCGTCCACGTCGCGTATCCAGACGCCCTCGCCAGCCTCGGGTACGAAGGGGTAGGGCCGGACGTACGAGGTCGAGAGGACGCGTTCGTCGCGCGCGAGGACTTCCTTGGCCTTGGGACCGGGCAGCGGGGTGTGCACCTCGGGACGTTGAAGGGTTTTCATGCCTCCAGTCTAGCGCCCGCAACCGGGACGTATCCCCGGAATTCTCCTTACCTCCTCAAAACGGACGGCTATACTTGGATGGAATGAAGGAGGAGGGCGCGTTGCAAGCTAAAGCGATCGTCGTGACATCGGGGAAGGGAGGCGTCGGCAAGACCACCACCACGGCCAACGTGGGCGCGGCGCTGGCGCGCGAGGGCGAGAAGGTGGCCGTGATCGACGTCGACGTCGGGTTGCGCAACCTCGACGTGGTGATGGGGCTGGAGGGGCGCGTCGTCTTCGACCTGATCGACGTGCTCGAGGGCCGTTGCAAGATGCGCCAGGCGCTGATCCGCGACAAGCGGGTGGAGAACCTCTACCTGCTCCCGGCCTCGCAGACGCGCGACAAGGAGGCCCTGGACCCCAAGATCTTCCGCGCGGTGGTGAAGCACCTGATCGAGGACGAGGGCTTCGACCGCGTGCTCATCGACTCCCCGGCCGGCATCGAGCGCGGCTTCCAGACCGCGGCGGCTCCGGCGGAGGGCGCGCTCGTCGTGGTCAACCCCGAGGTCAGCTCGGTGCGCGACGCCGATCGCATCGTGGGGCTGCTCGAGGCCGGTGAGGTGGCCGAGAACCGGCTGATCGTGAACCGCATCCGCCCCAAGATGGTCAAGCGCGGCGACATGCTCTCGGTCGACGACATCGTCGAGATCCTGGGGCTGGGGCTGATCGGCATCGTCCCCGAGGACGAGGGCATCCTCGTCTCCACCAACATCGGCGAGCCGGTGGCGCTGCGCAAGGAACGCTCGGCGGCCGGCGAGGAGTTCCGCAACATCGCCCGCCGCATCCGCGGCGAGGAGGTGCCGTTTCCCAGCCTCGACGAGGCGTCGGGGTTGTGGCAGACGGTGCGCCGCATCTTTGGAGGCCGTTGATGTTCTGGTGGCGCCGCAAGAAGAGCAAGCAGAAGGCCAAGGAGCGGCTGCAGCTGGTGCTCGCCTACGACCGCGCCAAGCTGCCCCCGGGGCAGGTCGAGGCCTTGAAGCGGGACCTGCTCAAGGTCTTGCAGAAGTACTTTCCCACCGAGGACCGCGAGATGGAGATCGAGTTCGAACAGCGCGGAGAGCGCATGGTCCTGATCGCCGACATCCCGGTTCGTTCATGATCCGCAGGCTCGACCTCACCCTCTACGACTGGCCTTTGGCCCTGCTGACGCTCGGCCTCAACGTCGCCGGCCTCTTCGTGCTCGCCAGCGCTGCGCCCAACCCGCGGCTGTGGAAGCTGCAGCTGCTCTTCGCAGCGGTGGCCCTCGTGGCCGCGGCGCTGCTGCAGCTCTTCCGCAAGGCGACGGTCTACCGCCTGAGCTACGTCGCCTACGGCCTCAGCCTGCTGCTGCTCGTCGCGGTGCTCTTCTTCGGTCGCGAGGTGAACGGGGCGCGCTCCTGGTTCGTGCTGGGCCCCTTGCGGCTGCAGCCCTCGGAGCTCGCCAAGCTGGCGCTGATCCTGGCGCTCGCCCGCTTCCTGCACGGCCGCACCCTCGAGCGTTGGCGCGACTACCTGCTCCCCCTCGCCCTGGCCCTGCCCCCGGTCGCGCTCACCCTGGTGGAGCCCGACCTGGGCGGCGCGCTCGTGCTGGCGGCCATCGTCTTCGGCATCTTCTTCGTCCGCGGGCTGCCCTGGCGCCACCTCGCCGTCGCCGTGCTGCTGGCGGCGGTGCTGGTGCCGACGGTCGTCTGGCCCAACCTCAAGCCGCACCAGCAGGAGCGCATCCTGGTGCTGCTGAACCCGGCGAGCGATCCTCTGGGGGCCGGCTTTCAAGTGATCCAGTCGATGATCGCGATCGGCTCCGGCGGGGTCGCCGGCAAGGGGTACGGTCAGGGGACCCAGGCGCAGCTGGGCTTCGTTCCCGAGCGCCATACCGACTTCATCTTCTCGGTCCTGGCCGAGGAGATGGGGCTCGTCGGCGCGCTGGCGGTGCTGCTCGGCTACGCGGCGCTGCTCTACCGCCTGGGGGTGATGGCCGTGGAGGTGCTCCACGACGGCGACCGCCTGGTGATCGCCGGGGTGATGAGCCTGCTGGCCTTCCAGCTCTTGGTGAACGTGGGCGTCACCCTGGGCGTCGCGCCGGTGACGGGCATCACCCTGCCCCTGATGAGTTACGGCGGGACCAGCCTGCTCACCACCTACCTGGCCCTCGGCCTCGCCCAGCTCGTCTACCGCGACCGGTACGAACCCGCGTAGGTTGGGTGCGCGCCCCGGCTAGCGGTAGAGTAGGGGGCGTGATTGGTTTTCTGATCGGTTTCCTGGCGGGCGGCTTCGGGGCGCTCGTGGGGCTGGGCGGAGGGGTGATCATGGTCCCCCTGCTGGTGAGCTGGGCCCGGCTCGACCAGCACCGCGCCCACGGCACCAGCCTCATGGCGGTCGCGGGCACCGCCCTCGTCGGAGGCGTCAGCTACGCGCTGGGGGGCAGCGTCGACTACCTGGCCGCCGCCCTGCTGACCGTCACCGCGATGATGACGGCCCGGCTGGGCGCACGCTACACCCAGAAGCTCGACGCCCGCAGCCTGCGCCGCATCTTCGGCAGTTTCCTGATCCTGACCGCCTTCCTGCTGCCCTTCAAGAAGCAGCTGCCGCACGTCGCGGCCGGCGGCGCCGGCGCGCTCAGCTGGGTCGTGCTGCTCGGCGCCGGCGGACTGGCGGGCTTCCTCTCCGGACTGCTCGGCATCGGCGGGGGAACGGTGATGGTTCCCGCGCTGGTCCTGGGCGCCGGCGAGCCGCAGCAGCTCGCGCAGGGGACGGCGCTGATGGCCATGATCCTGCCCTCGTTGATCGGCGCCTACACCCACGGACGCATGGGGCACATCGACCGCAGGATCGCCCCCGGGCTGCTCTTCGGCATCGTGCTGGGGGCGTTCTCGGGAGGGCAGGTGGCCCTGGGCATCCCCGAAGGTATACTGAGGTGGATCTTTGCGGCCGTGCTGCTGTGGACGGGGTTGCGTTACCTGCGCCGCCGCTAAAGGAGGAGAGATGAACCTGGGACCGGTAGAAATCATTTTGATCCTCTTGATCATCGTGCTGCTCTTCGGTGCGCGAAAACTCCCCGAACTGGCCCGCGGCCTGGGCCGCTCGGCCAGCGAGTTCAAGAAGGGGCTCAAGGAGGATCAGGAAGAGAAGCCTTCCGAAGAAAACAAGTGAACGTAGGTGGGCTTGAGGGCCACCTCGATGCGATCGCCTTCGCTCAAGCGGAGGCGGTCTTGTACGTGGCGGGGGAGGAGCACCTCCAGGGCGAGTGCGCCCTCGACGCGCACCGCGTAGGCGAGGCCCTTCTTCACCAGGCGGCGGACGACCACCTCGAGCCGGTTGCGGGCCAGCGGTGAGCTGAGCGGCCGGTCGGGGCGCACGATCATCACCTCTTCGGGCCGGATCCCCCAGTGCACCTGCCGCCCCACCGGCGGCGGCGCTTCGGTGGGGGCGAAGATGCGCAGCCCCCGCGTTTCGATCCAGACCCCGTCCCCTTCGCGCCCGGCCACCTTCCCGGCAAAGACGTTGGCGAACCCCACGAGGCGGGCGATCCCCAGGGTCGCGGGTCGGGCGAAGACCTCGTCGGGCGGGCCCTGCTGGCGTACGGCGCCGTGCTCCAGCACGGCCAGGGAGCGGCTGCGGCCGGCGACGTAGCGGTCGTGGGTGACGAGCAGGGTGGGCAGCCCGACCTCGGCCACGATCCGGTCGATCAGGTCGATCGTCGTCTCGCGGGTGGCGGCGTCCAGGGCGCTCGTCGGCTCGTCCAGCAGCAGCAGCCGCGGCTCCAGCGCCAGCGCCCGGGCGAGGGCGACGCGCTGGCGCTCGCCGCCGGAGAGTTCGTGGGGGCGGCGGCCCGCCAGGTGCGCGAGCTCCACGCGTTCGAGCCAGCGCCGCGCGACGCGCTCGGCCTCCGGCCCCCGCAGCGGCAGGGCCACGTTCTCCAGCGCGGTCATGTGGGGCACCAGTGCGTACCCCTGCGGCAGGTAGCCGACGCGCCGCTGCTCGGGTCGCAGCCCTCCGAAGGGCTCGCCGCGGGCCCGGATCAGGCCGGCCAGGGCGCGCAGCAGGCTCGTCTTCCCGGACCCCGACTCGCCCAAGAGCGCCGTCAGCCCCTCGACGCGCAGGCGGGCGTGCAGGTTCAGCGGGCGCTCGAGCCGGTAATCGATCTCCACCTGACCTCCAGTGTGCGTACGGCCAGCACCATGACGAAGGAGAGGGCGACGAAGACGAGCGCCGCCCGCGCCGCCTGCTGGAACTCGAGGGCCTGGACGAGGTCGAAGATGTAGATGCTGGCCACGCGCGTCTCGCCCGGCAGGTTGCCGCCGACCATGAGCACCACCCCGAACTCGCCCAGGGTGTGCGCGAAGGCGAGCAGCGTTCCGGAGAGCAGCCCCGGCCAGATCCAGGGAAGGATAACCCGCCGCCAGCGGCGGAAGGTGCCCAGACCGAGGGTGCGGGAGACCTCCAGCACCTCGGGTTCGACGGCCTGGAACGCCTCCCGGTAGGCGGTGAGCGCGAACGGCAGACTGAAGATCACCGAGGCCAGCCAGATGCCCTCGAAGCGGAAGGCCCAGTCGAGGCCGAGGCGGCCGAGAAAGCCTTCGGGAGCGAGCAGGATCAGCAGGTAGTAGCCCAGCACGGTGGGCGGCAGGGTCAGGGGCATCAGGAAGACGGCCTCGACCAGGGCGCGGGCGGGCACGCGCTTGAAGACCAGCGCATAGGCCAGCGGAACGCCCAGGACGAGCAGCGTGAGCGAGGTAAGGGCGGCCAGCTTGAACGAGAGCAGGAAGGCCTCGGTCATGGCGTCGCGTACCCGTGGCGCGCCAGGATGGCGCGGGCTTCTTCGCTGCCCAGGAAGGCGACGAAGCGCTGCGCCTCGGGGCGGGGGTCGAGCTGCGCGGCGACCTGGAGCAGCGGCGGGTAGAGGTCCTGGGGCACCCGCCAGTAGGCCCCCCGCTCCCGCAGCGCGGGGAGCAGCGCCGAGGCCAGGGCGAGGAAGCCGGCGTCGGCCCCCTGAACCGTCATCTGCGCGGCCTGCGAGACGTTGGCGGCGTAGATCAGCTTGTCCTCGACGCGCGCGTACCAGCCCGCCCGTTTGAGGGCGGTCAGCGCCGCCTTGCCGAAGGGGGCGTAGGCGGGGTTGGCCACGGCGACGCGGCGAACGCGCGGATCCGCAAGAACGTCGAAGCCGGTGGGGGTGACGCCCAGGCGCGAGGGCACGTAGAGGACGAGGGGGCTCCGGGCGAACGGCGTCTCGGTGTAGATCCGCACCCCGGCGTCGGCGAGGTGCCGCAGGTAGCCGGGGCTGGCCGAGAGGAAGACCTGGAAGGGCGCGCCGCGGCGGATCTGTTCGACGAGCTGGCCCGAGGCGCCGTAGGAGACCCCGAGTTGAACGTCGGGGTGCGCGGCTTCGTAGGCGGCCACCAGCTCGGGCAGCACCGGGCTCAGGTTGGCCGCCGCCGCGATCCTCAGCGGTTGCGCCTGGGCCAGGCCCAGCAGCAGGAAGACGACCAGGAGGCGTCGCATCACGCCCATCCTACAAAGAAAAGCCGCCCCCGGATGCGGGGGCGGCGGAGAAAGGCGGGGTTACTTGATCCCCAGCGACTGCACCAGGGCCTGGCGGGCCTTGAAGACGTCGGCGGGGGTAAGGGCCTTGGCGCGCAGCTGGGCCACCTCGTCGGCGGTCAGGGGCCGGAAGTCTTTGGGCAGCAGGTCCTTGTTCCACTCGCTCAGCAGGTAGTTCAGGATCGCCGCGACCTGATCGTTGGAGAGCTGGGCGAAGGGGGGCATGAAGCCGTTGTAGGCCTTGCCCTGGGCGCTGATCTGCCCCTGGAGCCCGAAGACGATCACGTGAACCAGGTAGGCGCGGCCCTCGTCGTTCTGGGCGAAGTGGCCGGCCCATTCGGCCAGGGGCGGGAAGACTCCCGGGGTGCCCTGTCCGGTGGCGCCGTGGCAGCTGGCGCAGAACTTGCCGTAGTCGGCGGCGCCGTCGGCCAGCACCAGCGGGGCGAGCGCCAGCAGGGCGATCAGCACGGTCACGAATTTGCGCATTTGTGCACCTCCAGGCGGATTATATCAGCCCGCGGCCCGCGCGGCGGTCCGCAGCTACCGGGCCTTCACCTCGGTCCAGATCCGGTCGAAGAGGGGGAGCGCCGCCCCGGCGTCGCGGATGAACTCGAGCTTGGCGCGCACCTCGGGCGGGGGGTAGACGGCGGGGTCGCTGAGCAGCTCGGGGTCGAGGTAGGGCTCCGCCGCCTGCACCGGCGAGGCGTAGTAGTTGTAGTTCGAGATGGCCGCGGCGATCTCGGGTTCCAGGATGAAGTTCAAGAAGGCGTAGGCGAGGTCCGGATGGGGAGCTCCCGCGGGCATGGCCACCGCGTCCATCCAGATCGTGCCCCCTTCCTTGGGGATGACGTAGAGGATGTCGTCGTCCTCCTCCTGGATCTGGAAGATGTCGCCGGAGTAGTTGTGCACCACGACGGCGTCCCCCGCCAGCAGCCGGCTGCGGCCCTCCACGCTGCCGGCGAAGCCCAGGCCGCGGCGCTTGGCGTCGATGAGCAGCTGCTTGGCCTCCTCCAGATGGGCGGGGTCGGTGTCGTTGAGCGAGTAACCCAGGTACTTGAGCGCCGCCCCGATCGTCTCGCGCATCTCGTCGAGCAGCAGGAAGGGGCCCTGGTACTGCGCGGGGTCGAAAAAGACCCCCCAGGAGTCGACAGCGCCCTCCACCTCGCTGGCGCGGTAGGCGATGCCCGTCGTGCCCCACTGGTAGGGGACCGAGTAGCGGTTGCCCGGGTCGTAATCGGGGTTCTGGAACTCGGGATACAGGTTCTTCAGGTTGGGGATGCGGCCGTGGTCGAGCGGCTGGATCAGCCCCGCGCGCGCCATCTCGGCCACGTAGTAGTCGGGGGGAACGACGAGGTCGTACTCGCGGGCCCCGCCGGCCTGCAGCTTGGCCATCATGGCCTCGGGCGCTTCGAAGGTGTCGTAGATGATCCGTACGTCGTAGCGCTTCTCGAACTCGACCAGCACCTCTTCGGGGATGTAGTCGGACCAGTTGAAGATCCTCAGCTCCCCCTTGGCCATACCCACGAGCAACAGCAACGTTCCCAGTCCTGCGATGAGCCTTTTCATCCTCACCTCCTTGCCTGTACCCGCTGGACCGCGATCAGGGCCAGCGTGGTGACCAAGATCATGAGCGTCGAGAGCGCGTGGATTTCGGGCGTGACCCCGCGCTTGACGCTGGAAAAGATGTAGATCGGCAGCGTCGTCGCCCCGGGCCCCGCGGTGAAGAAGGTGATCACGAAGTCGTCGAGGCTGAGGGTGAAGGCCAGCAGTGCCGCCGCCGCGATGCCGGGAGCGATCAGTGGGAAGGTGACCTTCCAGAAGCGGGTCCATCCGGCCGCACCCAGGTCGGCGGCGGCCTCGTCCAGGCTGGGGTCGAGGCCCGCGAGCCGGCTCTTGACGACGAGGGTCACGTAGGCGATCTGGAAGCTGACGTGGCCGAGGATGACCGTGGTCAGCCCCAGGTGCAGGGCACCTGCGGCTTGTTGCACCCAGGCGAAGAAGAGCAGCAGCGAGACGCCCATGACCACGTCGGGGATGACGACGGGGATGTAGAGCAAAAAGAGCAGGCCGCCGCGCCAGGGGAAGCGGTAGCGGGCGAGCCCCAGGGCGAGCAGCGTGCCCAGCACCGTGGAGACGAAGGTCGAGACCGTGGCGACGATCAGGCTGTTCCAGACGTAGGGGTGGATGCGGGTGTGCTCGAGCAGCTGCCGGTACCACTTCAGGGTGAAGCCGTGCCAGCCGACGCCGTACTTGCTCTCGTTGAACGAGAGCACGACGATGACGGCGATCGGCAGGTAGAGGAAGAGTAGCACCAGGACGCCGTGCAGCGTCAGCCAGCGGCGGCCGGTCATACCAGCTCCTCCATGCTGCGCTCCCCCGCCCAGCGGGCGTAGAGCCAGAGCCCCGTGAGCACCACGGCCATCAGCACGAAGGCCGCGGCCGAGCCGAAGGCCCAGTCGCGCGAGGCCCCGAACTGCTGCTGGATTACGTTGCCCACGAGGATCGCCTTGCCCGCGCCGAGCAGGTCGGAGATGACGAAGGTGCCGACCGCGGGGATGAAGACGAGCAGGACACCCGCGATCAGACCGGGCAGCGTCTGGGGAAAGACGGCGTGCCAGAAGCCCCGGAGCCTGCCGGCCCCCAGGTCGTGGGCCGCTTCGAGCAAGGTCCAGTCGATCTTCTCCACCGAGGCGTAGAGCGGCAGGATCAGGAAGGGCAGGTAGGTGTAGATCGTCCCCACGTAGACCGCGGTCCAGCTGGGGTAGAGCAGCAGCGGGTCGAGGCCGAAGTGTCCGAGCAGCGCGTTGAGCACCCCTTTGCGCTGGAAGATCACGATCCAGGCGTAGACGCGGATGAGGAAGTTGGTCCAAAAGGGCAGCACCACCAGCAACAGCAGCAGGTTCTTCCGGGGACTGCCGGCGATGAAGAAGGCGAAGGGGTAGCCGATCACCACCGTGGCCACGGTGGTCACCAAGCCCAGGAGCAGGCTGCGCCCCAGGATCTCCAGGTAGAGCGGGTCGATGCCGTCCGGCCCGAGGCCGAAGAAGCGACGGTAGTTCTCGAGGGTCAGCGGCCCGCTGAGCCAGCCGTGGGGATCTCGCTGCAAGAACGAGGTGTAGAAGATCAGCAGCGTCGGCACCAGGGTGAAGACGAGCAACCAGACCGTGCCCGGCCCCAGGGTGGGCAGGAGGCGCGTCCAGCGGTTCGGCTTATTCATGGATGACGACCAGGTTCTCCTCGGGCAGGTGGACGGCGATGCGCTCGTCGTAGTCGAACTCTTCGTAACCGGGTTCCTGGATGTCCGAGTTGAGGGTGTAGGCGACCAGCTCGAAGCCTCCGGCGTCAAGCAGGTACTGGTTCTCGGCGCCTGTGTAGATGATGTCGTCGACGCGCGCCTCGATGCGGTTCGGCCCCGGTTGGGCACGGCGGCTGAGCCGCACCTTCTCCGGGCGGATCGAGAGGGTGTACCGCCGCCCCGCCTCCAGCTCCTCGGCGACGCGTAGCGGCCCCAGCGGGGTCTCCACCTGGCGCCGGTCCACCGCGTGGGCGGGGATGAGGTTGGAGGTTCCCAGGAACTGGGCGACGAAACGGCTGGCCGGGCGCTCGTACAGCGCCTCCGGCAGACCGAGCTGCTCGACGCGGCCGGCGCGCATCACCGCGATGCGGTCCGACATCACCAGCGCCTCTTCCTGGTCGTGGGTGACGTAGATGAAGGTGAGCCCCAGCTCCTCCTGCAGGTTCATCAGCTCGACCTGCAGCTGCTTGCGCAGCTTGTAGTCGAGCGCACCCAGGGGTTCGTCGAGGAGCAGCACCTCGGGTTCGTTGACCAGGGCGCGCGCGAGCGCGACCCGCTGCTTCTGACCGCCGGAGAGCTCGTGGGGCCGGCGGCGCTCGAGCTCGGCGATGTCGACCAGCTCCAGCGCCCAGCCCACCCGCGCGCGCACCTCGGCGTCGGGAAGCCGTTTCATGCGCAGGCCGAAGGCGATGTTGTCGAAGACGTTCATGTGCGGGAAGAGGGCGTAGTTCTGGAAGACCAGGTTGACCGGCCGGCGGTACGGGGGGACGCCCTGCATGCTGCTCCCGGCGATCTCGACGCGGCCCCGGTCGGGTTCTTCGAACCCCGCAAGGATGCGCAGCAGCGTCGTCTTGCCGCAGCCCGAGGGTCCCAGGAGGCTGAAGAACTCGCCGGCGCGGACCTCGAGGTCCACACCGTCGAGCGCGGTGGTGTGGCGGTCGAAACGTTTGCGCACCCCGGAAAGACGGACGATGGTTTCGCCACCCGGGGTGCGCGTGCGTTTGCCTTTAAAGAGTTTCCGCTGCTCCAACTCTCAGCCCCCTCCGCACTGGAAGTCTAAGCCCCCGGTGGGTGCGGTGCAAGGGCCGGGGGCACGCTCAGCCGTTCGGAATCAGGTCGAAGGGGCGCTGCTTGAGCTGCAGGTCGAAGCCGGTGATCCGGTAGTGCACGCTGCTCGTTCCGGTCGCCGCGATCTTCATGCCCACCCGGAAGCCGTCCTGGGTGATCAGATCCATGCCGGCGTCGCCCTGGACGAGCTCGGCCTCCAGGGTGATCGTGCGGCGCGAGCCGGGATCCAGCTGGAACCCGGCCTCGGCCAGCTTCAGGTCCTCGACGCCGTCGTAGATGTCGGCGCTGTCGGACGCGGGCGCGAGCCGGAACTCGGCGGCGACCTGGAGCGCTCCGCCGCCGGTGTTTTCCACCTCCACGGTCACCCGGACCGCAAAGCCCGCGAGCGCGTCCAGCACCGGCAGCTGGTCCACCAGCTGCCCGCCGTCGGGCGTGAGGGGGTCGCCGTCGGCGTCGGGGACGAAGACCTGCACGCTGCCCGGTACGCTCAGGTTGCCTTCGAGGTCGGCCGCGTCGACGAACGAGAGGACGTCCACGTCGGCGACGAGCAGGGTTCGGGCGCTGCAGCCGGCGAGGGCGAGGAGCAGCAGCGAGAAAAGGAACAGGCGTTTCATCACAACCTCCTAGAACGACAGCCCCAGGCTGGCGGCGAGACCGAAGACCGTCTGCCCGGTGAACGGGGCCGCGTGGCGGGTGAGGGCCAGGTCGGTGCGCACGGGACCGAAGGCGAAGCCCGCCCCCAGCCCCAGCTTGAGGCCGTCTTCGTAGCCGAGGCCGCCGCGGAGGCGTACGATGCCCACGCGGTATTCGGCGCCGAGGTGGCCGCGCACCCGGCCGCCGGCGTAGCCCAGGTCGGCCCCCAGCAGCACCTCGCCCGCCCCCTCGAGCGGCTGCAGGTAGGCGGCGTTGGCGTAGACGTCGGGCTGGAAGCCGCTGACCGTCAGGGTCTCCGGGGCGTCGGAGGTCACGTTCCCGGCGGTGTCGGTGACCCGGCGGTGTCCGTTCCAGCGCTGGTACCCGACGAGGTTCCGCACCCCCAGGCCGTAGCTGCCCTCGGCGTAGTCGAGGGCGACGCCGAGGTCGAGCTGAACTCCGAAGCCCTGGCCGCTTCCGGGGTAGAGGTAGAAGGTGTTCGTCGCGTAGCCCACGGGTCCGGGGGCGCCGGAGGCGTCGGTCGTCGTCTCGGCCGTCACCGCGGCGTCGGCGTAGAGGAGGCCGTAGAAACCCTGCACCTGGGTCCCCAGGTAGAGGCGGCCCTCGAAGCCGGGGATCCGCGGCAGGGCCGTCGCGTAGCCCACGGTGGCGGTGACCCCGCCCTTTACCCGGCCGCGGGCGCTGAGGCGGTAGGTGGTGCTCGGCTGCAGGGCGCCTGCGGCCAGATCGGCGAGGAGCTGATCGTCGGGCTCCAGGCCGAAGCCGCTGGCGTCGAGGAAGGCGCCGGCCGCCAGCCGCAGCCCGGGCACGCCGCTGGGGACGTTGAACTGAAAGAGCGGCGTCGGCAGCGCGGCCGTGGACGTCCCGGAGGACGCGGCGTAGCGCTCGAGGTCGAAGGGGTTGCCCGCGCCGTCGGTGATCTGGACGCCGTCCGCGCTAACGTGGAAGACGATTTCGTCGGGGCTCGCGGGCGGGTTGAGCACGAACTCGCCCAGGTGGGTTGCCTGGTCGTAGAAGGCGAGCAGGTCGAAGCGGTCCTTGAACACCGCCCGGTCGGTGAAGTAGTAGACCGGGCTGACGCTGGGGCGCAGGGCCAGGTTGACGAGCCCCAGGGGCAGGGTGAAGCCGCCGCCGGCCCCGAAGCGGTCGCCCGGGTACGCGGCGTAGGCGGGGTTCAGATCGGCGGCCGCGGGGCCGGGGAGCGTAAGCCCGCCCATGCCCAGGCTGCGCACGTCCTGCGCGGAGGCCAGCCCCAGCACCGCCAGCACCGCGCCCGTCCAGAGAAGTCGCTTCATAAGGGTCCTCCGTGAAGTGGCATCGCCTTCAGCATAGAACGCCGTTGCGGCGGCGGACACCCCCAGGCGAGGGGGCCTAGACCCGGGGGGTGGTCCCGGTGCGCAGGTGGGCCAGGTGGGTGAGGGCCACGGCCAGGGCGTCGGCGGCGTGGCTGCTCGCGGGCGTCTGCTTGAGACCGAGCAGCGCCCGCACCATGAAGGCAACCTGGCGCTTGTCGGCGCGTCCGGTGCCCACGAGGGCGCGTTTGACCTCCATGGGCCCGTACTGGAAGACCTCGAGCCCCGCCTGCCCCGCGGCCAGGAAGACCGCGCCCATGGCCCAGCCCACCTTGTAGGCCAGCTCGTTCTGGCGGTAGAAGAACTGTGCCTCCACCGCCAGCGCCTCGGGGCGGTGGTCGGCGATGGCGGCGCGCACCGCCTCGTAGATCGCGGCCACCCGCGCCGCCGCCGGGTCTCCGTGGCGGGTGCGCACCAGCTCGGCGTGCAGGAAGCGGGCCTGGGCCCCGTCGCCCTCGACGACGCCCAGGCCCAGGTTGCTGATGCCGGGATCGATGCCCAGGACGACCACGGCTCAGGCCACGACACCTTCCAGGTCCAGGTTCGAGTAGACGTTCTGCACGTCGTCCAGGTCTTCCAGGGCTTCGATCATGCGCAGCACCTTCTGCGCCTCCTCTTCGGGCAGCGCCGTGGTGTTCTGTGGGATCATCGTGATCTCGACCGCATCGGGCTTGAAACCGGCCTCCTCGAGGGCGCGCGCCACCGCGTAGACCTCGGTGGGATCGGTGTAGACCTCGAGCACCCCGTCCGACTCCTCGAGATCCAAAGCGCCCGCCTCGATGGCGGCCTCCTGGGCCGCCTCGCCGGTGTCGGGCAGCACGATCAGGCCCTTGCGCTCGAACTGCCAGGCCACCGCGCCGCTGGCGCCGAGCGAGCCGCCGTGCTTGCTGAAGACGTGGCGCACCTCGCCGGCGGTGCGGTTGCGGTTGTCGGTGAGCGCGAAGACGAGCAGGGCGACGCCGCCGGGGGCGTAGCCCTCGTAGACGATCTCTTCGTACTGGGTGGCCCCTTCGCCCTCGCCGCGCAGCTTGGCGAGCAACCGCTCGATGTTGTCGGCGGGCACGTCGTCGCGCTTGGCGGCCTCGATGGCGTTACGCAGCTGCACGTTGCCGGCGGGGTCGGGGCCGCCGCCCGAGCGCGCCGCCGCGGCGATGGCGCGCATGTGCTTGGTGATCAGCTTGCCGCGCTTGGCGTCGTTGGCCGCCTTCTTGCGTTTGATCTGGGCCCACTTGCTATGTCCAGCCATGCATCACCTCGTTTTCCACGCCCATTATAGGGCGCGCGCGTGTTAGCCTGAATCCAGGATGAAAGCCCTCGTCAAGGAAACCCCCGCGCCCGGCCTGACGCTCCGCGAGGTGGACGTGCGCGAGCCCGGACCGGGCGAGATCCTGGTCAAGATCCGCGCGGCATCGATCTGCGGCACCGACCTGCACATCTGGCGCTGGGACCACTGGGCCGCGGGCCGACTACGGCCGCCGGTGATCACCGGGCACGAGTTCACCGGCGTGGTCGAGGCCGTGGGTCCCGGGGTCACCACCCCGCGGGTGGGCGACCACGTAAGCCTGGAGAGCCACGTCGTCTGCCACACCTGCTACCAGTGCCGCACCGGCAAGGGGCACATCTGCCAGAACACCCGCATCCTCGGCGTGGACATCGACGGCGGCTTCGCCGAGTACGCCACCGTGCCCGCCGAGAACGCCTGGGTCAACCCGCACGACCTGCCCTGGGAGATCGCCGCGGTGCTCGAGCCCTTCGGCAACGCGGTCCACACCGTCTACGCGGGCGTGGGGGTCGAGGGCCGCACCGTTCTGGTCACCGGCGCGGGCCCCATCGGCCTGATGGCCATCGCGGTGGCGCGCGCCAGCGGGGCCACCCTGGTGGTGGCCACCGACCTGCAGCCCTACCGCCTCGACTTCGCCCGGCGCATGGGCGCCGACCGGGTGGTGAACGTGCGCGAGGAAGACCCGGTGGAGATCGTGCGCGAGCTTACCGGCGGCCAGGGGGTGGAGGTGCTGCTCGAGTTCTCCGGCAACGAGAAGGCCATCCACCAGGGGCTGCAGGCGCTGATGCCCGGGGGCGAGGCGCGGATCCTGGGCATTCCCTCCGATCCGATCCGCTTCGACCTGGCGGGCGAGCTGGTCATGCGCGGCATCACCGCCGTGGGCATCGCCGGCCGCCGGCTCTACGAGACCTGGTACCAGGGCAGCGGCCTGATCTACAGCGGGCGGGTCGACCTCGAGCCGCTGATCACGCACCGCTTCGCGATGGCGGACTACCGCGAGGCCTTCGAGCTGCTCGAGCGCGGCGAGGGCGTGAAGGCCGTCCTCTACCCGGAAGGCTGAGCCGACTTGCCCGCAGCGGTTCAAACAATTAAACTTATTGCATGAATCCAATACTGGCCGCGCGCGGTGACGCGCGTATTCCAGGAAGGCGAACGGGGTGCGGCCGGCGCGCGCGAAACGGAGCCGGGAAGCGCGGGGTCTAGGAGGCGGGGTGAAGTTCGAGGCCGTCCTCGGGGCCCGCTGCCCCGTATGCGGTGGCGAGCTCGACGCCCCCGGGCTGTGCCGGCGCTGCCGCTCCGAGCTGCACCCGCGGCGCTGGCAGAACCTCGTCTATCTGGGGGGCTACCGCCAGTGGCGCGGGGCGGTGCGGGCGCTGAAGTTCAAGGGCGGGCGGCGGCTGGTCGCTCCCCTGGCCGACGCCCTCGCCGCAGGGGTGCGCGAGGCCGGCTGGTCGCTCGACGCCGTTACCGCGGTCCCCACGACCTGGTGGCGGGCGCTGGTGCGCGGGTACAACCCCGCCGAGCTGCTGGGGCGGCGCATCGCCGAGCGGCTCGGGCTGCCCTTCGTGCGCGCGGTGGCGCGCCGCTACACCCCCAGCCAGACACGCCGGCGCCGCGACGAGCGCGCCCGCATGAAGGCCGGCACCTTCTTCCTGCAGCGCGAGCTCGACCACCGCCGCTGGTTGCTCGTCGACGACGTCTGGACCACCGGCGCCACCTTCCGGGCGGTGGAACGGGCGTTGCGCGCCGGCGGGGCGGAGGCGGTCTACGGCGCGGTGATCGCCGCGCGCCAGGACGGGGACTGGTAAACTGCGGGCAGGGGGAGGGCCATGCCCAAAATCCGCAGGCTGCACACCTTGCTCGAGCACATCGAGGCCGGCCGCTACCGTCTGGGCCCCCACGTCGCCCGGCACATGCTCCAGGAAGGCTTCCTCGAGCGCGACGTGCTCACGGCGCTGCGCTGGGGGCGCGAGCTCGCCGTCTATCCCGAGGACGCGCGCATGCTGGTGCTGGGGTACATGGTCTTCGGAGGCCGCGTCAAGCTGCCGCTGCACGTGGTGCTCGAGTACGCCAAGCCCCGCTGGGTCGACATCGTCACCACCTTCATCCCCGAGCGCCCGCACCGGGTCTACTCGCGCGCCCGGCTGGCCGCGCTGCTGCGCTTCGACGGCGGCCGGGAGGCCGTCGAGTGGGCGGGCGCAGGCGAAAACCGCCCGCCGCGCGAAGCGGCGGGCTAGGGTAGGGAAGGCCGCGGCCGTTACTTCTTGGCGACCTCGAAGCCCGCGTTGATCCAGGCGGTGATGCCGCCCTTGAGGTTCTTGACGTTCTTGTAGCCCAGCACCTTCAGGTAGGTCAGCGCGTACTGCCCGCGCGCCCCCGCCTTGCAGTAGACCAGGATGGGTTTGTTGAGCGGGGGCAGTTCGCTCAGGTGCTGGTCGAGCTCGGTCAGCGGAATCGTGACCGCGCCCGGGATCACGCCGGTCTCGTCCCATTCCTTGGGCGTGCGCACGTCGAGGATGAAGGGGTTTACCTCGTCGATGAAGTCGGCCGCCTTGTCCGGGGTGATGAAGCCCCAGCCCTGGGTGCTGACCTCCTTGATGACCTGCATGACCACCTGGGCGGCCTGGGTGTTGACCACCTGGGTCTGCGCGAAGACGCCCAGCGAGATCAAGCCGATGATGCCGATCCATACCGCTCTCTTCATGACTCACCTCCAGCGATTCTGCTCAGGGGGTTCCTCCCCCTAGAAGCCGTGGACGAACAGCGAGTGCTGGCCCTGCTCCACGATCCAGCTGCGCAGCACGAAGGCGCCCGCGAGCGCGCACGCCCCCGCGAGCGCCGGGGCGCGCCGCGCCAGGAAGGCGGCCAGGAAGAGGAGCCCGCTGCCCAGCAGGAACCAGCCCCAGCCGCGCAGCCACAGCACGAAGGCCAGCCGCGCGTCGGCGCCGCCGCTGGCCAGGGCCACGGGGTAGAGGGCGGCGAGGGCCAGGCTCGCCAGCGCCGCAACCTGCAGCCACGGCGCGGCCTCCTCCGCCGGCCGCAGCCAGACGAGCACGGCCAGCGCCAGCAGCAGCCCGCTCGCGGGGAAGAAGGCGAGGAGCAGGTGGTCCCACAAAGGGCGCGCCGCGTTCGCGGCCAGGGCGTAGCCCGGGTAGGCAAGCACGACGGCGCTGCTGAGGGCGAGCAGGCCCGCCCAGAGGCGCGCCGGCCCCAGCCCCAGCGCGAGCAGCAAAAGCATCAGCGCGCTCGTCGCCAGCCCCCACGCGCCCCACCAGATCGCCGAGGCGGGTTCGAAGCTCAAGAAGAGCCAGACGTGGCTGAAGCGGAAGCGCGCAGGCGACTCGGCCCAGAGCATGAAGAGGTCGAGGACGATGAAAGCCAGCGCCAGCCAGGCGAGGCCGCGTACGGCGTCCGGGCGCCGGATCCCCAGGACCGCGGTGTAGAAGGCCGTACCCCCGGCGAGGGCGACGAGGAGGAAGTGCACCAGCGTCGTCCAGTGCCAGAAGGCTTCGGCTCCGGGAAGGCCGTAGAACGTGGTCATGACTCCACCTCGCTTTCTTGCCGGGCGAGCCCCCGCTTCGAGGGGGTGTTCAGGTAGAGCAGCTTGGGCGCGGTGCCCATCTCCGGCCTGAGCACGTCCACCCGCTCGGCGGCTGCGATCCAGGCGTGGAGCGGGCTTTCGGGGTCGTCCAGGTCGCCGAAGACGCGGCAACCGGTGGGGCAGGTTTCCACGCAGGCGGGGTCTTCGCCCCGGGCGACGCGGTGTTCGCAGAAGGTGCACTTGTCCGCGTACCCCGCCGGGTTCATGAAGCGGGCGTCGTAGGGGCAGGCGGCGATGCAGGCGGCGCAGGCGATGCAGCGCTCAGCGTGCACCAGCACCAGGCCGTCCTTCGTCTGGTGGCTGGCCCCGGTGGGGCAGACGGGCACGCAGGGCGGATGTTCGCAGTGGAGGCACTGCTCGGGGCGGTACTCCACGGTCAGGTCGGGAAAGGTGCCGAGTTCACGCTGGCGGATCCACAAGCGGTTGTGTCCCGGCGGCACCTCGTTTTCCAGGACGCAGGCGGCGGCGCAGGCGGCGCAGCCCACGCAGGCCGCGAGGTCGATGAGCATCGCATAGCGGGCCATCTAGAGCCTCCTTTCACGGGCGAGCTGCCCGATCCGCTTGAGCCGCGGCCGCGCCGCGCCCTTCACGACCTTGACGAAGTTGTTGCGCAGGGCCGCGCCTCCCGAGATGGGGTCGAGGACGTAGCGGGTCTGCAGCGCGTTGTCCGAGGCGCCGCGGCCGTAGGCGAGGCGCAGGCCGCGCCCCTTGTGCCCGAAGCCGTGGACCAGGTAGACGCAGTCATGGCGGATGCGTTCGGTGAGCCGCACCCGAACCGGGCCCTCGCGCACCCCGGCGTCGTTCTCGAGCCAGACGTACTCACCGTGGCGGAGGCCCAGCTTCCGGCCCTCCTCGCGGTGGATCCAGACCTCGTTTTCGGCCTTCAGCTCCATGAGCACCCAGTTGTTCTGGGTCTTGGCGAAGCTGTGCACCGGCGTGCGGCCGTATAGGAGGCGGTAGAAGCCTTCGGGCACCGGCATCGGCGGAGTGTAGTCGGGCAGCGGGTCGAGGCCGTGTTCGGCGAAGGTCTGGGAGTAGAGCTCGATCTTTCCGGACGGGGTCTTGAAGGGGTTGCGGTGGCGGCGCTCCCAGTCCTTCAGGTAGGGCCGGCCCTTTTGAATCAGGGTGCCCTTTTGCTTCAGCTCCTCGAGGCTCGAGCCGATGAGCTGGAGGCGGGTGTCCAGGTATTCCTCGATGTCCTTCCACGGGAAGTATTTCTCCAGTCCCAACCGCAGCCCCAGCTCGCGGGCGATCCACCAGCCCGGCTTGGTGTCCCACAAGGGCTCGACCGCCGGCTGGCGCAGCTCGATGAAGGGAGTCTTGTGGGCGATGGCCGCGAGGTCGTCGTAGCGCTCCAGGTAGGTGCACTCCGGCAGGATCACGTCGGCCCACATCACGTGCTCCTGGGGAAGCACGTCGATGGCGACGTAGAGGTCCAGCTTCTCGAGGGCCTTCTTGGTTCGCGGAACGTTGGGGATGGAGTGGAAGAGGTTGGTGCCGTAGCAGACGAGGCCGCGGATGGGGTAGGGCTCGCCGCTGAGCATCGGCTCGATCAGTTCCTGGATGGCCGTCGTCTTGGCGAAGAACTTGCCCTTGTCGGCCCGCGGCTTGAAGCCCTCGGGCACCTCCTCGGCGCCCCCCGACGAGCCGCTGCAGCCGCCGGCGGCGGGCTCGAGCGGGAAGGGCGGGTGCGGGTACTTCTCCAGGTAGGGGGGCTTGGCCAGGTAGAAGCCCCCGGGCACGCCGTAGTTGCCCAGCAGCGCGTTGAGGATGTAGACCGCGCGCATCCGCTGGGTGTCGTCGCCGTACCAGACGGTGTGGCGCCCCGGCGGCAGCACCGCCCGCGGCTTGGCGGCGGCCATCTCGCGGGCGACGGCGCGGATCGTCTCCGCCGGAATCTCGGTGATCTTTTCGGCCCACTCGGGGGTGTGCTTGTTGCTGTGGACGGCCAGTTCCTCGAAGCCGACAGTGTACTTCTGCACGTAGTCGCGGTCGTAGAGGTCTTCTTTGATGAGGACGTGGATCCAGGCGAGCAGGAGCGCCAGGTCGGTGCCGGGCTTGATGGGCAGCCAGCGGTGGGCCTTGGAGGCGGCGGTGGAGAAGCGCGGGTCCACCACCACCAGCTTCGCCCCGCGCCTCAGGGCTTCGGCGAAGTCCTGGAGCTGGGTGTTGTGGGTGTCCTCGCCGATGTGGTGGCCGATGAGCACGATGTAACGGCTCTCGGTCCAGTCCACCGGCTCGTGGCCGCCGACGGGGCGACCGAAGGTCCACTGGCTGGCGGTCTCGCGCGGGGCGGTGCAGATGCTCACCGCCGGCTTGGCGGCGTTGGGGCTGCCCCAGGCGGCGGGCAGGTACTCCACGAACCAGCTGTCGCCGCTGCCGTGGCCGAACCAGGCGACGGCCTCGGGGCCGTAGCGCTCCTTGATCTTCAGCATCCGCTCGGCGACGTAGTCGAGGGCCTCTTCCCAGCTGGCCTCGCGGTACTTGCCCTCGCCGCGCCTGCTGCCTTCGATGCGGATGAGCGGACGCTTGAGGCGGTCGGGGTCGTAGAGCTGGGCCACGCCCGCCTGGCCGCGCGGGCAGAGGCGGCCGCGCGACTTGGGGTTTTGTTTCTGGCCGTCGATCTTGCGCACCCGGCCACCCTCCACCTTGACGGCGATGCCGCACTTCCAGAAGCAGTTCTCGCAGTAGGAGAAAACGGTCCGCACCTCGCCCGCGTACCACTTTCGCGGCACCGCCCAGGGGGCGCGCAGCGCTGCGGCGCGGCTGCCGAACGCCACGGCGCCCACGCTGGCGGCGCTGAGTTTGAGGAAACGCCTACGATCGAGCTTCATGTTCCGCCTCCAGTGCCTTTTTCAGGAAGGTGCAGATCGTGCCGTAGAAACCGGTGGGGTCTTCCCGGGCCACCACCTCGGCGTAGCGCTCGAGCCAGGGCGCGAGGTAGCCGCGCGCCAGCGTCCGCGCCGCTTTGGGGTCGCTTTCCCCGAGCAGCGCGATCGCCTCGCCCAGGGCCGCCAGGTGGTCGGGCAGGTCGTCCCAGCCCTTCTGGGTCACCAGGCCGTGCTCCGCGTAGAAGCGCTCGAGCGCCTCCTCCGCGCCGCCCATGAGACGTCCGTCGAGGGCGTAGCCGGCATAGGGGGGCG
Organism: Oceanithermus desulfurans; assembly: GCF_014201675.1. Taxonomy (NCBI): domain Bacteria; kingdom Thermotogati; phylum Deinococcota; class Deinococci; order Thermales; family Thermaceae; genus Oceanithermus; species Oceanithermus desulfurans. The sequence goes on along the minus strand of NZ_JACHEZ010000003.1, from coordinate 21,090 downwards.
CGGGGAGGCCTTCGGGGTTGGCCACGAAGAGACGGGTGTAGGCCGCCTGCAGCTCGGCCAGCGGAGGGTTGGGCAGCCTGGGCGGCGGCAGCCCGCGGGCGCGGGCCAGCTCTTCTATGGCCGCTTGCAGGCTGCCGCTGGCGAGGTCGCGTTCCAGGGCCTTGCCCGGTGCACGAAACGTCGCCGCGGTGATCAACCCGATCCATTCCATACGGCCTCCTCGCCCTCAGCATGGCCGCGGGAGGCCGCGGCGGGGTCGGAAGCGGACGTACGGTCGCGTCGGAACGGAGCCTACAACGTTTGTCCTAGGAGTTCTTGTTTACGAAGTGGGGTCTTGCAGCAGCCCGTGCTCGCGGGCCCAGCGCGCGATCTCCGCGCGTTTGATGCCCAGCTTGGCGAGCGCGCGGGCCTTGTAGGTCGCCGCGGTCTTGGGGCTGATCCCCAGCGCGGCGGCCACCTCCTTGAGTTCGAGGCCCCGGGCCAGCCCCGCGACGACCGCGCGTTCGCGCCGGGAAAGCACCTCCGGACCCGGCTCGGCGACGTAGCCGGCCAGCCGCGCCGCCAGCTCCGGGTGCAGGTAGCGCTCCCCCCGCTCGAGGGCGGACAGGGCGTCGAGCAGGGCGACGTCGGCGGCGCGCTTGCTGAGGAAGCCGCTGGCCCCGCGCTTGAAGGACTCGCTTACGTAGGCGGGTTCCTCGTGCATCGAGAGGACGAGCACCCGCGCCCGGCGGGCCAGCTGGGGAAGCGCCTCGAGACCCCCGACGCCCGGAAGGTTGAGGTCCAGTACGTAGACGTCGGGGCGCAGCGGGCTGGCCAGCGCGTCCTCCGCGCGGGAAAAATCGCCCACCACCGCGTGGCCGTTGGCTTCCAGCAACAGCCGCAGGCCGGTGCGCACGACCGCGTGGTCCTCAATCAGCGCCACCTGCAAGGGGAACCTCCGCAAGCACCCGGGTGCCCTCGCCCCGGGCGCTGACGATCTGCAGCCGGCCTTCGAGCTGTTCTGCGCGCTCGCGCATGCCTGCGAGCCCCAGCGTGTCCGCGGTCCGTTCCGGGTCGAAGCCTTCGCCGTCGTCGCGCACCTCCAGCACGAGCCGGTTCCCGCGCGGCTCCAGCGTCACCCAGACGTTTTCCGCCTGCGCGTGCCGGGCCACGTTGGTGAGGGCCTCCTGGGCGATCCGGAAGAGCGCGACCTGCCGGGCACGGTCGAGTTTGGGCGGATCGATGCGGGCGTGCACCCGGATCCCGGTGCGGCCGGCGAACTCCTGCAGGTGGCGCCGCAGGGCGCGCTCGAGCCCCAGGTCGTCGAGGGCGGCGGGGCGCAACTCGCGCGAGAGTCGGCGCACCTCGTCGAGCGCCTGCCCCAGCACCTTGCGCACCTCCTCGAGCCGCTCCGGGTCGCTCTTGGCCAGGCGCAGGGCCAGCAACGCCCCGGTGAGGATGCCCCCGACCTCGTCGTGTAGCGCCTGCCCGACCCGCCGCCGTTCTTCCTCCTGGGCGCCCAGCCATTTGCGCAGCAGGCGCACGCGTTCGGCCTCGCGGCGTTCGAACTCGCGCACCAGCGCCGCGTGGTCCAAAGCCAGCGCCGTCAGGTGGCCGACCGCGCCCAGAAAGCAGCCGTCGATGCCCTCGCGCTCTTCGCCCAGGTCCAGGCCGAAGACGCCGCGCACCTCGCCTTCGCGCAGTACCGGAAAGGCGACCAGGCGGCCCTCGCGCACCGGTTCGCGCCGACGCGCCGCCTCCCGGGCCAGCCCTTCGAGCCGCCGCTTGAACGGGCAGATCCCGCGGCAGCCGCGCACCACCTCCAGGGCGGGGCCGTCGGGGCCCACCTGGTAGGCCTCGCCGCAGCGGGCGTCCGTCGCCTCGATGAGGGCTTCGATGCTGCGCTCCAGCACCCTGGCCGGCTCGAACGTCTCGGCCATGGCGGCGGCCACCCGGCTCAGCGCGGCGAGGCGGTGGCCCCCCGGGCAGTCGGCCAGGGCGAGGTCGGTGTCCATACCCCCAGCTTAGCCGGGGGTGGCGCGACGGGTTAGAGACGAAAGAACCGGCGCGCGGCCTCGAGGTCGCGGGCGATCTGCGCCCGCAGCGCCTCCAGGTCTGCGAAGGCGCGCTCGTCGCGCAGCTTCTTGAGGAAGACCAGCCGGAGCTCGTGCCCGTAGAGTTCGCCGCTGAAACCGATGAGGTGGGCCTCGAGCCGCAGGGCGCCTCCCCCCAGGGTGGGCCGCGTGCCGACGTTGACCACCGCGGGGTGCGTCCGTTCGCCGACCCAGGCGCGGGCGGCGAAGACGCCTCGGGGGAGCACCTTGCCCGGGGCGGTTTCGACGTTGGCGGTGGGGAAGCCCAAGCGCCGGCCGAGGCGCTCGCCCTGGCGGACGATGCCGCGGGCACCGTAGGGGCGGCCGAGCAGGTGGCGCGCCGCCTCCACGTCGCCCTGCTCGAGCAGCTCACGGATCCGGGTGCTCTTCACCGGTGCGCCGCCCAGGTCGAGCAGCGGCACGGTCAGCGTCGGGGCTACCGTCTCGAGGTCGGCGGGGCCGCCCGAGCGACCGCGGCCGAAGGCGAAATCCTCGCCGACGACGAGCCGCCGGGCCTCCAGGCGCACGAGGTCGTCCAGGAAGGCGGCCTTGTCGCGGCCGGCGAAGTCCTCGTCGAAGGGCACGGCGAGCGCGAGGTCCACCCCCTGCTCGCGCAGCAGGTCGAGCTTCTCGCTCAGCGTGGAGAGCATCCCCACCCCTCGCATGAAGACCTTCGTCGGGGGATCGAAGGTGTAGACGAGGAGCGGCAGGCGCTCCTGCGCGGCCAGGGCGCGCGCCCTGGCCAGGAGGCTCTGGTGGCCCAGGTGGACCCCGTCGAAGGAGCCCACGGCCACGACCTTGGGGCCCGGGGGGAGGTCGGCCACCTCGGCGGCGATGATCAACGCTCCGCCCCCGTTGCGTAGAGCAAGCCGATCAGCGTGGCGGCGCTGACCTGGACGCTGCCGGCGCACACCCCGGCGAGCACGTCGTCGGGGTCGAGCCAGACGACCTCGAGCTCCTCGTCGGCGTCCGGGGTACCGGCGGCGGGCCGCGGATCGTGGACGCGGAAGAGGTAGGTCTTTTCGTCGGTAAAGCCCGGGCTCACGTAGAACTCCGCGAGGCGCTCGAGCCGGCCGCCCAGCTGCGCCTCCTCGGCGAGTTCGCGCGCCGCGGCCGACTCCGGGCGTTCGCCCGGCTCGATCAGCCCGGCGGGGATCTCCAAAGTGCGCCCGCCCACCGCAGGACGGTACTGCCGCACGAAGAGCACGCCGCGCTCCGGGTCCTGGACCAGCAGGGCGACCGCGTCCTTGTGCTCGACGATCTCCCAGTGCTCGTCCTCGATGGCCAAAGAAAGAATTTTCCCCTGGTAGACGTAGCGCCTCACGCCCCCCAGTATAGGCGGTAGGCTGAACGCATGCTGCTCGAGGGAAAGGTCTGGACCTTTGACGGGAACCCGCCCCGCGACGCCGCGGTGCGGGTCGACGGCGAGCGCGTCGTTGCGGTGGGCGCGGTCGAGGAACTGCGGGCCCGCTACCCCGCCGCCCGTCGGGTCCGCTGCGAATGGATCACGCCGGGGCTGCACGACGCCCACGTGCACCCGTTGCAGTGGGGGCTGGCGCTGGAGGCGCTCGACCTGCGCGGGGTGGACGACCCCGACCGGGTGGCGCGGCTCGTGGCCCGGCGGGCCGCGGCCCTGCCGCCGGGGCGCTGGATCTTGGGCGGCGGCTACGTCTTCGACGGCTACCCGGACCGCCGCCGGCTCGACGAGGCCGCCCCCGACCACCCCGTCTTCCTGCGCTCGCGCGACCTCCACGCCGCCTGGGCGAACCTTCGGGCGCTGCAACGGGCGGGCGTCGACCGCAGCACCCCCGACCCGAAAGGGGGCCGCATCCTGCGCGACGGTTCCGGCGAGCCCACCGGCTACCTGCTGGAACGTGCGGCCGACTTGGTGGCGCAGGCGCTGCCCCCGCCCGGAAAGGACCAGCTCCTCGCGGGCCTCGCCGACCTGGCTCGGCGCGGCTTCGTGGCGGTGCACGCGATGGGCGAGCCCCCCGAGGCCACCGCCTGGATCCGCGAGCTGGACGGGGAGGGGGGGCTGCCCCTGCGGGTCGCCTGGACGCTGCCGGCCGCCCGCCCGGGCGCCTGGGCGCCCGAACGCTCCCCGGGCGGGCTGCACGTCTTCGGGGTCAAGTTCTTCGCCGACGGCGCCCTGACCAGCCGCACCGCCTGGATGCTCGAGCCCTACCCGGAAGGCGGAAGCGGCCTGCCGCTCGACGACCCTCGCGAGGCCGACGAGGCCGTCGCCGAAGTGCTGCGGCGCGGGCTCGCTCCGGTCTGGCACGCGATCGGCACCCGCGCGGTGCGTGAGGTGCTGAACCTGATCGACCGCCTGGAAGCCCGTGGCCTGCCGGCGCGCCGGCGTTTCCGCATCGAGCACGTGCAGCACGTTAGCGACGACGACCTCCCCCGGCTTGCGGGCCTGGCGCTCTCGGTGCAGCCGCAGCACGCCGAAGACGACCGCGCCGCCCTCGGCCGGCTTTACCCCGCTCAGCGGCGGGCGGCCTACCGCTGGGGCGAGTTCGCCACGCTTCCGGGGACGCGGCTGCTGCTGGGCTCCGACGCCCCCGTGGCCGAACCCGACCCCGCGCGCGCTTTGCGGCTGGCGCAGCGGCCGCCGCTGGCCGGAGCGAGGGGGCTGGGTCTGGAGGCGGCGCTGGCGGCCTACGTGCACACCCCGGCCGCGGACCTGGGCTGGACGCGCGAGGACGCCCCCTGGGGGCGGGTGAGAGCGGGCGCGTACGCGGCCCTGACGCTGTGGGAGCGGGGACGTCCGGTGGCGCGGGTGTGGCGCGGAGGTCTGGAGGCGCTGGATTGACCCGGGGGTCAGGGGTCGCCCTTCGTATACTGAAGGAATCGGGAGGTCGCCGAGGTTGGAACCGTTGGACGGGTGGTTGCGGCAAATCGAGTCGGGCGGGGCCCTGGACCGCATCTGGCCGGAGATCTACCGGCACTACGGGTACGAGGGTGTTCGCGTCTTCGACGTGCACGGGGGCACCGCCGAGCTGACCTTCGCCGAGGGCGGCGAAGGGGAGCCGCTCGAGGAGCTCAAGATCGTCGCCCGACCCTGGGACGGGGTCATCGGCCGCGCCTTCAACAGCGGCGAGCTGCTGGAGGTGCGCGACTACCCCCGGCACCCGGACGCGCTGCCGACGCGCAGCGACTTCGTCCGCAGCCTGCTCGTCCTGCCGCTCCGCTTCGGGGGCGAGGACCACGGGGCCGTCGTCATGACGATGCACACCCGGCCGCACCCGGGTCTGGACGCGGGCCAGCTGCAGGAGCTGCGCATCCTGCAGAGCCTGCTCTCCGCCCACGCGGCGCTGCGCCGGCAGCGCCGCAGGAACGAGCGCCAGCGGGGGCTGGTCGCCTTCATGGACGAGATCCACAAGATCAACCGCCTCGACGAGCTCGTCCCCGTTCTTTTCCGCAGCCTTTCGCGGGACGTGGCCTACAATGCCGTCGCCATCAACTTCATCGAGGGGGCTTCGCTGCGCATCCTCTACGGCGTGGGTGAGAGCGGCCAGGGGCCGCGCACCATCGGTGAGGCCATCGTACCGTTCGAAAAGGAGACCCTCACCCACCTCGTCTTCAGCAGCGGCGAGCCGCTCTTGATCGGGGACATGACCGACCCCATGGCCCGGCAGATGTACCCGGTGCGCACCCTCGACCCCGAGCCCGAGCGCGACGAGCCCGAGCTGCGCAGCTTTCTGGCCGTACCCTTCGAAAGCCGCAGCACCAAGGGCGTGCTCTCGTTGCAGTCGATGCGCCCCTGGCACTACGGGCTCGAGGACCTGGAGCACCTGGTCTCGGTGGCCGAGGTGCTGGGGTACGCGATCGAGCACCTGCGCTGGCGGGGGCTCGAGCGCTTCGCGCGCCGGTTGGGGCAGCTGCAGTGGCGCGCCGGCGAGGAGCGCGAGTTCTTCCACCAGCTGCTGCTGGCCACCTCCGAGGTCTGGAACCAGCTGGGGGCGGCCTTCTTCGTGCGGGAAACCCAGGAGTCCCCCTTCGAGCGCATCGCCGTCACCGGCCGGGTCGAGTGGCTGCCGCGGCGCCTGGACCCCGTCAGCCTGCACCTGGAGCAACCGCTGATGTTCTCGCGCTTCCGCCAGCTCCCCGAGGTGTTCCAGTCGTTGTGGAACCCGGAGAAGATGCAGGGGGGGCTGTTGCTGCCGTTCGGGGAGGGGTTCATCTGGCTGGCGAGCGCGCGCGGATTCACCGAGTGGGACCTGCAGCTGGCGCGCTCGATGATGCGCGAGATCCGCCCCTACGCCGAACGCCTCGGGCTGCAGGCGCGGCTCGCCCGCGAAGCCGCGCTCGATCCCCTCACCGGGGTCTACAACCGCCGCCAGCTGGACCAGCAGCTCGCCCGGCTGGCCTCGCTCGCCGCCCGCCACGGCCACGTCTTCTCGCTGGCCGTCGTGGACATGGCCAACTTCGGCAGCGTGAACAACCGCTACGGCCACCTCGTCGGCGACCGGGTGCTCGCGCGCGTCGCCGGATTGCTCAAGCAGGCCCTGCGCGAAGAGGACGAGGTCTACCGCCTTGGCGGCGACGAGTTTGTCATCGTGCTGCCCCACGCGGGGCGCGAGGAGGGTCTGCACGCGGCGCGACGCGCCGCGGAGGTGATCGCCCGCGATCCGGAGCTGAGCCACTACGGGGTGCACGCCAACTTCGGGCTGGCCGTCTACCGGGAAGGCGACACCCCCGAAGACCTGCTGGAGCGGGCCGATCGTGAGATGTACGCCGCCAAGAAGCGTGGATTGACCGTGCTCGAGCAGCCGCTGGACGGCTAGGGCTTCGGCAGGAAACGCCGGCCCGCGAGCCGCTCCGCCAGCTCGAGCGCCGCCTGCTTGTCGAGGAACTGGTTGCCGTTGCCGCACTTGGGGCTGAGCACGCAGCGGGGGCAGCCGTCCTCGCAGGGGCAGCCGCCGAGCAGCTCGACCGTCGCCTGCAGCCATCGCTCCCACTGCTCCGCCCCGGCGCGCACGTACCCGACCCCGCCCGGGTAACCGTCGTAGATGAAGACCACCGCACCCTCGCCCGAGGGCAGCGGCCGCGGGTAGACGGGGTAGCTCACGCCCCCCACGTCGCCGCGCTCGGCGAGCACGAACAGCGGCAGGAGGCCGATCATCGCGTGCTCAAGCGCGTGGATGCCGCCCGGCACCTGCTCAGCCGCCAGCGCCTCCACCGGCGGATGGAACCAGACCGCCTCGGTGTCGAAGGCCACCTCCGGCATGGGCTGCTCCACCTCCTCGAGCACCGCCTCGGTGACGTAGCGTTTCTTCACGTAGCCCGTCACCTGCTCCTGCATGCGCACCCGCCCGACCCAGACGCCGGGGCGCACCTCGCGGGCATGCTCGGGGTAGACCTCGATCTCGGTCCGGGCGCGCGGCTGCGTGTAGTAGTCCTCGAGCCCCGGCAGGAGCACGATCTCGCGTTTGCGCGGATCGAGGTTGCGCACCAGGTAGCTCTCCCCCTGATGCAGGTAGACCGCGCCCGGATGGGCCTCCCAGTAGGCCTGGCGTTCGTCGAGCTGCCCCAGGGCGCGGCCTTCGGCGTCGCGCAGGGTGAAGGTGACGCCGCTGCCGCGCAGGGTGAGCCTGCGGTGCGGTGCCTTGAAGGGGGTGTGAACCCGCCTCTTGCGGCGGACCAGCGGCTCATCCTCCAGCAGCTCGGGCCGGTAGAGCGGCTCCGTCTCGTCCACCGGCAGCTCGAAGGCGGCGCAGTGGAGGTGGGGCGGGTAGAGGTAGGGGTTCTGCCAGTCGGCCACGGCCGACTCCGGCGGGCTGCCGAGCAGCAGCTCGGGCCGCCGCAGAAAGTACTCGTCGAGCGGGTCCTCGCGGGGGATCCAGAGCGTGAGCGCCCGCTCGCGGCCGCGCCCCGCGCGCCCCGCGCGCTGCCAGAAGGCGTTGACCGAACCGGGGTAGCCGACCATGACCACCGCGTCGAGGCCGCCGATGTCGATGCCCAGCTCGAGGGCGCTGGTGCTGACGAGGACGGCGAGCTCGCCCGCACGGAACGCCTCTTCGAGGCGGGTCCGCTCCGCGGCGGTGTACCCCGCGCGGTAGCTGCGGATCTTGTCCTCCACGGCGGTGCCGCGGGTGTAGCGGCCGATCAGCTCCGCGGTCTTGCGGCTGCCGGTGAAGATCAGGGTCTTGAGGTCGTGGGTGGCGGCCCAGACGGCCAGCTCCGCCGCCTCCAGGTTGGCGCTGCGGCGGCGGTCGCCGCTGGCGTCCAGCGCCCGGGGCTGCCAGACGACGAACTCGAGCTCGCTGAACCGGCCCGAAGCCGCGATCGCCTCGAACGGCCGCCCGCTCAGCGCGGCGGCGTGGGCCGCGGGGTTGGCGATCGTCGCCGAGGCGGCGATCAGCTGCGGACGGGCGCCGTAGTGTTCGGCGAGCCGCAGCAGCCGCCGGAGGATCAGGGCCACGTGGCTGCCGAAGACGCCGCGGTGGTAGTGGGCCTCGTCGATCACGACGTAGCGAAGGCGGCCGAGGAAGCCCGCCCAGGCGGGGTGCCGCGGCAGGATACCGAAGTGCAGCATGTCGGGGTTGGTGAGGAGGGCGAGCCCCTGCTCGCGCGCCTTGCGTCGGCGGGCGGGCGGGGTGTCGCCGTCGTAGGTGAAGACCCGCTCCGCGAGGTCGAAGGGGTCGGCCAGGGTTTCGAGCCGGCTCCGCTGGTCGCGCGCCAGCGCCTTGGTGGGGTAGAGGAAGAGGGCGGTGCCGCCCTGCTGCATCGCCGCCAGCACCGGCGCCTGGAAGACCAGGCTCTTGCCCGAGGCCGTCGGCGTGGCCATGACGACGTTGGCACCCGCTTCCAGCTTTTCGAAGGCCTCGGCCTGGTGGGCGTAGGGGGCGAGGCCGAGGCGGGCGAGCACCGGCTTGAAGGCCCCCTCGTAGGGCACCACGTCGGGCGGCCGGGCCGGCAGCACCCGGTGAAAGGCGACCTGCCCCGCGTAGCCGGGCAGGGTCTCCAGCCAGGCCCGATAACCGCCGAAGGGTTCGACCGCGAGGGGCAGCATGCAGGGACATTCTATTGAACCCGCGTGAGAAACCGGCGCCCACAGGGCGCCGGCCGGTTCGGGACGCGAGGATTAGTTCTTCTTGGGGACGTTGAGGAAGGGCTGGTTACCGCCGGGGCCCGCCTGGGGGACGCCCGCGGCCTTGGGCGGGTTTTCCTTTTCCACCACGGCCACCCGCTGCACCACGGCCGCCGCCAGCTCCTTGTAGGCCTCGGCCACCGGGCCCTCCTGGAAGGCGGCGGGCAGGCCGGCGTCGGAGCCCTTGCGGATGTTGACGTCCATGGGAATGCGCGCCAGCACCGGCGCGCCAAAGGTTTCGGCGAAGGCGTCCATGCCCCCCTTGCCGAAGACGTCGATCTCTTCGCCGCACTTGGGGCAGACGAGGTAGCTCATGTTCTCGACGAAGCCGAGCAGGTTGACGTTCATCTTGTTCAGCATCGTCACCCCGCGGCGCACGTCCTCCAGGGCCACCTCCTGCGGCGTGCCCACCACCAGCGCCCCCGAGAGCGGCAGCAGCTGCATCACCGAGAGGGGGATGTCGCCGGTGCCCGGCGGCATGTCCACCACCAGGTAGTCGAGCTCGCCCCACTCGGTCTTCTGGGTGAAGTCGCGGACGAAGCCGTGCTGCAGGCTGCCGCGCCAGACGACGGGCTGATCTTCGGGGATGGCCGAACCGATCGAGACCAGCTTGATGCCCTGGGCCTCGATGGGCACGATCTTCCCGCCCTGGGTGCGCAGCGGCACCCCGCGCACGCCGAGCATGCGGGGGGTGTTGGGGCCAAAGGCGTCGGCGTCGAAGAGGCCCACCTTGGCGCCCATCTGCATCAGCGCCACGGCCAGGTTGACGGCGGTGGTGCTCTTGCCCACGCCGCCCTTGCCCGCGATCACCGCGACGATGTGGGCGACGCCGGGTATCCCGGTGCTCACCTCCACCGCCGGCGCGGCGCCCATGGTGACCCGCACCTCACGGACCCCCGGCAGCGCCCCGACGGCTTCCTCGGCCTGCCGCTTGAACTGGTCCTTGATGGGGCAGGCGGGCGTGGTCAGGCGGATGGTAAAGCTGACCACCCCGTCTTCGATCTTGAGGTCGCGTACGAACCCGAGCTCCACGATGTCCTTCTTGAAGTCGGGGTCGACGATCGTCGAAAGCGCTTGGAGTACCGTCGCAGTATCTAGCATGCCGTATCGATTCTGACGCAAGCGGGGCCAAAAGTCTACTGCTCGGCTTGCATTTCCGCGTAGCGCCGCCGTTCGTACCGGTAGAAAGCCACCGGGATGACGAAAAGGGTGAGGAGGGTGCTGGAGAAGATGCCCCCGAGGATGATCACCCCCAGGGGGATGCGGAACTCGGAGCCCTCGCCGAGCCCCAACAGCAGCGGCAGCGAGACGACCAGGATGGTGAGGCTGGTCATCAGGATGGGCCGCAGCCGCAGCCGCGCGGCCTCCACCAGCGCCCGGTCCAGGGGCATCGTCCGGGCACGTTCGACCGCGAAGTCGAGGAGCAGGATGGCGTTCTTGGTTACCAGCCCCACCATCATGACCGTGCCCAGGATGCTGATCACGTCCAGGCCGGTGCCCATGAAGTAGGAGAGCCAGAAGGCCCCGACGAGGGCCAGGGGTACCGGAAGGAGCAGGTAGACGGGGTAGCGGAACGAGTTGAACTGGCTGGCGATCACCAGGTAGTTGAGCACCAAAGCGAGCAGGAAGGCCAGCGGGGCCGTGGCGGCGAGGTCGCCGGTGAAGGTGGTGGTGCCGGTGGCCAGGTAGCCGACGCCGCCGCCCAGCAGCCCGGCCTCGGCGAGGGCGCGCTTAAGCCGCTGCTCCGCCTGCAGCGCTCCGGCCTCGGGATCGACGAGGTTGACCTGGTAGCCGGCGGAGTAGGCCTGGTTGGTGCGTCCGATGCTGGCCGCCTGGTCCCGGCGCTCGAAGCGCCCGAGGCCGGCGAGGGGGACGGTGGACCCCAGGGCGGGGGCGGCGATGGGCAGCGCCAGCAGTTGCTGCACGCTGGCGAGCGCCGCGGGGTCGGCGCGGACCACGACGGGCGTGTCCCGCCCGCCGTCGCTCAGACGGCCGGCCTCCAGCCCGGTCAGGTAGGCGCGCAGCGTCCGCCCCACCTCGAGGGCGCTCAGACCGGTGCCCGTCAGTTTGGCCGCGTCGAGGCGGAAGCTGTACTCCTGGGTGCGCTCGGAAAGGCTGCTCTTTGCGTCGCGTACGAAGGGCAGGGACCGGATCAGGCGGAGCGCCTCGCGGTTGAGCTCCTCCAGCCGTGCCTCGCTGGGGGCGGTGAGCACGAACTCGATGTCGGCCGCGCTCGGAGGGCCGCCGGTGATGGGCTGCACCCGCACCTTGGCCTCGGGATGTGCGGCGACGCGCGCCTGCAGATCGCGCCGGAGCACCTCCGCCAGGGCGTACTGGTCCATGCGTTCGTCCTTGGGCACCAGCTGCAGGCTGAGGCTGGCCCGCTCGGGGGCGCTGCCGGTACCCGCGTTCTGCGAGGCCCCCACGGTGGTCACCAGCGCGTCCACCTCGGGGCGGGTGAGCAGGTAGCCCTCGAGCCTCTGAACCAGCGCGTTGGTGGTGTCCAGGTCGGTGCCCTTGGGCAGCGTGAGGGTGATTTCGATGAAGCCGCTGTCGGCCTTGGGCGTGAAGTTGAAGGGCAGCCGCGGCAGCACCCAGGCCACCGAGGCCATCAGCACCAGCGCGCCCAGCAGCACCAGCCCGCTGTGTTGCAGCAGCCTTTGCACCAAGCGGGCGTATCCGTCCTGCAGCCGCGCGAAGGGGAGGTCCACCGCCTCGTGCGCGGCGCGCATGAGCGCACCCAGCGCCCCGCCCAGCATCCGCGCCGCGTAGCGCAGCAGCGGGTAGCCCAGCGCGAAGCCGGCCCCGGCCAGCACCGCCGGCAGGGCCGCGCCGCTAAGCCGGTGGCCGCCGTAGGCCAGGGCGAGCGCCGCCGCCCAGAAGGCCCAGCGGCCCAGCGCGGCCCGCCAGGCTCCGAGGTCGAGGTGGAAGCTGCGCAGCAGCCGCCCCAAGTCGCGCCAGCCCGGCGGCTTGGGGTCGGGGAAGTAGGCCAGCCGTACGGTGAGGAAGAACATCGCCTCCAGGTAGCTGATGGCGATGGCGGTGGAAAGGCCGATGCCGAACTCGCGGAAGAGCTGGCCGACGATGCCGGGCAGGAAGCTGATGGGAACGAAGACGGCGAGCAGGCTCAGCGTCGTCGCCAGCACCGCGGTGCTGACCTCGGAGGCCCCCCTGAGCACCGCCTCCATGCGACCGTACGCCTGCTCCAGCCAGCGGTCGATGTTCTCGGCCACGACGATGGCGTCGTCGACCACCAGCCCCACGGCCACGATCAGCGCCAGCAGGCTGATCACGTTGAAAGTGAAGCCTAAGACGCCGTAGACGACGATGGATCCGGCCAGGGTGACGGGAATGGCGAGGATGACGGAAAGCGCGGAGTTGGTGCGGCCGAGGAAGACGAGGATGATCACCGAGACGATCAACGCCGTCATCAGCGACTCGACGAAGGTGTCGTTCACGGTGGCGCGGGTGAAGCGGGTGACGTCGAAGACGGTGCGGAGCCGGTAGCCTTCGGGGAGTTGCAGCGCGGCTACCGTCTCGTGGACGCGTCGGGCGACCTCCACCACGTTGGAGCCGCTCGCCTTGCGCACCGCCATGAGCACCACCGGGTCCCCGTTGAGGCGGCTGAAGGTCTCGGCCCGCCCTTCCTGCAGGCGAACTTTGGCGACGTCGCGCACCTTCAGCCCCCGGCGCGCGTCCACCGTGCGCTCGGCTACGTCGTGGGGCGTGGCGGGTCGGCTGCGGAGACTGACCACCCGGTGCTCGCCGCGCACGTCCAGGGCACCGGCGGGGAGGTTGACGGTGTCGGCCGCGAGCGCCTGCACCACCTGCAGCGGCGAGAGGCCCAGGACCGCGAGGCGGCTGGGCTGCAGCAGCACCGCCACCTCTTCGTCGGGGCCGCCCACCACCTGCACGTCGGCCACGCCGCGGATGCGCTGCAGTTCGGGTTTGAGGCGGTCCTCGGCGTAGGCGCCCAGACGCCCCAGCGACTCTCCCGGGGCGGTGAGCGCGACGAAGAGGATGGGGTCGGCCGCGGGATCGAACTTGGCGACCACGGGGGGTTCGGCGTCGGCGGGGAGCTCGCCGCGGATGGCGGAAACCCGCTCCGAGACGTCCACCGCCGCCACGTTCACGTCGACGCCGTAGTCAAACTGGACGATCACCTGCGAGGCCCCCTCAAGCGAGATCGAGGCGATGCGGTCGACACCGGAGAGCGTCGAGAGCGCGTCCTCGACGGGCTTGCTGACCTGATCGGCGATCTCGCGCGGGCTCGAGCCGGGGTAGATCGTGGTGACGGTGACCACCGGGACCTCGATCTTGGGCAGCATGTCCACCCCCAGGCGGAAGGCGGTGAGCAGCCCGAAGAGGGTGACCGCCAGGAAGAACGCCGTGGTGAGGACGGGCCGCTCGACGAAGAAGCGGACCAGCGGGTTCTCCCTCACTCCAGGACCTCCAGGTACGAACCGTCACGCAGGTCCTGGGGCAGGGGATGGACGACGCGCTCCGGCAGCCCGGCGCCGCGCACCACCGCCCACCCCTCCGCCTCGGCCACGACCTCGACGGGTACGGCGCGGGCGCGCTCGCCGCTGGCGGCGAAGACGTAGCTCCGGCCCTCGCGCACCCGCAGCGCGGTCGCCGGCACCCGCGGGCCCGAGGCGAGGACCAGACGGTAGCGCAGCAGCACCGCGCCCCCGAACGGCAGTTCGTCGCCGCCCTCGAGGGGGCGGGCGTAAAGACTGATCAGACGGTCCGGCCCCGGCACCGGCGCGCTGCGCAGGAGCTCGAGCGGGTAGCGGCGGCCCAGGAAGAGGAGCGTCAGCTCGGTCGGATCGAGCCGGGCCACCTCGTCGGGGGGCAGCTTGAAGACCACGTTGCGCGGTCCCGCGACCAGCTGCACCACCGGCGAACCGGGGCCCACGAAGGCCCCCGCGTCCACGAAGCGGGCGGCCACCCGGCCGGCGAACGGGGCGGTGATGCGGGTGTCCTCCAGCGCGGTGCGCGCCTGGTCGACCGCGACCTGCGCCTGCTCTACCTGCAGCCGCAGCTGCGCCAGGTCCTCGTCCTTGCTGCGCTGCCAGCGCCGGTAGGCGGCTTCGGCGGCGGCGGCGTTCGCCGCCGCCTGGGCGGCCGCGGCGGCGAGCCGGTCCACCTCGACCGGGGCCACACCCCCCAGCGGCAGCAGCGCCCGCGCCTCGTCGAGGCGTTTCTCGGCGTTGGCCAGGTTCTGGCGCGCCGCCTGCCGCTGGCGGGTGAGCTGCGCCTCCTGGTCGGCGAGCCTGCGCTCGGCGGCGACCCGGTTCAGGCGGGCCTGCTCCAGGGCCAGCTGCGCCTGCCGCAGGCGGTCGCGAGGGTCGCGCTCGTCGAGCTGAACCAGCACGTCCCCCCGTGCGACGCGGTCGCCTTCGCGCACGGGCACCGCGGTCACCTTTCCGCCGGTGCGCGCGGCCACCCGCACGTCGCGCTCCGGCTCGATGCGACCCGAGGCTTCCCGCACGACCGTAAGCGGTCCGCTGGAGACCGCGACCGTGCGCACCTTGAAGGCGGAACGTTCCTGCACCGCGGGGGTGGAGGGGGCGGCTTCGCCGCCGCGGTTGCGCTTGCAGCCGCCGACGAGCAGCAGCGCTGCGATCAGGGCTAAGAGGAGGCTAGTGCGCATCGCGCACCTCCAGCGGCCAGGCGGTCGCCACCGCCAGCTCCCAGGCGGCGGCGAGCAGCGCGTGTTCGGCGTTCTGGACCGCCACGGCCGCCTGCTCGCGCTCGAGCTCTGCCTGCAGCAGCGCGAGTTCCGAGATCAGCCCCGCGCGGTAGCGCTCCCGGGCGACGTCGAGGTCACGGGCGGCCTTGTCGCTCTCGCCGCGCGCCAGGTCAAGGTCGCGCTGCCGCTCGGCCACGGCCTGCCAGCGGGCCTTGGCCTGCAGGCGCAGGCCGCGTCGCACCTCTTCCAGCGCGGTGCGCGCCTGGGTCAGCTGCAGCTGCGCCGCTTCGATCCGGGCGCGGGGGGCGTAGCTGGGGTCGAGCAGGGCCAGGGCGGTTTGCGCGAGTTCCACCCCCTGGGCGGCGCGCAGGCGGTCGGGGTGGGCGTCCAGGCGGAGGTAGACGGCCTCCAGGCCGGGCAGCACCGGGGAGCCCGCCGGCGCCAGCGCCTCGCCCGGCTCCGGCCCCCCGACCAGCGAGAAGAGCCGGGCGCGGGCGAGCGCCCGGGCGTCGTCGGCCTGCCGCAGCCGGTTGCGCGCCTCTTCCAGGCGCAGCTCGCTGGCGCGCAGCTCCTGGCGGCCGATGCCGCCCTTGACGTAGCGCAGCTGGGCGACGCGAAGGGTGCGGGCGGCCAGTTCGAGCCCCCGCTCCGCCAGGCGGTAGGCCGCCTGGGCGTCGAGCAGCTGGGTGTAGGCGAGGCTGATCTCGGCGGACGCCCGTATCCGCTCCAGGCGTAGCTGCGCCGCGGCCAGCTCGCGCCGCTGACGGGCCTGCAGCCGTTCCAGACGCAGCGCCGCGGGGTCGGCCTCGGTGCGCGCCCACTGCGCTTCGGCGTCGTCGAGTTCGGCGCGCGCGGCCACGACCGGCGGCCGGTCGTCCGCGCGCGCCAGCGCCTCCGGGTAGCCAAGGGCCAGCGCCGGAAGCGCGCTCAGCAGCAGGGCCAGGGGGATCCAGGGTTTCATCGCCACACCTCCGATGGGGGGACCGCAAGGAAGACGAGCCGTTCGAGCCGTGCCCGCCGTACGTCGTTTTCGGCCTGCTGGAGCTGCAGCTCCGCCTGCAGCCGCGCCAGCTGGGTCTGCATCAGCTGCAGCGGCGTAATCAGACCCAGACGCTGCCGTTCCCGCGCCTCGCGTTCGTCGGCGCGGGCGGCGTCCAGACGCGCCGCGGCGCGCTCGGCCGCGCGCAGGGCCTGATCGATCCGCTGGCGCAGGCGCAGCGCCTCCACTACGGCCTGGCGGCGGGCCGCCTCCAGGGCCGCCTCCGCGGCGCGCAGCTGCAGGCGCGCTTCGGACTGCTGTGCCCAGGTTTCCGCCGAGAGGCTCAGGCGGGCGCCCACGCGCCACTCTGTGCGGGTCCGCGCGCGCGCCGGATCGGCGAAGGTGGCGTAGCCGTAGGCCACGCGCGCCCCGAGGGTGCGCGACTCCAGCGAAACGGCGAGGCTGCTGCGGTCGTCCAGGTTGAGCCGGTAGCCGACCTCTACGGTGGGCCAGAAGTCGCGCCCGCGGTTCTTCAGGGCCACCCGGGCCCGCTCCACGGCGATCCGGGCGCGGGCGAGCGAGGCGGGCTCCGCCCGTTCGGGCGGCTCCAGGGGCCAGGGCGGAGGGGGCGGGGGCTCGGAGGTGAACGCGGCCAGCCCCTTTTGGGCCAGCTCGAGCCCCTCCCGGGCCTGCTCCACCCGCGCCCGTGCGTCTTCCAGGGCCAGGCGCGCGGCGCGCAGGTCGGCGTCGCCCGCAGCGCCCTTGCGGCGCCGCAGCTCGGTGGCCGCCAGGGCCGCCTCCGCCAGGCGCCGCCCCTCGCGTGCCACCTCCAGACCCTGCCGGGCCTCGGCCAGGCTCAACGCCGCGCGCAGGGCGGCGGCCTCGAGCTCGGCCTGCGCCTTGCGGTAGTCCAGCCGCGCCTCGGCCAGGTCCAGGTCGGCGAGCCGGCTGCGGTCGGCGTAGTCGCCGAAGGTCAGCGGCCGCAGGGTGAGCCCCACCTCCGCCTGCGAGGCCTCGTTGGGAACGTCGGGGCTGACGAAGCTGCAAAGGACGTCGTTGCTGGGGTCGGGGTCGGCGAGGAAGGGGCAGGGTTCCGCTGGGTCGAGTGCGCGCCGGGTCCAGCCCCCCTGGGCGTCGAACGCCAGCCGGTTGGGCGCGAGGCGCGCCGCCAGGGCGCGCGCCTCCACTTGCAGGCGGGCCGCGCGAAGCTGGGGGTGGGCCTGCAGCGAGGTCAGGAAGGCGGGCTGGGCGGCGGCCAGCGAAAGCAGCCAGGCAGCCCAGATCCGCCGCTTCATGCCCGCGCCTCCTGGGCGGCCAGGAGGCGGCGCAGGTAGCCGCGCAAGGTTTCGATTTCACCCGGCTCGAGGACTTCGAGCGTCTCGGCGGTGTAGTCGCGCCAGGCCGCCCGGGCGCGCTCGAGCCGCCGGGCGCCGGAGGCGCTCAGGGTGATGCGCGTGCGCCGGCGGTCGTCGGGGTCGAGCTCGCGTTCGATCAGACGGCGCTCCTCGAGCTTGGCGAGGTAATGGCTGAGCAGGGGCGGGTCCCACTGCAAGGCGTCGGCGATCTCCTTGGGGTGGTGGAGGCCCCGGTCGATCAGCTCGAGGATGAAGACCTGTTCGGGGCGCAGCCCCAGCGGTTTGAACAGGCGGGCGGTGCTTTCCTTGACCCGCCAGAGGAAGAGGAAGAACTCTTCGTCGAGTTGGGCCAGCAGCTGCCGGCGGTCGGGGTCCATGCCGGGTATTTTAAGGTTTTAAATGTTCAAATCACAAGACGTCGCGGGGGGTGCCGCGGGTGCGCCAGTTGACCCAGTTCTTGCGCCAGCGCAGCGCGGTCTGCACCGGGCCGAAGAGGGGCGAGAGCGGCCGCACGTAGCCGGGGAAGCGCACCCGCCGGCCGCCGAAGCCCTCCTTGAAGCGGTAGATGCCGTAGGCGTGCGACTCGGGGGTGAGCACCCGGGGCACCCCCCAGAGGTCGTAGACGCGGTAGCCGTGCTTCATGCCCCAGCGCATCGCCGTCCAGTGCATGGCGTAGGGGGCCATCACGTTCTTGTGCTCGCGGCTCGAGCCCCCGTAGAGGTAGTCCACCCGGCCGGCGAAGGCCACGAAGAGCCCGGCCGCGAGCGGCTGGCCCTGGTACTCGGCCAGGCTGATGAAGGCCGCGCCCCCCGGCTGCTCCATCGCCCGGAAGACCGTCTCGTAGTAGCTGCGGGCGTGCTGCAGGAGCTTCGCGCGCCGGTTGGTTTCGGTGAACAGCGCCAAGAAGGCCTCGAAGGCCTCTTCGGCGTCGCCTTCGCCCGGGCGCACGATCCGCGCGGTCACCCCTTTGCGGGCCGAGAGGCGGATGTTGTAGCGCGTCTTCGACTTCATCCGCGCGAGCACGGCTTCCTCGCCGGCTTCGAGGTCCACCAGGATCGAGTACTCGGGCTGGATCGTGGCCGCCGGCTGGAGACCCGCGAAGGCGGGGACGTCGTACGGCTCCTCCAGGGCCAGGGGGGGTTCGAGCTGCAGATAGAGCGCGCCGCGCGCCGCCCGCGCCAGCTGTTCGGCCACCCGCGGCAGCAACCCCGCCTCGGCCAGCGCCGGACCGCGGGGGGCGTAGGCCAGGCGCAGCGGGCCGGCCAGGTGGCGCGTCATCAGCTGCGCCGCGGCCACGGGCTCGCCACCGTCGAAAAGGGCGAGGCGTACGGGCTTCCAGCCGCTCGTGCGCTTTACCTCGCCCCAGCCCCACGACTGCAGGGAGCTGGAGAGCGGGAGCTCGCCGACGATACGGTTCCAGGCTTCGGGGGTGTCGATCTCGCGTCGTTCCATGGTAAGGGCGGCCAGGCCGCACCCAGCCATTATGCCCTACCGGAGCTCGCGCAGGGCCAGGCGGATGAGCTCTTCGGCCCCGGCCTCGGGCTGCTTGGCGGCCAGCTTCTGCACCACCGCGTGCACCTGGGTCTCGCGGAAGCCCAGCGTGATCAGCGCCGCGGCGGCTTCGCCGGCGGCGGGGTTCTCGACGGGCGCGGCGCTGGGGGCGAGGCCGGCCAGGTGGTCGGGGAGCTTGGTCTTGAGTTCCAGCACGATGCGCTCGGCCAGCTTCCTGCCCACGCCGGGGGCGGCGGTAAGCAGTTTGGGGTCGTCGCCGGTCACGGCCTGCCCCAGCAGGTCGGCGGGCAGGGCGCTGAGCAGGCCCAGCGCCACGCGCGGCCCCACGCCCGAGACGCCGGTGAGCAGGTCGAACCACTCGAGCAAGAGCGGGTCGTGGAAGCCGTAGAGGGTGAGGCTGTCCTCGCGCACCACCAGCCGGGTGTGCAGCCGTGCGGTCTCGCCCACGCGCAGCCGCCCCAGCGTCCCGGTGGGGCAGAAGACCTCGAAGCCCAGGCCGTGCAGGCTCACGATCGCGCGGTCCTCGGCCAGCTCCAGCACGACCCCTTCGAGAAAACGCACCATGGGGCCAGTATACTGTTGGCTATGTCGAAGAAGGTCGCCTACCAGGGGACCGCCGGCGCGTTCAGCGAGGAGGCGGCGCTCACCGTCACCGGGGGCGCCGAGCCGGTGGGCTACCCCACCTTTCACGAGGTCTTCGAGGCGGTCACCTCCGGCGCGGCCGCCTGCGGCGTGGTGCCGGTGGAGAACGCGGTGGCCGGCAGCATCAACCAGACCTACGACCTCCTGCTCGAGTCCGACCTGCACGTAGTGGGGGAGATCTACCTGCGGGTGCGCCACAACCTGCTTGCTCCGCCGGGGACCCGACTCGAGGAGGTGCGCAAGGTGATCAGCCACCCCCAGGCGCTCTCCCAGTGCGACGGTTTCCTGGCCCGGCAAAAGCTGGAGGCCGTACCCGTCTACGACACCGCCGGGGCGGCCAAGCAGCTGGCCGAGCGGCCCGAGCCGGGGCTGGCGGCCATCGCCTCCAGGCGGGCGGCCGAGGTCTACGGGCTCGAGGTGCTGGCCGAGGGGATCGAGGACTTCAACTTCAACTACACCCGCTTCTTCGTCATCGCCCGCGAGGAGCGGCCGCGCGCCGAGGGCCCCTACAAGACCAGCGTCGTCTTCGGGGTGCGGCACAAGCCGGGGGGGCTGCTCTCGGCGCTCGAGGCCTTCGCCCGTTCGCGGGTGAACCTTACCAAGCTCGAGTCGCGCCCCCGCCGCGACCGCGCCTGGAGCTACGTCTTCTACCTCGACTTCGAGGGCCACGTCGAAGACCCCGAGCCCGCCGAGGCGCTGGTGACCCTGCTGCGCCGGGCGGCCTTCGTGAAGGTGCTCGGCTCCTACCCGGCCGCGCCGATGAACGGCGGCTAAGCTTCGCCGAACAGCTTTTCCAGCGCCTCGCGCACCCGGCTCTTGGACAGCCCCGCCTGCCCGAGCGCCTCGGCGTAGGCTTCCCGGTCCACCAGCCGCGCCAGCACCGCCAGCTCGCTTGCGCTCAGGGTGCGCGCGTTCAGCACGTGCTCTTCGAACGAGCGCCACACCAGCGGCACCCGCGCTTTCACGAACTCGGCCACCGCGCGGGCGTAGGCGCGAATCTCGGCCTGGGCGTGGTGGTCGAGCCGCAGCCTCAGGAAGTGCAGCAGGTTGTGCAGGTCCTGCTTCCAGTAGAACTCGGTGTAGATGCCCACGGGCAGCACGCTACGGGCCTGCTCCCGGGCCACCCCCAGCGCCAGCAGCTCCTGGTAGCGGGCATAGACGTCGCGCCCGGCCGCGGCCAGCAGTGCGGAAGCCCGTTCGGCCTCGGCCGCTGGCAGCCGCCCCTCGCCCGCCTGCTTGTTGACCTTGCTCTGGGCGCGCAGCTCCCCGGGGGTGGGCTCGTAGAACTCGTCTTTCAGCACCGAATAGCGCGCCGAGATCTCGTTGACGCTGGCGGTGCGGTGACGGAACCACTGGCGCACCACGAAAATGGGCGCCTTGACGTGAAAGGTGAACTCCACCATCTCGAAGGGGCTGGTGTGCCGGTGGCGCATCAGGTAGTCGATCAGAGCCGCGTCCTCGCGCACCGTCTTGGTGCCTTCGCCGTAGCTCACGCGCGCCGCCTGGACGATGCGGCGGTCGTCGCCCATCGCGTCCACCAGGCGCACGAAGCCCTTGTCGAGCACGGGTATCGTCTGCGGTTCCGTCATGCTCCGATTCTAGCCCGAGGGCGCTTGACAACCCCCGGGGTCGCCTGTACCCTAGGTCTTGCGCCCAGCGGGTGCGGGGATCTTGAAAGCACGGATCAGGGAAGGCGAAAAGCGCAGGCCGGACGCGGGTAAACCCCACACGCGGTCTGC